>JAILQN010000291.1 GCA_024699005.1 Clostridia bacterium
CGGCAGAATATGGGCTCAGGCACGCGGGATCGCCCGTTCGCTTGAGCGGACGGATATCGATTTTCAGGGCGTGGGGACGGATATCGACCCGGAAGCGCTGGAGATCGCGAAGATCAACGCCGAACGGGCCGGAGTCGCGGAACTGGTAAGTTTTTATAAAGCCGACGCGCGCCGGTTCGATAATTCGGCTCCGAACGGCACCGTCATCACCAATCCCCCCTACGGCGAGAGGCTGCTCGACGTTCAGACCGTGGAAAAGCTCTACCGCGATTTAGGCAAAGTATTCACCCGGAAACACGGCTGGAGCTACTCGGTGATCACCGCCGACGAGGATTTTGAAAAAGCGTTCGGCAGACGCGCCGACAAGCGCCGCAAGCTGTATAACGGGATGATCAAGACACAATTGTACATGTACTTCAAATAATATCAGAGTGGAGAGTGAAGTGTGGAGAGTGGAGTTATTCGCGGCAATAAGTTTGCTGTTTTGCAACCTTAAGCGCGCATATATAAGACAAAACAACAACTCCACTCTCAACTCTCCGCTCTCCACTCTCAAGAAAAGGTGACTCTGATGAAAAAATCACTTTCTATCCTCCTTACAATTGCCCTCCTTGCAGGTATTTTCTCCGTCGCCGGTTTCGCCGCCGACGTCGACTACGCGATAGCAAACCCGTACGAGTCGGTCGACTGGTCGTGGAAACAATACCGCGCCGACCTGCACTCGCACACCAACGCGTCCGACGGCAACAACACCCTTGCCGAGATGACCGCCGCGCACTACGCCGCCGGATTCGATATCGTTGCGGTGACCGACCACGGAATAAGCGACCGCGGCTGGCTGGAGGGCGAGCATCACGATCTGCCGGCGCTGAAAGTCGCAGTATCGATACGCGGCAGAGGCGGCTCCATAGAGGCACTCAAAACAGAGGGCGAGACTCCGGACGGCGCGTCTTATACCGTAGTCAAAGCCAACGATACCGAATATTACAGCGAGAACGGCGGGAGAGAGATGATGCGGGTGCCCTTCGGGATCGAGAACAACCCATCCTCACTGAACAACGCCCACGTGTGCAGCTGGTTTGCCGAATACGGCGACGGCAGGTACGGCGGAACGAGCGACTATATCACCCCGATCAGAAACATACAGACATTGGGCGGACTGTCCGTTATCAACCATCCCGGCGAGTATACCGGCGCAAGAAACGAGGTATATACCTCGGACGCCTACAACCTTAAAAACATCAAATATCGCTATATCGTGCAGAAATACGCCGGACTGCTGATAAATCACGATACGTGCCTGGGCATAGACGTCAACTCCAAAGGCGATTACAGGACCCGTTTCGACCGCAAGCTCTGGGACATTCTCCTCAGCAAGGTTGTGCCCGCCGGCAGGAACGTCTACGCTTTGGGCACGTCCGACGCGCACTCCGCGGACGTGGTTTACACCGGATTCACGATGATCCCGATGAGCGGGCTTGCCCCCGATGCGATGAAGAGCGCTCTTGCAAACGGCGCGTTTTTCGCGGCGAGCAAGAACCTGGGCAACTACGACGAGCTGCTCGAGTATGAGACACTTCTTACGGCAAACGGCGCAACAACAGAAATGACAGCATTCGGCGCAGAGATACACGACATCACCGAAAAGATCGCCGCTGAGCTCAAAGAGAAAGATCAGGGCTCCAAATACACCGCTCCGGGAGATATCGACGCGCCTTACGTGAACCGCGTAACGGTCGACGACGAAGAGGATACGATCACCCTTGAAACGACAGGCGGTATGGTCGTGCGCTGGATCGCGGACGGAAAAACCATCGCCACCGGCGGGAGCATTGATCTTGACGACTATTCCGATGAGATCGGCTCTTACGTCAGGGCGGAGATCTTCGGCAAAGGCGGAATCACCTATACGCAGGCGTTCACACTTGAATATGACGGAGCTCCCGAGCCCGAAGGAAACGGCAGATACGTCGATATCTGGTTCCTGGCGAGCATCATCCCCGATTCGCTGGTCAGACTTATCGCCGCAAATCCCATCTGGAAACTGATCTGGAAACTGATGCAGAAATGATATGAAATATGACATAATAACAGCCGGCGCGGGCATCGCGGGTCTTACAGCCGCGATCTACGCCAGGCGGGCAGGCAAGAGCGTCCTGTGCCTGGAAAAAAACAATATCGGCGGGCAGATAAACGACTCCCCTCTCGTGGAGAATTTCCCCGCCGTACCGAACGTATCCGGCTTCGATCTGGCGGCGAAGCTCGCGGAACAGGCGGAAAGTCTCGGCGCGGAATTTGAGTCCTGCGAGGTGCTGTCCGCCGAAAAAACGCCTGACGGTTTCAGACTGGATACCGACTGCGGAGAATATGAGTGCGCCCGTCTGATAATTGCCACCGGAGTGCATCATCGCGGGCTGGGTCTCGCAAATGAAGAGGACCTCGTCGGCGCGGGACTGTCTTTCTGCGCGGTGTGCGACGGCGCGTTCTACAAAGGTCAGGACGTTGCAATCGTCGGCGGCGGCGATACCGCTCTGGGCGACGCGGTCTATCTCTCTGACGTGTGCGAAACCGTATATCTTATCCACAGACGCGATGAGTTCCGCGCGGCGAAGGCGATCATCGACAGAGCAAAGAGCCGCGGCAACATAAAAATGCTGCTCTCATACACTCCCGAGGAGTATCTGACGGAAAACGGAGAGATCGCGGGACTGCGCCTCAGGAACCTCAGAACCGGCGAAACCGAGGATCTTTCGGTCCCCGGAGTGTTCCTTGCGGTAGGCTTCAGCCCGGACAATTCCGCGTTTGCCGGCCTTGTAGATCTGGATGAGCGCGGCTTCATCATCGCCGGCGAAGACACGAAAACCTCCTGCCCCGGCGTATACGCCGCCGGCGACTGCAGAACGAAATCCGTACGGCAGTTGACCACCGCCGCCGCGGACGGCACCGTCGCCGCCCTTGCTGCGGTGAATGAGTAAGCAAAAGACAGATCGTCCGTTACCGACAATCGCCGGTAACGGACGGTTATTATCTGACGAGACGTTTACTTCGACTTTATAAGCACATCTGAGATGCAGCCCAGCGCATTGGAAAGAGCGGAAACGCTGTCATCCCCCGAAGCGGCGAAAAACTTCGACATACCGGCAGCGTTATACATCACGGAGAAAACCTCGGCAGATCTGACGCTCGTACCGCCCAGAACAGCGTTCACCGCGTCGGAATAGGATTTGAGTTTGCTCCCCCGCTCGGCGAAGATCCTCGCCTTATTCGAATCCACAAAGACTGCGGCATTGTTGGCGTCCTTCAGGAATCCTTTCGGCATATCCGGCGTCAGCTTATAGAACGCAGTCATATAATTGACCATGTAATCGTAATTAAGGTTGCACTCACTCTTTACTGCATCGAGAAAAACGGAATTGATAACAGACTCGGATGTTGATTTATCGGTGAAATGCCGGAGAAAACCAAGGACCGACTTCTGATATTCCGGAGCCCCATCCGGTATGAAATCGATTTTAAGTGCGCCTTTTCCGGCTGTGATATATCCGGCATCGATACATTCAAGTATCGCAAGACCGAACAGGTACGGCAGTTTGCGCGTCATTTTTTTCGGGGTACGGCGCGGGTAAGGCGTCATGTACCTGTAAGCCTCTACCGGCGTCAGAGACGCGGGTATATTAACGGGATCGTCCGTTTTTACGTCCAGATCACGTTTTGTGCGCTTATATACAGCGGATATCTTTCGCTTATACATGAAAAGGATAAGATAAATCACTCCAAAAACGAAGATGACCGCGCAGACCGGGGGCAGGACATATTTCCGGAGTATACTCCCGATCCTCTTGATACTGTCGGCAGAAGCGGAGTAACGCGGAAGCGCATCCCCGTCAAAATCGGATATCGGAGCATACAGGGCGACTGCCAGTTTCCCGGATAACATCTCTTGCCCGGACGAATCGGCAGATGAAAAGATCACATTACCCGTCTTCACATCACGCAGATGGTTCCGGGCGTCGTCGGGGATCACAATATCTTCCGCAGCCACGTCGGAGGGCAGATCGATCGAAACCGTTACATTGTTGACCGTGCCCATGGACTCGCCGATAAACGCGAATCCGAACATCGCCTTTTCCGCGCCGTCGGCTTTGCCTTTCTTGACCGCGCCGTTGATCTTATAACTGACCGTATACTCGACAGACTTACTTTCGGCGGGATTGTCTATCACCACGGCATAATACGGCGAGCCCTCTTCGTAAACGACGCTGAAGGTGCCGGCGCCGCTGCTGTTTTCCGCTGCCGGCACACCGTCTACAGACACAGAGAAATCCGTCAGATCGGTATATTTCTCAAGAGCGTTGAGCTCCTCTGCATCGATCCTGCGTTCAAAACCGGGCTCAACGGAAAAATAAGTCACGTTCCACACCTCGGTTACGTTTACCGAGCCGTCCGAATTGAGCTTCGCGGAAATGTCGGCAGAATCGACCGAATGCGCCGCCGCGAATGAACTGACGTTAAAAACGGCGAGCAAAACGGTAAATGCCAATAAGGCGATCAGGACTTTTGATTTCATATTTTCACCTCATCTGAGTTTTGTGTGTTGAGATAACGCGGCGGCATTCTTACGGTTCTGCGGAATCTCCGCTCTCCTCGCTTTGCTCTCCGCTCTCATTTTCTTCAAGATACGGACAACCTTCCTCCGCATTCTGATACATAAATACCAGCTCGGAGTAATTTATGCTTTTAAGTCTTTCCAGGGAATCCTCGACTGCTTTTTTATACATCGCGGTGTTCTTATACTTTTTGCCGTGTATGCGCCTTACAGCCTCGCATATCACAAATATCCCCAAGGCGCCTGCGACGGCAATCATGGCGATCTTATTGTTGTGCGCCATGTAAACGTATACGGCAAGCAGCACGTAGATCAGGACAACAAGTATCCTGATGACCCGGTACAGCATACCGAACGTGATCTCGTAATAATGCCCGTAAGAAAGAAGCGCGGGTTCCAGTTTATTCTGTCTGTATGACTTTTTTCCGCATTTGGGGCAGGTAAAGACGCAGCTGCCCGGAGTTTTTCGCTTCCTCGCGGTCCTGTCGTAGCTCTGCGCAGTGCAGAACGGACATCTGACTATCTGGTAATCTTTCATATCAGTTCCAAGTTCCGAGTTCCAAGTTCCGAGTTCCGAGTTCCAAGTTCCGAGTTCCGAGTTCCAAATTCCGAGTTCCAAGTTCCGAGTTCCAAGTTCTTGTCCCAAGTTCCAAGTTCTCAACAAACAGAATATACCGTTCACCGGAAAAGTCACAGCCGTAAGCCATTTTGAACGGCAGGAGATTTATTGTCGAAAAACTTGAAACTTGGAACTTAAGACTTTGAACTGTTCACATGCATTCTTCCGTCGGCGTCGTAAGCGACCGATACGGATATTCTCCCCTTCGGCGTCAGAATCGAGCCGGAAATATCGCCGATATCCGGGAGATACGCAGGTTTTATCTCCACGTCCTCAAACCCTGCCGAACCGGGGCGCTGTTTTATGCCGAGCATTCCGGTAAAGATATACTCGCAGACCGCGCCGAACATCGGATGGTTCATGGAATCGCAGCCGTCCCAGTTCTCCCACAGTGTCTTTGAGCCGTGACGCATCATATTGGCGAAAGAGCTCTCCGCATTATTTGTAAGGATCGCTGCGGCAAGGGCGGAATAGCCCCTTTCAAACAGGACTCTTATCAGTATATCCGTGCCGAAAATGCCGGTGTCAAAGGTCATGAGCTTTGAGTATTTCGCCACAAGATTGAGCTCGGTGCGTATGTCCCCCAGTTCCAGATCGAGGGCGAAGGCGTCGGCGCCCTGGACCCCTCCGGCAAAAGAACCTGTCGTCTCGTCATAATACTTATCCACAAAGGCGTTTTTGATATATTCGTAACGCGCCATGTAATAATCCGTATCGCGTGAATCATGCAGTATACGGGACGTTCTGATGACGATGTCGATACATTTGAGATTGAAATAGGTGTTGACGAATTCCGGGGTTATCCTGATATCGTTGTTCGGAGGACACCAGTCACCCAGGCACCAGCCGCCCTCTTCCTCGCGCACCACGATGCCGCTTTCGGAGTGCTCCTCCATATATTTCAGATAGAGCTTCATCCGGTCGTAATATTTTTCAAGCACGGACTTATCCCCGAAATGGCGGTAAAATCTCCAGGGAACGATGCAGATCGCTCCGCCCCAGCCGCCGGGACCGCCGCCGCCGCCCAGGAAAGGCGCGGTATGCTGAACGTGACCGCCCCAGATATCCTGACAGTCCGCCACGTCGTCCATCCATTTGCGGTACATGGCCTCACTGTCGAATACCGTCATGCACGCGCCGGCGGCAAGCTGACCGTCCCCGGTGTAGCCCAGACGTTCCCTGTGTGGGCAGTCGGAGGGCACCATGGAATGGATATTGTCGTTCTGGGTCAGAACGTAGGCGTCGAAGATCCACTGCAGGACTTTGTTTTCCGAACGGAATTCCGCAGTTTTGCGCACCGGCGAATAAACGGTCTCAAACCGCACGAGCTCCGCGTCGCCCTGCACAAGGATATAAGTGCAGGCGTGCCATGTGAACACCGGGCAGAACTCTGTATCCTCGCCGCCGAAAACGAAGGTATCCTTCACGGCGCGGCTGTCCCCGCCGGAATGACGCTGAACGAAGCTGCCGTCCGGATTTATTCTGTCGGCGCAGGTTACGTAAGCGGCGTCGCCCGGCTTTGCGGTATCGTTGAATTTTATTATCCATCTGCCGGCATAGCTGCCTCCCAGAGAATAGAGCTTGCCTCCGCCCGGGTTACCGATCAGAACCGGCGTGATGACCTTATCGACCCTGTCCCCCGGGAAATCCTGTTTCACAAAAAGAGTCGGCTGAGCGGGCACGGTGACGCATCTGACCCATTCGTGGGCGACGGTGGCGTCGATCGTTTCGCCCACATAGATATCGGTAAATCTGACGTAGGTGGCGGTGGCGTCCTCGCTGCCGTCGGAGTCAAGGATCTCGGTCGCGCCGTCCTCATAAGTCAGGAATATCTTATAAATGACCTTGTTTTTTCCCCAGACGGGCATATTCTCGGCGTGGGTGATGTTCTCCCTGCCGTACCAGCCGTTGCCGACGTGACAGGTGAACTCGTTCTCCCCGTCCTGCAGTTTGTCGGTGATATCGAACTCAAGGTAGTATATCCTTTGAGTCATCGTGTCGAATATCGGGAACGACGCGCCGGACAGATCGCGCTTTTCGTAATTCGAGAGAGCCGGCAGCAAAAGATCGTCCGTCAGCCGCTCTCCGTTAAGGAAAAACTCCCCGAAACCCAGAGCGGTCACACGGATAAGAGCCCGGGCGATCTTTTTGTCCGCGCAGAATCTGCGTCTAACGGCGAAGGCGTGAAGAACGTCGGGATGGGTTATCCATTTTGCGCCGTCAAATTCCGAAGAAAGAGCCACAGGTACGACGCGCGCGCCGCGCTTCTCAACGCAGCATCCGCATACGGCGTAGCCGTTTTCTTCGTACTGAGGGATTTCGTCCCGGGGGACATATTTTACAGAACTATTATCCATTTCATTCTCCGATATCAATAATGTGCAATTAGCAATTAGCAATGTGTAATTTCGGTTCATTTTTGCTGAAGCAAAAATGTCATATAGACGCGCTTTATCCGAAATAAACCGACAGACTGATTCCGCGCAAACAGATATTCATTGTAACCGGTGCGGTGATAATCCCCCGGCTATCATTGCCGAAGCGCAATTGCACATTGCACATTACGCATTGCACATTAAAAGACTACCTTATCACCTTAAAAGGCTCCTGTTCCTCTTCCCCGCTCATTTCGTCATCCGAAAACGGCATAAGAACTATCGAGAAAGCGCAGGCTTCTTCGTCCACAATATACTCCGGCAGAGGCGGGAAGCCGCAGGAATGCGAGCCGGAGCCGCGGTCGGCAAAGCCCAGAGTCAGGACTGTGGAGTCGATATGCTCTATCTCCTCCGGGTGGTTCGCCTTGTGCAGGGACTCCTGCGTATAGTCGTGGACCGCAAAGCTGAACGGAGCGTATCCCATCATGAACTGCATCCCGTGCCCGTAGTTATCGTTGAGCATGAGCACGCGGGTATTGCAGTGGACTGAATTTTCCTGCGGGAAGATATAGTCTTCGTGCATATCCTTAACTTTGTCCGCAAAGAGCGCGGTATGACACTGAGCGTTTATATCCGGCAGGTTTTCAAACGGGCCGTCGCCGTAATACATGACGTTCTCGAAGCCGGAGGGCATCTCAAGGGTGAATCCGAACCTCGGCAGTTCCAGTTTCTTCACGCCGTCTTTCTTCAGGAAGAATCCGCACACCGCGCAGTCGCCGGTTGGCGCAAAGTTATACATTATTCCCGCGTCGTAAGCCGGTTTCCCGCCCAGACAGATCTCATATGAAAATTTCACGGCGGCGCCGTATACGTTTTCCCCGTCGTTCTGCGTCGGGAGCTCCACAAAATACTGGACGTCCCTTACCGTCAGATCATAGAGCTTCGCTTCCTTCTCCCAGAAATGACGGAGGTTCCTGTCGTTGTCAAGGCTGGCGCGGGATAGCGTCGGACGGAACCAGAGGTCGTTCCTGTCGCGGTTGACGTATTCCGTGCCGTTCTTCAGGTAAGAAACGATCGCCGCTTTTTCGGTATCGATCACGGCCTCGCCGTTTTCAAACTGTACGGTCAGATACTTCCCGGATACCGTTACGCCGATCTCATCCTCTTCATAATCGGGCAGAGGACAGCCGTAAGCGTTATCTACAAGCGTTATCTGTTCGTCGGCGACGAGCATGGCGCCGTCGAAATACTCAAAGTGAACGAACACGTCGTCATTGTCGAAATCGACGCCGGCGTCCGTCAGCGCATCATCCGACAATTCTTCTATGGCATGCCCCACGGCTTCGCCTGGCGCGATGTTCAGCAGGAACTCGCCGGACATGAGCAGCATGCCGTTTGCGATCACGGAAGCACGGACGTTCATATTGCTGACGGCTTTGAAGCTGTTCGTATTATAGAATACGTAGCAGTCCTCTTCCTCGTCATAATCGGCGCGGACGGGTCTGTACACGTTTTTCATCTCCCTGGCGCCGGTATGGGGCGTGCGGTCGGGATAGAACAGTCCGTCGCAGCAGAAGTTTCCGTCGTGGCGTTTCTCTTTGTGGTCGCCGCCGTAGGTGTATTTAAACTTATAGCCGTCCTTATAGTGGAAGACTGCGTGGTCCACCCACTCCCAGATGCAGCCGCCCATAAGGTTGTCGTAGGAGTAGAACAGATCCCAGTATTCCTCAAGGCTGCCGGGGCCGAAGCCCATGGCGTGGTCGTACTCGCACAGGAAGAAGGGCTTGTTCGTATACTGCTCCTTCTTCTTTCTTGAGCGGGTCTTATACTTAAGCTCGCCGATGGTCTCCACGATATCTATATGGGTATACATTTCGCTGACCACGTCGTAGGCGACTCTCGGGAGGCCGTGAACGCCCTCGTAGTGTACGGGGATCTCCGAACCGGTGGATTTAAGGTAGTCATAGCAGGCGTCCTGACACTTGTAGCCGCCCGACTCGTTGCCCAGCGACCACATGGCGATGCAGCCGTGGTTCTTGTCGCGCTCGTACATACGGCTCACCCTGTCCACGTAGTGGTGCTTCCACTTTATATCATGACTGATATGATTGATGTCTCCGAACCTGTCATGCGCGCCGTGGGTCTCGATATCCGCCTCGTCCACGACGTAAAGCCCGTACATATCGCAGAGGGTCAGGAAATAGGGATCGGGCGGATAGTGCGACGTCCTGACCGCGTTGACGTTGTACTGCTTCATCAGGGCGACGTCGCGCTCGTAATCGGCGTGCGTCATGACGTAACCGCTCACCGGGTGAGAATCGTGGTGGTTCACGCCCTTGAATTTTATCTTTTCGCCGTTGAAATAATAAACGTTGCCTTTTATCTCGACGGTTTTGAAGCCGACATACTGTCTGACGCTCTGGACTTCCCTGTCGCCGTCGGACAGCGTGACGTAGAGAGTGTACAGTTCCGGAAGCTCCGCGCTCCATTCCCTTACGCTGACGGGTTTGAATACGAAGGAGGTATTGACGGACGGATGCTCCGTTTTCTCCAGCAGCAGCTTGTCGCCGTCGTAAAGCTCCACCCTGACTTTCGCGTCAGCGGTATAGGCGGGAGTGTTCACGTCGCACTTCAGAACGTATTTTTTTGCCTTGCGCTGCGTCTTTACGGCAACGTCGAAAATATAATTCGCAGCGTCATAGCGGGTCAGCAGCACGTCCCTGAAGATGCCGTTCTCGCGGAACATATCCTGCGCCTCGAGATAGGTGCCCGTGCACCATTTGAAAGAGAGCACCACGAGCTCGTTCATCCCCGCGCAGAGCTTGTCCGTTATATCGTACTCGGCGGTGTTGTGCGAGCCCTCGGAATAACCGACGTATTCCCCGTTGACGTAAACCTCCGCGTTGTTCGCCACGCCGAGGAACGTCAGGATATATTTCGCGCCGGCGGGGTCGTCGATACAGAATTCCTTTCTGTAGACGCCTGCGGGCATATCTTCCGGCAGGACCGGGTCGGGGCCCGAGACCTCGTGAGTGAACTCATAAGGGCAGTTCAGATAGACCGGTTTCGCGTATCCCGTGCGCTGCCAGGTCGACGGCACGCGGACGCTGTCAAACCTGACTCTGCCCGTATCCAGCACGTCCGGCAGCCGGCTTGCGCGGGGATAGAATCTGAAATCCCACTCCCCGGACAGGCACGTGACCATATCGGAATGATAACGCTCGTAACGTATATCGGAGGCGCTCAGGACGCCGAGTTTGCCGTACGGGATAAAATACGATCTGGGAGTCAGTATATTGTCCCGGAAAACCTTAAAATTGCGGTAATTGTTCTTTTCAAAACGGTATTTCATACATTGCTCCTTTGAGAATAGTTCCAAGTTCCGAGTTCCAAGTTCCAAGATTAATGAAACCAAACAAATCCATTTTGATTTTACCATAACGATATACATTATTTCAATACTATTTTCTTTTAAGTGACTTTTTTATTTCACTTTATATCGGTTTTTTATTGTTGCAATAAGCGGCAAAACAAAGTATAATAAACTGTATGATATTATATTAACGCCTGTCTCCTTGGAACTCATAACTCATAACTCAAATCTCATGACCAACTACTGCAAATACGTAAACGTATTCCACGGGAACGGGGAGATCGGTCTCCCTGAACCAAAAGGAATAGCCGCGAAATGGTTTTTTATAAAGGCGGGCACGGGCAACACCAGCCCCGCCGCCACCCTGCCCTTCGGCGGGATGAGCGTCTCGCCGTTCTCCGGCGGGTATCCGCAGGGATACGGACATAATCTGCCCAACTCCCACTCCCGCCCGAAGCGGTTCCCGGAGGGCGATAAGCTGCTGGGATTCGCCCATCTGCAGCAGAGCGGTACCGGAGCCATGGGGTATTACTACAATTACGCCGTGGTCACCCCGAAATATAAGAATTCCGAAGAGCGCCGCGCGCCTGAAAACGAGTACGGCGAGCCGGGATACTACTCCTGCGATCTTGAAGGTATCCGCTGCGAGCTTACGGCGACGAACACGGTCGCCCTGCACCGCTATACCTTCCCGAAAGCCGGAGGATCTGTCGAGATCGACTTTGACAATAACGGTCTTGCTATCCCCGGGATAAAAAAAGCCCCGGTTAAAAAAGCCGATCTGTCCCTCTCCGACGATAATACCGTTCTTGCCGATTGCTTAATCGAAGGAATCCGCCTGTTTTTCGCCGTCCGCGGAAACGGGAAAGCTGAGATCAGCGGAAGGAAAGCCGTTTTTTCCGATACGCAGATTCTTAAAGTCGCGCTCTCGTTCGTTTCTTCGGAAAAAGCCCTGTGTGATCTCAACGCCTGCCCGGATTTCGATACGGCGAAAAAAGCCGCCCATGACGCGTGGAACGCGGTTCTTTCCGGAATAGAGACAGACGCCGACGAACGGACGAAAAGGATTTTCTATTCAAATCTCTATCATTCGTTCGTCAAGCCCTGCTCCCGCCCCGGAGAGTCATTTGTTTACGACGGAAACAAACCTTTCGTTTACGACTTCGCCACGCTCTGGGATATGTACAAGACCGCCCTGCCGCTCATCCTTATGACGGACCGAAAAATGAGCGAAGACATATGCGAAACGCTGTTTTCACTGTGCGGGGCCATGGGCAGGATACCCAATTCGCTGGGGCTTTGCGACAGATATGCAGAGAACGACACGCAGGCGCGCATGCTGGGCGATTACGTGCTGCTGACGGCTTACGCCTACGGCTATCCCATCGATCCGGAACGGCTGCTGGATACGATAAAGACAGACCTTCTGGCGGAGGACAAGCGCGATTTCACCGTGGACCACAAATGCCCGTCTACCACTTTCCTTCTTGATATGGCGGACTGCTGCGCCCTCGCCGCCCGGCTTGCCCGAAAGACCGGCGACACGGAGCTCGCGCAGACGTTTGAGTCCTACGCCGGACTGTGGACGCTCGCCTACGATGAAAAGACGGGTCTGCTGACCGCTGATTCACCCTACTACGAGGGCACGCTTTACAATTACTCCTTCCGTCAGATGGTGGATATGAAGTCAAGGATCGACCTTGCCGGAGGGAAAGAGCGCTTCTGCGGATTGCTGGACAGATTCTTCGGCTACGGCGCGCCGGACACCGTACAG
>JAILQN010000297.1 GCA_024699005.1 Clostridia bacterium
TGTTATGATAGATATTCATTGCCATATTATATACGGTGTGGATGACGGCGCGTTCGGTCTGTCCGAATCGGTCGAGATGGCAAGGGTCGCTCATGAGAGCGGCACTACAGATATGATCGCAACCCCGCACGCTAACGCTCCCGATCTTGAGCCGAACACCTGGGGAGAAGATCTTGAAAGCCGGCTGGACAAGATAAACAACGCAATATATAACGCGAATATCCCCGTAACCGTACACCCGGGGCAGGAATTGTTTTGTTCCGGCGATATCGTTAAGCGTGTAAAACAAGGCGAGTTCATCACCCTTAACAGATCAAGATACATACTCGTTGAATTTGATTTTTATTCATCGATCGAACCCATCCTGGAATACTGCGAGGAACTTGTTTCTATTGGTCTGGTACCGGTGATCGCTCATCCGGAACGTTTCGCCGCCGTCAAGGAAGACGAACAGGCCGCTTACAGGCTGAAAAAACGCGGTTGTCTTCTGCAGGTCAACGCCGGGAGTCTTTTCGGAGCTTTCGGCAGGACATCCGAAAATATAGCGCATGACCTTATGGACGCCGCTGCGGCAGATTTCGTCGCCAGTGACGCGCACAGCCCCTATATGCGTTCTCCTTTTATATCTGATGCGCACGAAATGATCAGCGAGATGTATTCTCCGGATTATGCGGAGCTGCTTCTTCATGATAATCCTGCGATGGTTCTCGCGGATAAGAAAATCGAATCTTTATACTGAGAGGTCGTTTCTTTTGCGGGCGGTCAATGCCCGATCCTACGGAGGTATATATATTGTCATTGATGAGATTGCTGCGGATATCGATTACGGCAGTTTTTGCCGTAACGCTTGTTATATTTGTCAGATACTGGTATCGCAGCCAAATCAAAGCGGATAAGACTATTCCCAAAATAACGATCGATAACGATATGCTTTTGGTCGACCTTGACGCGACCGAAGAAGATCTGCTTGTCGGCGTGACCGCCTATGATGAGAAAGACCACGATCTGACTGACCGCATCATCGTGGAGTCTATCTCTAAATTTACGGAAAAAGGCGTCTGCAAGGTCTATTACGCCGTATGTGATAATGATAATCACGTGACGAGTGACTTCCGTAAAATCACTTACAAAGGTTATACCTCGCCTAAGTTTACCATGTCGAGGTCTCTTTGCTATTCCCTGCTTGAGACTGTCAACACAGCGGAAGTTATCGGTGCCGTCGACGTGCTTGACGGAGATATTAGCGGAAATATAATAACTACGTCATCCGATTATGAGTACGGCGTGCCCGGCATATATACCGTCAGGGCGGAAGTCAGCAATTCCAAGGGGGACGGCATCGCGATCTCGCTGCCTCTTATCGTGGAGGACCGAAGCGTCAACGCTCCCGTAATCACATTATCGGATTATCTTATCTACGTAAAAAAGGGGGAGAGCGTCGATCCCAAACAGTATTTCGTATCGGCTCTTGACAGCTATGACGTGGACGTCTCCGATACTCTCCGGATGGAGAACGATTTCAATCAGGAGAACGCCGGAACATATTCCTTCCATTATTATGCTGTTGACGCCTTAGGCAGACAGGGACATTCCGTCCTTACGGTGGTTGTGGAGTAGGCCTATGGATAAAAAGAAGACCGAACGGAAGATAGTCATTGAATGGCACAGCCTGTTCCGTGATTTAAGACGCAACATCATTGTGATAATCATGAGCGTTCTGATCGGGCTTATGGGCGTATACATAATGCGTCAGAGCGTTTATTCGCCCGAATACACCAGCGTCGCGACGCTGGTCGTCAACGCCAAGATCGGCAACGCCAACCCTTATGCGAATCTGTCTGTCGCTTCCGAGATGGCAAAGGTATTCGCTGAAGTGTTCGTACAGCCTTCAATGCGCTCGCGTGCGGCTTCCGCCCTCGGGCAGGGCGGCTTCAGCGGCTCTTTGAGTGCAAATGCCATAAACGGCACGAATCTTTTCCAGGTATCCGTCACCACAAGTGATCCGGAGCTGTCTTACAGGGAACTGAAGGCAGTCCTTGAGGTCTATCCTGAAATATCGGATATAGTTTTTGAAAACGCGGTAATCGACGTCATAAAGGAACCGGCGCTCGCACATTCTACCTCAAATTCGATGCCGGCATCCAACGCCACTGTTATAATGGCGGTCTGTCTGTTTATATCTATCGGCGGAACGGTGGCGATATCCGTGCTGCGCGATACCGTCAAAACGGAAACGTCATTCCCCGAAAAAATCGACGCAAAGCTCTTCGCGGTCATACCTCATGAGCAAAAACCGTTCAGCATCCAGGATCTGATCAGGAAACAGAAGCGGGGGCTGCTGATAAATGAAAGCTCCGCGGTCAGTCTTCAGTTTTCGGAGAGCTTCCACCGGATCGGCACAAGGATAGAATACCTTAAGCGAATGAACGGCAGTAAGGTCTTTGCGGTGCTGAGCGTTGCGGAGAACGAAGGAAAATCCACTGTTGCGGCGAATATAGCGCTGTCGCTTGCAAGTAAGGGGAGCCGGGTGCTTCTTTTTGATATGGATCAGAAAAAACCGGCGCTTTATAAGCTTTTCGGTCTTGATTATATCAGAGAGTCGGAGCTCGGCGATCTGCTGTCCGGCAAGCTGTCTCCGAAAGAATACCGTTTCCGCAGGTACAAAAAAACCTCATTGTTATTTGCAGTTAATACAAAGGCGCATAAGGGATCGGACGAGTGGATTTCCAACGGCGCTGTCGGCAAACTGATCGCTAAACTGCGCGAAAAGTTTGATTATATCATAATCGATACTTCGCCTATAAGCGTCAATTCCGCCGTTACGGAGATCATTCAGAATACGGATTCCAGTTTCCTGGTCGTTCGAACCGATACCGTAGCGGTTACGACTATCAATGATACAGTCCTGACTATTTCCAATCTCGCTTCGGATTTCGCTGGATGTATTCTCAACGACGTATATCCGGAGTTTACATTTATAGGCAATACCGGTGTCAGCGAGACCGGCTATTATTACGGCAGAGGCTACGGCAAGTACGGCAAGTACGGCAAGTACGGCAAGTACGGAAAATACGGCAAGTATAACCGATACGGCAAATACAGCCGGTACGGCAGATACTCCAGATACAGCCGGTATGCACGGTACAGTAAATACAGTAAGTACGGAAAATACGATAAATACGGCAAATACGGTTCATATACGCAGCCTGAGTCGGACGAAAACGAAATTGATACTCCGATAGACGGAGAACCTGAATCTCTTGAATGATATGAGGTGAATTTCTTGGCGCAGAATAACGGGCAGACAAATTCTTCTCATCGCAAAAATGATTTTATCCCCTTTTACTTCAGTGATTTTGTAAAGGGGATCAGGCGTTATTGGGCTCTTATCGCTGTGCTGACCATTGTTTTCGGCGGCGTAACGTATATCCGCGGCCGCAGAAGCTATTCTCCCCAGTATACCACATCCGCGACATTTACCATAAGCACATCCACGGGCACCGGCAGGACCGACGGAGGTATGACTTCTTATTCGTTCTATTATGACAACGCCACATCCACTCAGCTTGCTACTGCGTTCCCGTTCATTCTGTCCAGCAATATACTTCAGGACGCGGTATGCGAGGAACTGAATCTTACTTCTCTGCCCGCCAGGCTGTCGGCTTCGTCTGTCTCCGGCTCCAATATGTTCACAATTACCTGTGTCGGCTCTGATCCGCAGCAGGTATACGATATAATTCGTTGTACTATAGACAAATGCCCGGAAGCTGCGAGATATATCGTCGGCAAAATAAAATTTACGATGATAACCAACCCGTATATACCCACTTCGCCCTCCAACAAAAACTCCTACGTCAGGGACGCGCTAAAAATGGGTATGATCGGCGCGTTTATCGGACTTGCCTGGGTACTTGTTTACTGTGTGTCCCGCAAGACCGTGCGCACACGCGATGAGGTTAATGATAAACTCGGCATAAAGGACCTCGGGACTCTGCCGCAGGTCAGATTCAAAAGATATAAACAGAAGATAGACCGCTCCGTGCTCTGGACCAATAAAAACGTAGGACGGGGATTTATGGAATCGCTGCGTCTTCTGCGGAATAATCTCGTGCATGATCTGAAACCAGAAGAAAAAGCGATCATCGTGACCAGCACTGCTCCCGGCGAGGGCAAGACGACAGTTACGGTCAATATTGCCATGGCCGTGGCTGATCTGGGCAAAAAAGTCCTGCTTGTGGACTGGGACATCAGGAATCCCAGCGTTCTGGAAATGCTCGATATCGAACCGAAAAAGGAGGATGAGAATGCGGATATCGGATATCGTATAATCCACGTTGAAAAATACGGCATTTCCATACTTTATTTCACGTCGCGCAAAAATTACTGGAAGCGTATGCGTGCCGAATTCGTGCAGGAGATCATCGATAAACTCCGCTCTTCATACGACCTGATTTTTATAGATACGCCTCCGTGCGGACTGATCTCGGATACGGTTGTCATTGCCCAGTGCGCAGACGCGGCGGTCTACGTAGTGCTTCAGGACGCCGTCAGAGTATCCAGAATAAGGGTCGGTATCGATCTTATCCTCAACAGTGACGTCAGGATCATAGGCTGCGTATTCAACGGCGCAGAGAGCGGTCTTACCGGTTACGGCGATAACTACGGCTACAGCAAATACAATTACTACGGCAAATACGGCTACGGCTACGGCGGATACGGCTACGGCTACGGTTACGGTTACGGCGGTTCCTCCAAAGCGTTCTCTCTAAGGCACAGAATAAAATCCTCCCGCAGCAAACACAGACATTCCTCCGGTTCAGGTTCTCATGAGAAAAAAGATAACTAAAAGGCACGTCTATAAGTTCCGGCGGGAATGGAAATGGATATTCGGTTATATAAAGAAATACCGGCTGATCATTTTTGTTTATATCCTTTTCGGAATCGTCGGATCGGTTATTTCCGTAGGCGGATCGCTTGCATCAAAATTCCTTATAGACGCCGTTATGTCCCGCGAAAAAACAGTACTGTTCCGGTCGGCGGCGGTCGTGGTTGCCCTTCTGGTCGCGCAGATACTGTTTCAGGCGCTGATACAAAGGGTGACGGCAGTTCTCAATACCCGTGTTACCAACGACCTGCGGAACGATATTTTCAAAAAAGTCGTGCTTTCCGATTGGGAAAAAATAGGTTCGTTCCATTCCGGCGAACTTCTTAACAGGCTTGAGGGCGACGTTTCTTCCGTTGCTTCCGGTGTTACGAGCTTTATTCCAAGCGTATTTTCAAAAGCCCTGATGTTCATTATGTCGTTCGCTGTTGTTATGTATTACGACACAGTAATGGCATTCCTCGCGCTTCTGAGCGCGCCTTTCTTCGTTCTGTCGTCAAAGTTCCTTGTAACCACGATACGTAAATTCAACAGGGAAACGCGCGAGATGAACGGGAAAGTGCTGTCTTTTTCCGAAGAAGTCCTGCGCAATCTCCAGTTCGTCAAAGCATTTGACCTGACCAGACGTTATATAGAATTATTCCGTGAACTGACTGAAAAATACAGATCGGTACGTCTGAAATACGAGAAATTCAATATGCTTATGACTATGGTACTCTCACTTCTGGGAGTACTGGTTTCCTACTCCTGTTACGGCTGGGCGGTATACAGACTCTGGCAGGGTGTGATCACGGTAGGAACGTTGACGCTGTTCCTGCAGATCTCCGGTTCGCTGACTTCGTCGTTCTCATCTCTCGCTTCTCTCGCTCCGAGTATGGTCTCGATCGCCACAGGCGCCGGAAGGATAATGGAGATAACCCGCTTCGGAGAGGAACAGGATCCCGATGCAGAGCGCGCAGCCGGACTGCTGAAGTCTGCCGGTTCCGGTGTCAACGTAGTAATACGGGGTTTGACTTTCGCGTATTTCCGTTCGGGCAGAAATGTGCTTGAGAATATCGATCTTACGGTCCGTCCCGGCGACAGGCTTGCCGTTGTGGGGCGCTCCGGCAACGGTAAGACAACGTTTTTAAAGCTTCTTCTGGGACTGCTGCATCCCACCTCCGGCGGAATAACGCTGGAAGTTGACGGCGAGACGATCGAAGTTTCCGACAGCACAAGGAGGTTTTTCTCCTACGTGCCGCAGGAGAGCAGTCTTTTTGCCGGCACTGTGGCTGAAAATCTTCGGATCGTTGCGCCGCAGGCGTCGGATGATGATATCATGAAGGTCCTTCGCCTTGCGTGTATCGACGACTTCGTTTCCGCGCAGCCGGACGGACTGGAGTTTATGATCGGAGAGAGCGGGGACAATCTCTCGCGCGGGCAGCTGCAGCGCTTTCTTATTGCAAGGGCTATTCTGCGCGACGCTCCGATCATACTTCTGGATGAGGCTACCAGCGCTCTTGATCCTCAGACTGAGACAACTGTGCTCTCCAATATCATTCATGACGACCCGAAAAAGATAGTTATACTGACCACACATAAAAAAAGCGTTCTGAAACACTGCACAAGAATATACAGAGTGACTGAAGACGGTAATTTTGAAGAAACGGACTGAATCCAAAATGAGGCTTATTGATTGGGATGCTCTTCCAGATGATATGAAGAATGACAAGGTAAGGATATACTATGACATTCTTCAGAAAAAGAAACGGACCCTTATAATCAAAAGAGCGTTCGATATCTGCGCATCGCTGTTTCTGCTTATTGTTCTTTCTCCTGTGCTCCTCGTTGCCGCCATTGCAATAAAGATGGAATCCTCCGGGCCCGTGATGTACCGTCAGGTGCGAAAGACCCAGTACGAACGCGACTTCAGTATCCACAAGCTTCGCTCGATGTATCAGAATTCCGACAGTGAACATCTGCTCACCATGAAAAACGACAGCCGTGTGACAAAAGTCGGCGCAATTTTAAGAAAAACAAAAATAGATGAATTCGGTCAGCTTATAGACGTTCTTAAGGGAGATATGACTTTTGTCGGAGTGCGTCCTCAGGTACAGAAATACGTCGACTGCTACACCGATGAGATGAGAGCGACATTTCTTCTGCCCGCCGGTATAACCTCTCTGGCAAGCATCTATTACCGCAACGAGAATGACCTTCTGGAGTCGGCTGAAGACATGGATGAGTTATATCTCGCAGAAATACTACCGGATAAAATGAATTATAATCTTCTGGGTATAAAAAAACTCAGTCTGCGGTACGACCTGAAAATAATCCTTATGACCGTATTATGCGTTTTGGGGAAAGATTATAAGCCGGCGAAACAGGTTTACAGCGAAGTATTTGCCGATAATAACATTAACGCACGAAAAGAAAAAAACTCCGGAGGTGGCGCCGATGAGTAAAAAAATGGGGATCATCTCCGCATGTGCGCACAGGTTGTATCTGTACCGTCCGGAGCTGTTCGGCACTCTTTGGGACGCAGGATACGAGGTCGTCGTTTTTGGTCCGGAATCTCAGGCGGAAGGCGACAAATGGCTCGGTGAGCTTGGAATTAAATACGTTGAGCTGCCGCTTGAACGCAGGCAGACCGATCCTTTGGCTGAGCTGAAGGCTCAGGCGCTTATCACGCAGACAGTGAGCCAGGACGCTATCGGGCTTCTGTTTTCCTATGGCATACGTTTTGCTCCTCTTGCCAATAATTCTGCAAAGCGCGCCGGTATACCGTGCATTAACGTTATAAATGGTCTTGGTAATCTGTTTATAGAACGTGGCAAGTCCGGCGCTGCCAAACGCGCCGCGATACTGCCGTATCTGAAAGCGTCGCTCAGCTATTCGTCCAGGATAATATTCCAGAATTATGATGACAGAGACCTGTTTTATTCTCTTAAGCTCGGATCTCCGCATCAGTATCTTAACGTATGCGGTTCCGGAGTGAACACCGCGCGTTATCCGGTGTGTCCGCTGCCCCATAAAAAGGTCTTCGGTTTTTTAAGCCGTCTTAATCCTGAAAAAGGTATACATGAGCTTCTTTCGGCGTTTGAGAACGTGCTTACACAATACCCTGACGTGCGTCTTATTCTTGCCGGTGAGCTGGACGGTATCCGTTCCGAGACGGAGGATCTGCTTGGAAAACTTATCGAATCGGGATCAGCGGATTACCTCGGGGAAATAGACGATGTCCGTCCATTCTTCAATGAAGTCAGATATTTTGTTTTTCCGTCCTATCGGGAGGGTACGCCGAGAGTAAATCTGGAAGCGATGTCATGCGGTCGCCCGATCATCACCACGGATGCGCCGGGCTGCCGTGAGACAGTCAGGGACGGCGTCAACGGTCTTCTTGTAAAGGTCAGAGACGTGGAAACGCTCGAAAAAGCCATGCTGCGTTTTTGCGACGATGACGATATGACCGCACGGATGGCAGAACAGTCGCGAAAGATAGCGGAAGAAAAGTTTGATGTTCACAGTGTCAATAGGATACTGCTCGGAGAAATACAAAAAGTATTATGAATGATTTATACGAACGACTCATCAATAAAACGGAAAAACTCTCGCTCGTGGGGTTAGGTTACGTGGGTATGCCGATCGCTGTGGCGTTCGCGGAAAAACTGGACGTTATAGGTTTTGATCTGAACGCTGAGAAAATTACTCTTTATAAGAACGGTATAGATCCCACAAATGAAGTCGGTAATGATGCGATACGCAAAACGAGTGTTGACTTTACCGCCGACGCATCCCGTCTTAAGGATGCAAAGTTCCACATCGTCGCCGTGCCTACACCGGTTAATGACGATCATACCCCGAATCTCGGACCGGTGGAGAGCGCTTCGCGTATCGTAGGGCAGAATCTTGTTCCGGGAAGTATTGTGGTTTTCGAGTCGACGGTATATCCCGGAGTAACCGAGGAAATATGCGCTCCCATCATTGAAAAGGAATCCGGGCTGAAATGCGGCGTTGACTTCAAGATCGGCTATTCCCCCGAGCGGATCAACCCCGGAGATAAGGTTCACAGGCTTGAGACTATCACAAAGATAGTTTCCGGTATGGACGCAGAGGCAGTTGATGTAATCGCAAAAGTTTACGAACTTGTTGTTGAAGCCGGGGTACATCGTGCGGAAAGCATACGCGTCGCTGAGGCAGCGAAGGTTATCGAGAACAGTCAGCGGGATATCAATATCGCCTTCATGAATGAACTATCGATCATCTTTGACCGTATGGGCATAGATACCAAGGAAGTCCTCAGAGCCGCCGGAACCAAGTGGAATTTTATGAATTTCACACCCGGACTGGTGGGCGGGCATTGTATAGGCGTGGATCCGTATTATCTTACCTATAAAGCGGAACAGATGGGATATCACAGCCAGGTTATACTTTCCGGCAGACGCATCAACGACTACATGGGCAAGTATGTGGCGGAAATCGTCGTTAAAAAGATCATAGCCGCAGACAGACGGGTGAAAGGTGCAAAAGTAGCGATTCTTGGTTTTACGTTTAAAGAAAACTGTCCGGATACACGCAACACTAAAGTGATCGATATCGTCCGCGAGCTGAATGAATACGGAATTGAACCGATTATCTGCGACCCTGTTGCGGATGCTGCGGAGGCCGGAAAATTATACGGGATCGAGTTCTCTCAGATCGACAGTGTCCGGGATATGGACGCTGTGATAATCCCGGTGGCGCATGACGCGTTCACCTCACTGACTCCCGATAAGACAGATGTCTTTTATTCGGCAGGAAGGAAGGTACTGCTTGATATAAAGGGTATGTTTTTACGCGAGGATTTTGAAACAAGAGGCTATCTGTACTGGAGACTGTAATTATATTATGGGATATAAAGAAATCGTATTCAATGATGATTCCGTTTTTCTGGTTACGGGAGGAGCCGGATTTATCGGTTCCAATTTGTGTAAAGCTCTGCTGCGTATGGGGTATAACGTGCGCTGCCTGGACGATCTTTCTACCGGTAAACCTGAAAACATAGAACCTTTTCTGGATAACCCCTGTTTTTCTTTCATAAAAGGAGACGTCAAAGATCCTGACGTATGCACAGAAGCGTGCGCCGGTGTTGATTATGTTATGCATCAGGCGGCGTGGGGCTCCGTGCCCCGCAGCATAGAAATGCCTCTGTTCTACTGCGCCAACAATATCACGGGCACACTTAATATGCTTGAAGCGGCAAGGCGCAGCAACGTGAAGAAATTTGTATACGCATCTTCCTCTTCTGTTTACGGCGACGAACCGAACCTGCCGAAAACCGAAGGCAGAGAGGGCAATCTGCTCTCTCCGTACGCCGTATCCAAGCGCTGCGACGAGGAATGGGCAAAGCAATATACCATGCATTACGGTCTGGATACCTACGGCCTGAGATATTTCAACGTTTTCGGTCCCGGACAGGATCCAGACGGGGCATACGCCGCGGTGATCCCGAAATTCATAAGGCAGCTTCTGAATGGCGAAACACCTGTGATCAACGGCGACGGACGTCAGAGCCGGGACTTTACATACGTCGAAAACGTCATAGAGGCAAATCTGAAGGCTTGCGCCGCGCCTCATGAAGCCGCCGGTCAGGTATTTAATATCGCTTACGGGGGCAGGGAATATCTTATTGACATATATTACGGTCTGACAAGAGCTTTGGGAGTCGATATTGAGCCTGTATTCGGTCCCGACCGGGCAGGAGATATAAAACATTCCAACGCCGATATCTCAAAAGCGAAGCGCCTCCTGGGTTACGATCCGGAATGGGATTTTGACAGTGGCATACAGGCTGCGATCGCCTGGTATCGGGAGAAACTGTCGTGAGCGGAACGATAATTTATGTCGGCAATTTTGAACTGCCTGATAAAAACGCCGCAGCGCACAGAGTCGTAAACAACGGTAAGCTTTTCGGATGCCTTGGCTTTAATACCGTGTTTCTCGGGACTTCCCGTACGGAGCATTTTGACGGTCTTGCGCAAAGGGATTATTTTAAAGACTTTGACGTGTACGAGCAGGCTTACCCAGAGTCTGTCGCCGGATGGGTGAAAAGCATATTTGATATCCGCAATATAAACAGTCTTGTTGAAGATTATACCGATACGGCCGCAGTGATCCTGTACAATACTCAATACGCGACTCTGCTTTCCGTTAAAAACGCTCTTCGGGGCACGTGCGTCAGAGTTATTTATGACTGTACCGAATGGAACGGTTTTACGGAAGGAAATTTTATCAGGCGGGCAACCAAATCACTTGACAGCCGACTGATCGAAAAACGTCTCGCGTCGGCATGCGACGGTATCATAGCCGTCAGCAGGACGATGTATGACAGTTATTCCGGAAAAAAAGAGACGCTTCTCCTGCCGCCGCTTGTGGATGCCGGTGACGCCGTATGGCATCAGCAGCCTGAAAAGAATGACGTATTCACGTTCCTATACGCGGGTTCCCCGTCGGACAAGGACAGGCTTGACGTTCTGATAAAAGCTTTTGTCGGGCTCCCTGAAGGCAGCGCAGAGCTCAGGATAATAGGAGTTACTCAGACGGAATACTCCGGAGTCGGTATTCCGGATGGCGTGCGTTTTGCCGGCAGATTACCGCACAAAGATACCATAAAAGAAATTCTCGGCTGCGGCGCCTTTGTGTTTCTGCGAGAAAAAACACGCCGCAACAACGCAGGATTTCCCACTAAATTTGCCGAAGCATATACCTGCGGTGTGCCTGTAATAACTACGGACGTCAGCGATATATACGATTATCCTGACGAAAATATTACCGTTTTGCCCGACGTTTCAGAGGAGTCGGTCAGAAATGCCATGATAGATGCTTTATCGGGCATTACAGAAAACCGTTGCCTTCGTTATTCTTTCGATTATAACCGAAAGACAGAGGAATGCCGCAGATTCTTTGACAGAATACAGCTGTCGGTTTGAGAACGGTCAATTGATAACAGATAACTGATATGCAAGGAAGACTGAAGGTGCCGGTCAATAAGTCGGCGCAGACAATAATCCAGATCATAGCCGTCATTTATCTGACGGTCTGGTCTGTCGCTCCGCCCCTTCAGATGGACATGATCTTCCGGCTTGCTGCTTTGGGTCTTGCGTTCTTATGGTTCGCGATTGAGTTTTTCAGCCGTTTTGAGTTCACCAGAATTCAGATATTTTGCGCGATATTTATGGTTGGCGTGGCGATCATAGCTTATGTCCAGAACGGTGCAGGCGCGGTCATGGGCGAAATAGCGGTATATATGATGGTCCTGTCTTACTTTATAAATATCTATTCGACGGATAAATGGCAAAATTACCGGCTCGTTGTTCCGATCGCGATAGGACTGCTTATATTCTTTAATTACCGCACAGCCTCCGAGCTTTCACGCGACGCGACCATAGCCCGTCTGCTTGTGCGTGATTCCGAAGAACTGTATGGGTACATGAAACGCGGCGTGGGCGGATACGGTCTTGTTTACCCTCAGGTCCTTATCGCTCCGGTCGTATACGGCTGGACCCTGAAATCATTCGTACAAAACAAACTGTATTTTGTTCTTGGCGTATGCTGGATCGTCTCTTTCTGGGCTCTTATACTGAACGCCGGGTATTCCATTGCTATAATTTCCTCTGCGGTATCATTCATTATTTTGCTCTTTTACCGCAGACGTGGGATTCTGCCTGCTTTTATTATCACCGTCGCGCTGGTTGTTTTGATATTCGTATTGCTCGTTTATGCCGAAGGTTTCCGGAATATAGTTTTGCGCATTTTCGATGGCACAAAGGTCGTGCGTAAGATAGAGGACCTTTTAAGTACAGCCGAGGGGGAAACTGCCGACTCATTTGCCACAAGGGTCACCAGGTACTGGGTGAGTATCCGATCGTCGCTGCAATATCCCATTATAGGCGGTATCTTGTTTGGCGCGTCGACAGGCGGACATTCCGAGATACTTGATACTTTCTCCAGATACGGGTTATGGGGCGGCGTCCCGACTCTTATTATGATTTTCCATACGCCCATATCATTTAAAGTCGAGTATAATTCGCGTACGATCACGGCAGTCGCGAACGCGCATACTATAGCTATCGCCCTTGTGGCGCTGTTCGACCCGTTTGTGTTTCAGGTATATTTCCCGTTGTTGGTTTTATGTCCCGTTATGTATTCCGATATATTGAAATGGGCAGGTGAAAAGCATGAAGATCCTTTGGACAGTCAATCTGGTGCCGCGTGACGCCGCGGCGGCAGCAGGCCTTGAAAGCGACGTGCTGGGCGGCTGGGTAGAAGCGATGGCAGCAAAGCTCAAAAGAATAGACGGAGTCGAACTTGCAATTGCCTGCAAGTCCGATACCGGCAGGGATTTCAGCATAAGCGCTGACGACGTATCTTATATGGCAATACCGTACAGAGACGGTACGGATCTTGACGGCTTCACGGAGATATGCGAGGGGATCATACGCGGCTTCAACCCCGATATCATCCATATAGAGGGGACCGAGTTCCTGCACGCGCCCGCTATGCTCAGAGCGGCAGAGAAACTTGGGGTGCCTGCCGTCGTGTCCATGCAGGGGATACTTAACGGCCAGTACGACTATCAATGCGGTCTGCTGCCGATAGACGATATGCTGTTCTCCTTAAATCCGACGAAAGCGTTTGCCGCTATGACACTGCGTCTGCGAAAGACCCGTTGGTACGCTCCCAGAATGAAGCCCGAACGGGAGATCATCCGGAACGCCCGGTATATCCTTGGCAGGACCACATGGGACAGGGCGCATACGTATGCTCTTAATCCGGATGCGAAGTATTATTCCTGCCCGAGAGTACTGCGCCCCGCTTTTTATGAGGCAAAGTGGGATATCGAAAATATCGAGCGCCATTCGGTCTACGTCGGCAACAGCTATTACGCGCTTAAAGGCTTTCACTTTCTTGTTGAGGCCCTGCCGGAACTTATAAGGGAGTATCCCGATATACGGGTATACGTCGCCGGCCATGAGCCTTACGGAGACAACCGTTCGGTTCTGAAAAAAGGCTACGGAGCTTATCTGAAAAAAAGGATCGGTGATCTGGGCGTGGGCTCCCATATCGTGTTTACCGGAACTCTCACTGCGGCGCAAGTCGCAGACAGACTGACGAAAGTCAACGCGTACGTGCTGACTTCCGTCGTTGAGAACAGCCCGAACACTCTTGGAGAGGCAATGACGGTAGGTACTCCGTGCATTTCTTCCTACGCCGGCGGGGCGCCCGATATGGCTCAGGACGGTAAAGAAGCTCTGTTTTACAGGGCGAACGATCCCGCGCTTCTCGCCTGGCGGATCAAACAGATTTTTGACGACGACTCCCTTTGTCTGAGTCTGTCCGAAAACGCCCGCGCCCGCGCTCTTATTACGCACGACGCGGACTCAAACGCTAAAAAGTTATATTCGGTTTATGAAGAGATCCTCGCTCATCCTTCCGCGTAAGATAGAATCGCTGCAGGTGCTGCGGTTCCTGGGAGCGATGTGTATTACTTTATACCACTTCACCGGTCTGCAAGGGGACTGTCCGTATGACTTTTCACAGGCGGTCTATCTGTTTTATATGATCAGCGGTTTTGTTGTGATGTTCTCTACCCGCAGTCCGGATAAGCGCAAATACTTTCTGACAAGACGACTGATCAAAACGCTTCCTTTATACTGGGGACTCACGATCCTGACTTTTATTGCCGGTCTGGCTGTTCCGTCGTTTCTCGGGTATACACCGACTTTCCCGCAGCTTGTAAAATCGCTGCTGTTCATCCCGTTCAGAAGGACAACTGCAAAAGCCGGAAGCGCACTGCGTCCGATAGTCGGTCTCGGGCATACACTGCAGATAGAGATGCTGTTTTATATACTGTTTCTCATCTCCATGCGGATAAGTCATAAATATCGCGGATATATCGCTGCTGCGCTTGCCGGAGTCATGGCTGTTATCGGTATTGTATTTCCGACGGATAATCCGGTCATACATTTCTATACGGTGAACAGGTATTCCTGGTTCTCGTTTATTATCGGGATCGCGATATACGGCGTTTTTACTTTCATTGAATCGCGTGAATTAAAAATCGGCAGCAGGGCTGTCTCTGCGATCGCGGCCGTTATTGCCGCAGGATCATGCGTGCCGGTGTTTATCTCCGGGTTGCCAGTATGGTACTCGCTTGTTATGTTCGGCGTGATACTGACTGCGGCTCTTCTCTGGTCCGTTTCCGGAATGCACTCGCCCCGGTTCCTTGTGAGACTCGGAGATACAAGTTTTTCGTATTATCTGATACATCAGTATATCGTCGCTCTCGCCGTCAGGCTCTTTGCGGTAAACGGTCCTTCTGTCGCGAATTTCGCGATTGCTGCCGCCGTCTCCGCTCTGTCCTGGGGAATTGCCCGGGTGTCATGGTATCTGATCGAAAACAAACTTGTTGTTTTTTTGCAGGAGAGGATCATAAAGGATGGCTGATTTTGATTTGCGAAAACTCCAGCTGATCGAACTGGATATCCTGCTTGAGATCGACAGGATCTGTAAAAAACACGGAATCGAATACTTTCTCATTGCCGGAACACTGTTGGGCGCCGTAAGGCACAGGGGTTTTATTCCCTGGGATGACGACATTGATATCGCCATGCCCATTGATGACTATAAAAAATTCTGCAGGGTCTGCAAAAAGGAGATGCGCGAGCCGTACTTTTTGCAGAATCATAATACAGACAACTATCATATGTGGTACGCAAAGGTCCGTAAAAGCGGTACGGTTTTTCTGGAACAGGGTTTTGAAAACCGTAAAATGCACCACGGCGTCTGGGTGGATATTTTTCCGATTATCGGCGTCAGGGACGATGAGAAATGGCTCAGACGGATCAACAGAACGGTGACTCCCTTCAGGATCCTTATGAAAAAGAAAATGGAAGCTTTGCCGTGGAAAGAGCGATCGTTGATCAGTAAACTCATATCTTTGATCCCGCTTCCTGTCGTAAGACTTATCGTGAATGCAGGATATTCATTATGCTTTAAGGATTTTCGACAGTTTGAAAAATGCTTTTGTATCATCGAAACAAGAACAATAGTTCCGAGTTTTAAGAGTGAATGGTTTCTGTCAGCATGTGATGTGGAATTTGAGGGTCATATGCTGCCGGCTCCGGTCGGATGGCATGATTTTCTTACAACGAGATACGGCGATTATATGACTCCGCCTCCGCCGGATGAGCGTAAAGGCGGCTTACATGTGATAACCAGGGTGGAAATATGACAAGAGGTTTTATAACGTTAGCCACGGGTTCGGATATCTACTATAGGATGGCGTATAACCTTCTGCGCTCGTTCAGGCTGTTTGACAAGAACACGCCGTTTGCAATCCTGTGCGACAGGGAAAACGAATACACAAAGGAGTTTTCGGATGCGATCATCCTTGAAAACGTAACAAACAGTTATCTGGATAAGTTCCGTCTGCTGACCGACGCCCCTTATGACGAGAATATTTTTATAGAACCGGATTGCCTGGTTTATCATGATCTGCGGCATTTCTGGGACCTGCTTTCAGGGAAATATGATTTTACAACCTTCGGTTGGGATGATCATTCATTGATATTCTTTTCTGATCCTGAGTATGCAATGACAAAATTTTTGGGCAGCAGTGACGCTCTGGTTTCAATGTTCAATCCGGGATATTTGTTTATACGCAACGGGGACGTATGTACAAAGATATATGCTGACGCCATGCGTATTATCGAAGAAATAAAAGCCGATCCGAAACTTAAAGACGATCCTGAGATCATGTGTAAAGGCTGCATCAGGGATGATCCGGTATTCTATCTTGCCATGTCCAAAAACGAGTGCCGATGCGCACAGCACCCTGACACAGGCAAATGCATATCTCTGTACGGAATAAAAAAAATAAGAAATATCAGTTTGTCGCGCGGGCGGCTTGACGCATCGTGGTGGAATTATGAGCTTACAGACTGTAATATACTGCATTTTTCCACAAGACGCACAATTGAGGAGGGGCTGTACAGTCAGCAGGTATTGGTCCTTAACCGGTTATCAAAGGGGAAGAACGATTTGTTGACACGCGCTCTGGAAAGCCGTTTTTGCTTCATTGCGATTGATTTATATAAAAAGACAAAGAACCGTATTGTCAAACGCTTAAAACCCGCCCGGAAAGCATAGTCATGGAAAAAAAGAGAGTAGTTATCCTTCAGAAAAGGATCAAAGAATACAGGGTCCCGTTATTTGACGGGATCGGCGAACTGTATGACACCACTGTCGTGGGATATCAGGATCCGCTCATTAAGGGGGAGCATTATTCCGTCCTGCGGCTGAAACACAGATATTGGCCCGTTTCTCTGGATTATGTATGGGACCGGGAATTAAGGAAGCTTCTGCGTTCCGCGGACGTGATAATAAAACCCACGGATTTCAGACCGATAAATCAGGTCATACTGAAGGCTGTGGCGCCGAAAGCGAAACGGATAATGTTCGGGATCGGAGTCAGCGCTTCCTATAACGAGCATTATGACGGTACGGACCAAACCGCGCAGTATCTGAAAATGATAGACGGCAGCGACGCCGTAATGTTCTATTATTCATATCCTAAAGAAAAGTACGTAAAACAGGGCGCGGATCCCGCAAAGCTTTTCGTGTTCAACAATACCGTCGACGTACCGGAAATGCCGTTATGCAGAAAACCCGGGAAACTGTTGTTCATCGGGGAATTGTATCGCCAGAAGGGCGTTGACATACTGATCGAGCAGTATGCACGCGCTTATTCGGAGAAAAAGGATATCCCGGATCTTATCATCGTCGGCGACGGAGCAGAACGCGCCGAGCTGGAGAAGACGGTAAGAGAAAAGGCGCTTGAAAGCAAGATATCCTTTTTGGGAAAGATCACGGAGAACGACAGGCTCAAGCCGATCTTTGAAACTGCAATAGCCACGATCTCCCCACGGCAGGCAGGGCTCAGCGTTCTTAAATCCATGGCGTTCGGCGTGCCTTTCGTGACTCTTGAAAACGCAATAACCGGCGGCGAGATATTCAATATCGAGAACGGCAAAACGGGCGTGATCCTGAAGGATGAAAACGAACTTAAGGATATGATCCTGGATTGTTCGGAACGAACAGACTATTACAGCACGATGGGGGAGAACGCAAGGGCGTTCTATTATAACAACCGGACGATCGCACGATCCGTAAAAGCCTTTGATGACGCGATACGTTATGTATTGTCCGAATGAACGCGCCTCTGCGCAGAAAGGATGCAGATTATGAAGTCGGATTCAGATATACTTGTGAATGTTATCGGGCTTGGATATATCGGGCTGCCGACGGCGCTCATGCTGGCTTCTCACGGTGTGCGTGTCATCGGTACGGACTGTAATAAGGATCTGGTCGCAACTCTGCGTTCCGGTCATATCACGTTTGAGGAAGAGGGTCTGTCCGATCTGTTCCGGAAAGCGGCTGATTCGGGGATCGGATTCTCGGAAGAATATCAGAAAGCTGACATATATATTATTTCCGTCCCGACGCCGTATAATAAATTTACAAAAAAAATCGACGCCGGGTACGTGACCGATGCTGTCAGAAGCGTATTGAACATTTGTCCCAAAGGCTCTGTCCTTGTGATCGAATCCACGATTTCTCCGGGTACTATCGAAAAGAAGATCTATCCCGAGATAGAGGCGCTCGGATTTTCGACAGGCAGCGATATACACGTCGTCCACGCTCCCGAGAGGATCATTCCCGGCAATATGATATATGAGCTTGAACACAACAACCGGACGATCGGAGCGCAGGACCGGGAGATCGGCGAGCGGATCGGGCGGATATATTCTTCGTTCTGCAAAGGCGAGATCGTGGTAACGGATATCAGGACCGCGGAAATGACGAAGGTGGTCGAAAATACCTATCGCGCCGTAAATATCGCGTTCGCCAATGAACTTGCGAAGATCTGCCGGTACGACGATATGGACGTTTACGAGATCATACGCATCTGCAATCTGCATCCCAGAGTAAACATCCTGCAGCCCGGCCCCGGGGTTGGCGGACACTGCATTTCCGTGGATCCGTGGTTCCTTGTGGGGGATTATCCTTCTCTTGCAAAAGTCATTGACGAATCCATGAAAACCAATGACAGTATGCCGGATTTCGTTCTGAACCGGATATACGAGGTTATGCAGGAAAACGGTATCCGCGATACAGGCCGCGTCGGACTGTACGGACTGACTTATAAAGAGAACGTCGACGACGTCCGGGAATCGCCCACACTTCAGCTTCTGGAATCGCAGAAAAGGCATCTTGCCGCCGGGCTGAAAGTATATGATCCTTTTATAAAAAAGACGATAGCGGAGAATCAGTACTTTGATTTTGACGAATTCCTGCGGGATATCGATCTGATCGTTATAATGGTCAGGCATGACCATATACGGGAACAAATGGATAAGATCGCCGGAAAGGTGATCCTGGACTGCCACAATATCTGCCCGTTCAAGGGAACCTATCACATCTGACAACAGAAAGCATGAAGAGGATACTTGTTGTATTCGGCACAAGGCCGGAAGCGATAAAAATGTGCCCGCTGATAAAAGAACTGAAAACCAGACCGGGTTTTCAGGTGCGGGTATGCGTTACGGCGCAGCATCGGCAGATGCTGGATCAGGTGCTGGACGTGTTCGGAGTCGTTCCCGATCATGATCTGGATATAATGGCGGAAAAACAGGATCTGTTTTATATCACGACTCATATTTTGAACGATATCAGGACTGTAATAGAGAACGAGGCTCCCGACGTCGTTCTGGTCCACGGCGATACGACTACCGCTTTTGCCGTTTCGCTTGCCTGTTTCTATCTTGGCGTTCCGGTGGGACATGTGGAGGCGGGGCTGCGTACTTACAATCTGCGCTCTCCGTTCCCCGAGGAATTCAACAGGCAGGTCGTTTCCGTTACGGCAAAATACAACTTCGCGCCGACCCGGAACGCGGCTGATAACCTGATAAAGGAAGGCAGGGATCGGGCAGGCATCTATATTACGGGCAACACCGTGATAGACGCGATGAAAGATACCGTATCGGACGATTACAGACACCCGGTGCTGGATTGGGTGGGCGACTGCAGAATGATCTTTATCACAGCGCATCGCAGGGAAAATCTCGGTCAGCCGATGCGCAATATGTTCCGGGCGATCCGCCGTGTACTGGAAGAACACGGCGACTGCCGGGCGGTCTATCCTGTACACCGGAATCCTGCCGTCAGACAGATCGCCGGGGAGGAATTGGGGGACTGCCGTTCTATCCGGCTTATCGATCCTATCGACGTTATCGACTGCCATAATTTTGAGGCGCGCTCATTTCTGTGCCTGACTGATTCCGGCGGGATCCAGGAGGAATGTCCTCATTTCGGCGTCCCGGTCCTGGTTCTGCGGGATACTACCGAGCGGCCGGAAGGCGTCGCTTCCGGCAGTCTGAAGCTTGTGGGGACAGACGAAAACACGATCTATGACGCCTTTACTCAGCTTCTCGACAGGCCGGACGTGTATAAAAATATGAGCGTTGCGTGCAATCCGTACGGCGACGGACACGCGAGCGAGCGGATCGCCGATATCCTGGAATCCGGAAGGTATCAGCCATGGGAAATGAAGATAACGGAATAACTGTCGCTCCTGAAGGCGGTCTTCCGCTCGTGAGCGTGATAGTTCCATTATATAACGTTGAGAAATATCTGCGGCAATGTCTTGACAGTATCCTTGCGCAGACGTATCAGAATCTGGAAATTATTCTGGTTGATGACGGATCGACAGACTCGTCAGCTGAGATATGCCGCGGATACTGCGAAAAGGACGAACGTTTCCGTCTGTTCCGTAAAGAGAACAGCGGCGCTTCCGGCGCAAGGAATTACGGATTGGATCACGCAAGGGGAGAATATATTTATTTTCTGGACAGCGACGACGAGATCCTGCCATCCGCGATAGAAAAACTGGTAAACTGTGCGGTGGAAAACAGCGCGGATCTGGTGTTTTTTGAAGCAAAAACGAAAAATGAAGACGGAACTGCTTTAAGCGGAAAATATGATTATCACCGGCAGTATTCTCCCGATATGCCGTACAGGATGATGGAGGAAATGACGGCGCACAAGGAGTTTCACGTCGGGATCTGGCTCTTTCTTCTGGAAAAGAAGCTGCTGGACGATAATAATCTGCGTTTCAGGGAAGGCATCATATCCGAAGATATGATCATGGTGTATCAGCTGTTTTCCCTGGCAAAGCGCGGCGCCCACGTGCACGAATATCTGTATATAAGGCGGTACCGACCAGATTCGGTGACAACTTCCGCATTGACGGAAAAAAACTACGTCAGCGCTTCTGCGGTATATCATGATGTTTCCGCTTTCAGAAAAACCCTTCCCCCAGGGAAGCAGACGCCCGGTCAGCTTATCAGGTGTTCGTATCTTGTTCTGAACGTTTACCGTCAGATGCCGTCTGAGATAAAAAACAAGTACAAAAACGACTATGCCGAGATCGTTGCGGATATTCTTGAAAACGATGCATACGGGGATAAGGCTTTGTATTATGACTGCAAAAGCCGTCTGCTCTGGGGAGCTTATAAACTGAAACAGAAATTATTGAGTAAATGAGGCACGTGTATGGATGAAAACAAAAAAGTGATGATGGTGATGCCTCATATGATGGGCGGAGGCGCGGAACGCGTTGCCGCACAGATCATAAACAGCATGAACAGGACCGGATGTGAGACGCGTTTTTTGCTGATCCGCGCAAAAAGAGACGAGGTCGTAAACACGGATCTTGACGATAAAACCGGATTGATCCTGCTTTCCGAAAAACTGAAAGCTGAATCCCTGCTACAGAAACTTGCTTATCTTCCGCTGAGGCTGTATTCCACCTTTGTCGGAACGTTGTATGAAAAAAAGGAACGGGACGTTCCCGCGTCTGCAGGATGGGCATCAGTCGTATGGCAGTATCATCGGGAGATCCGCTGGATCCGGGATTATCTCCTGCAGTATCCCGATCTTGCGGTAATGGTTTTTCTGCAGCCGGCGATACCCATCGTGATGCTTGCGGCAGAAGGTTTGCCCAACAGGGTGGTGTTTTCCGAACGCGCGGACCCCGAGAGGCTTATGAAAAAGCGCTACGGCAGACGTTTTATCGAAAAGTATTACGCTCGGGCGGACGCGGCTGTGTTCCAGACCGAAGCCGCCAGAGCCGGTTATCCCGATAATATAGCCGCGAAGGGGACCGTTATTCCCAATCCGTTGAAGCCCGGGCTGCCGGACAGATATACAGGCGAACGCAGCAAAAGGATAGTCACGTTCTGCCGGATATCAAAACAGAAAAATCTGCCCCTTGCCATACGCGCCTTTGCGCTGTTTTCGGAAAGTCATCCTGAATACACTTTCGCCGTATACGGCGACGCTCTGTATGAAGAAGGGCTCGGGGTCGAGCGGGAATGCAAAAAGCTTATTTCAGAGCTGAACCTTGCGGAT
>JAILQN010000307.1 GCA_024699005.1 Clostridia bacterium
GGAGACGACGACGCAGTTCTTAACTGCATGAAAGAGGTCACCGCGCAAACGCAGCCGAATACGCCCGCGGAACCCGGCGAACAGGAGCAGGGCGAGTCGGTGATCCAGCGCCTGATCAAAGGCATTACTTCTTTCTTCCTGAGAGTCGTTGATTTTTTCAAAAGGGTATTTGCAGCCAAATAAAAAAACAGTTCACCTCTTTTCAGGGGGATGTTGCATTAAACCCCACAAAAAAAACGACCGGGTAGCCCGAAAGGGTTGCCCGGCCGCTGCTTTCATAGTATAATTTAATTGCAACTAAAACCAAACTGAAAGCGAGAACATTGTACTATGAAAAACGACAGAAATCAAGTGGTAATGCCCATAAATCTTGAAATGAAGATTCCGGAGGATGATCCGGCACGGTTGGTGGACGAGATCTGCGAGGAATTGGATTACACAAAAGTTTATGCCGCATACGGGCGGACATGGAGAAAGGTCTGTCCCGAAACGATGTTCAAGATCATCGTCTACGGATATATGAACGGACTGTATTCCAGCCGGGATATCGAAAAAGCGTGCCGTCGGGATATCTGCTTCATGTGGCTGCTGAACGGAGAACCTGCGCCGGATCATACCACGATCAGCAGATTTCAGAACGGCAAGCTGGAAAATGCGATCGAGGATTTGTTCTATCAATTCGTCATGTATCTGAACCGGAAGGGTGAGGTGGATTTTGAAAACGTCTTCATAGACGGAACAAAAATCGAAGCCAACGCAAACAAATACTCTTTCGTATGGCGAACAGCAGTGGAAAAGAATTATGAGAAGCTGCAAAAGAAACTGGAAGCGTTTACGGTTTTGTTGAGGGACGTCTATTCACTGCCGGAAACCATGGCAGCGGAAGATTGCGGACTGTATCTTGCCGAACTTGCAAAGACAGTGCAGCTTGTATTCAGACACGGAAAAGGACAGCGTAAAACGCCATTGCAGAGAAATATCGAACAACTGACGGAACTGCTTGACCGGAAATACAAACATATCGACTATCTGAGCGAATTTCAAGGGAGAAAGAGCTTTTCCAAAACGGACAGAGCAGCCACCTTCATGCGGATGAAAGAAGACTACATGAAGAACGGACAACTGAAACCCGGCTACAACGTGCAGATCGGCGTGGAGAACGAATATATTATCGGCGTGAGTCTGTTTCCGAACCCTACGGACGTGAATACGATGATCCCCTTTTTGGAGAGAATGAGAAGAAAAACAGGAAGAATCATTAAGAATGTGATCGCAGACGCCGGATATGAAAGCGAAGAAGGATACAGATATTTAGAAGAAAAGAACCAGACCGCATACATCAAACCGCAAAACTATGAGATCGGAAAGACAAGGAAATATCAAAAGGATATGTTCCGTGTTGAGCATCTGACATACGACGCGGAAAACGATCAATATATCTGTCCCGACGGTCGGGCTTTGACGTATCAGTATACAAGCAGAAGTAAAAGCGCAAACGGATATGAGATACAAAAAAGCGTCTATCGGAACGAAAGCTGTGCAGGATGCCCGTATCGAGAGCAATGCCACAAATCAAAGTATGACCAACGGACGATAAAAGTATCGCATACGTTTGAATCTCTCCGGCAGCAATCTTATGACAATATCACTTCGGAAGCCGGGATCCTTTTGCGGATGAACCGCTCAATTCAGGTGGAAGGCGCATTCGGCGTTATCAAACAGGATATGGCATTCCGGCGCTTCCTGACCAGAGGAAAACAGAAGACGGAAACGCAGTTTTTCCTTATCGCGATTGCGTTCAACATTCAAAAACTTTGGAACCGTCAGCGGGACGGTAGAATCGGATTGAAATTATTCAAAACCGAAGCAGCATAGCAATATGGTTTCTTTCATAAGCATCAAAAAACGGCACCGGTTCCCCGATGCCGTGCGATGCTGTGATTAAGTTTTCAACATTTTGCCACTTTTCAACATTTTATTGTTCCTGCAATAAAAATCAGGGCTGTTGCATCTCCTGTTCCGGAATTTGCAACAGCCCCCTTTCGTGTGTTTATTTTTTATTGTCCATATTCCCATGTTTCACAACTGATTATAACCATGGATACTGTCA
>JAILQN010000326.1 GCA_024699005.1 Clostridia bacterium
GCGAGGCCACGGAAGACAAGCTGATCGGCGGCGTAAACTGCTGCGCCGATTCTGCGCTGGATGAATTTGTTTTCGTCAAAAAGCAGTTTCACAAAGAGGACGGAAGGCAGTATTATCACTTCGTCCAGTCCTTCTCTCCCGAGGATGATCTCACGCCGGAGACCGCCCACGAAATCGGTTTACGTTTTGCAGAAGCGTTTCCGGAATACCAAGTGATGGTCGCCACCCACGTCAACACCGGCGCGCTGCACAATCACATCATTCTGAACAGCGTCAATATGAAAAACGGCAGGAAATATCACCAGAGCTGCGATGATCTGCTTCGTCTGAAAGAATATTCCAATCAGCTTTGTCTGCAATACGGACTCAGCGTGACGGAGGTCAAAGCGAAAGACGACCGCGGAAAAGATCGCCCCACCTGGAAAAAGGATCTCGTGCAGACGGCGCGGATGGCCATGCTATGGTGCAATACCAAAGAAGGTTTCATCGAATACATGGAAGAGCACGGCTATAAAATCAAGTGGGAAGACAACCTGAAATACATCACCTACACCACGCCGGACGGCCATGTGATCCGCGACAACAAGCTCTTCGACGAGCGGCTGCACAAGGATAATCTGGAGCTGTATTTCGCGCTGGGCGGCTGCGATTTTGAACACGCAGAATCCTATTACAACTACCGGACGCCGCCGCACGACAGCAGCTGCACCATGACGTTGAGCACCGGCCTGTTGGATTTCTTCCGCGACCTTCTCACCATCGTCCCGCCGCAGATGTATTATGTTCCCGCGGAAGCGCATGAGATGAACGAAGCGGAACGAAAGCGTCTGGAGGCGATCCTTGGCAAAAAGATCGAGCCCGCCGCCTATGAATACTACTGCGTGCGCCCGGAGGACGAAGAAACCTTCGGGCTGATTCTGTGAAAGGAGAATGCCTCATGAAAAAGAAACCTTACGAGGTGGCGACCGTTGAAATTGAATACAATGGCGACGGCGAAACCTTCAATCAATTTCTTTCTTCCGTCGTCCGTGAATACGTTGACGCCGCGCCTGCGGCGCCGGAGAAAACCGCCGAAAAATATTTCGGAAAGCGCAAAAATAATACTGGATATTGAAAAGGTTGTGTGGTATTGTTGTGCGTACCGGAAGGGGACGCTGCAACCAGGCTGCGCGCCTGCCAGGAAAAACAGGAAAGGAAAAGAAATATGAAACCGATACAGATTTATCAGAAAGCTGTCGGCGTTGACGCGGCTCCTCTGCCGCTTCCCGTGGCCGTTCCGATCCGACCGGGGAAGTCCGTTATTATTCCGTTTCGGCCGAAGGAACCGGAACCTTCTGAGGAAAACGTCAAACGGGAAAAGCGGCAGACGGCAGCACGATCCGCCGTAAAAAAGAAGAAATATGAAGTGGCGTCCGTGGAAATATCCTACAACGGGGACGGCGGGAAATTCAATCAGTTCCTTGCCGCGGTCATGCGGGAATATCTGACTTTCGATCCCTCTTCGCCGGATGTGGATGACGCCTCGGACAGTGAGGTAAACGACAAATGAGAGTATGGTTATACGCGCGGCTTTCGCGCGACGACGATCAGGAAATGAATTCTCTGGAAAATCAGCGGCAGCTGATCCGGGAGTTCGCCGAAAAGAACGGTTATGAGATCGTCGGCGAGTCCTTCGACGACAACATCAGCGGCATGCACTTCAACCGCCCCGGGATTGAAGAAATCACCTCGGCGGTGGAAGAAAAACGGATCGACGCGGTGATCGTCAAGGATATGTCCCGTCTCGGACGGCATCGGACGCATACGGCGATATATCTGGATTTCCTGCGGGAGCGTGAGGTCAGGGTGCTTTCCGTGACGGAAAACTTCGATACCTCCAAAGACGCGGACGATCTGATGATCGGCTTCAAAGGACTGTTCAACGATATGTACGTCCGCGATATCGCCTGTAAGATCCACGCGGGATACGAGCAAAAGCAGAAGGACGGCATCGTGGTGGTGCCGCCCTTCGGTTATTATAAAGACAAAAACAGCGGCGAAATCAGGATTGTTCCGGATCACGCCGCCATCGTGCGCAGGATCTTTGAACTGTATGTCGGCGGCTACGGGATCAAGTCCATCGCCAAAATGTTCAACGAAGAAGGGGTTCCTTCTCCCGGCGCATTGAAACAGCGGTTATACGCAAAACCGGGCAAAGAAAAACCGCTGAAGCCGGACGCGCCGAAGAGCGTAAAGCTCTCCCTGTGGGAGAACACGGCTGTCAAACGAATCCTGCAAAACGAGTTTTACTGCGGAACGCTCGTCTGCCACAAGACCTACGTCAGCAAGATCAATCACATCAAAAAAGAGATTCCGCCGGAAGAACAATACCGACACGAAAACGCTGTGCCTGCGATCGTATCCAGAGAGATATGGGAGCAGGCGCAGTTGTTATTATCCGAGAAACCGAAGCGCAACGTCCGCGCCTCTGCCGGCAAGCCCTGCCACCGTTACGCGGGGCTGATCAAATGCGGCGACTGCAACGCCTCCTTCGTCTGCCGGACGCG
>JAILQN010000329.1 GCA_024699005.1 Clostridia bacterium
ATAATCAGAGCTTTCTTCTTAGCTCTTATGATAGCAGAACCCTCTCAGGTCCCGCCGAGTACGTCATTGCTGACTTTACCAAATTAATTTCAGGGTACTTCTTGTTCGTCGTTATTTAATTTTCAAGGTCCTTGCGGCACGGTCGAGAATTTGCCGTGGCAAATTTTCGCGCGCTTAAATAGAATAACACAACGAAACCGCCATGTCAAGTCTTTTTTAAAATTTTTTTGAAAAGTTTTTTGCCTGACGCACAATGCGTATCCCCGGCATAATCACTGTCCTTAAATCTTAAAAAAGCCTGCCTTTGCGCGCGCAGCTGTACCGCATCGCTCAAGAGCACGGGAATATTATCACGATTAAACCGCTTTGTCAAGCCCTTTTTTTTCGGATTTTCGCCCATTTTTCGCGTAAAAAAAACGCCTTTGCGGCGTTTATACATCATCTTGTATTTTACCCTTTTTTGACACCCTTAGATGTTGGATTGAGGCGTCCGAAAAAAAATTTTTTATTTTTTCGCCGAACTCGTTTTTTACAAAAGTTCCGTCCGCAATTTCCCGGAGAGGGACCATAACGAAATCCCTTTCGGACATTCTTGGGTGTGGAACAGTCAGCTCGGCAGTGTCCAGGGAAAACTTTTCGTAAAGCAGCAGGTCAAGATCGATCACCCTTGGGGCATTGGCGAAGCTGCGCTCCCTGCCCATGGCAGCCTCTATACCCAGACAGGCGCCGAGAAGGGCATTCGGCGACAGCCGCGTTTTTATTATAATACATATATTAAGGAAATCCGGCTGATCTCTGTAACCTACCGGTTCGGTCTCATATACCGAAGAGACCTTCAGCACTTCCGTCCCGGGCAGCAGAGAAACGCTCTTCACCGCATCGCGCAGGTTTTTACGCCTGTCCCCCATATTCGTGCCTATGCCTACCGCCGCCTGAGCCACTATAAGTCACCCCTGTCCATTGTTATTTCCACTGCAACGAAATCAAAATCGGCTTTCAGCGGCGCATCGGGTTTCTTAAGACACACTCTGACTGCCGCGACGGAACCGAACGCAGAAAGCACGGCCCGGGCGACGTCATGCGCGGCGCATTCAATAGTATTCCGTTTATTCTGCGTGAAGGCTTTTTCTGTTACCTTTATAACAGATGAATAATTGACCGTATCGTTTATATCATCCGTTACGCCTGCAGCGCCGGTATCGACAGCCAGGTCGATATCCAGCTCAAAATACTGACCGTTCGTTTTTTCAAAACCGTTGCAGCCGTGAAAAGCGTACAGCCTCAGAGCGCGAATGAGGATCTTATCATTCTGCGCCATTTTCATTCTCGCTCTGTTTTTTGGGAAAGAACGGAACGACTGCGTTCTCAACCGAGCCGTGATCGAGACGGAGGATCTTATCCAGACGCAAAGCAAGCTTTTCCTCGTCGATCCTGCCGGACATGCTCACGAAGACATAATCCGCGGCGTATATATTGCGGCGCTCCCGTTTCACGAACTCCATGACGGGATTGGCGGGCCTGTCCGCCCATATCGGAGAAAAGATGATCACCTTATCGTAAGACGATATATCCTTATCATAAGGGAACAGGGGCATGCTGCCGCCGGTGACAGCCTTGAGCGCGCACCTGACGTACCCCCTGGGACCGGTCGTGTCCAATACGGTCTCCAGTTCCAGAAAATCCGCGCCGAGCTCTTCCGCCCTCTGCAGGGCGAGACTGCGCACGCTGCCCTTGCGGGAATAAAAAACCACGAGAGTCTTCATTTCTGACACCGCCTGAAAATAGTTGTATGCTTTATTTTATCACCCGTTTCAACAATATGCAAGCACCGCCGCAATTAAAAAATTCGAAAAAATAAAAAAAACAGTTGCAATTTGCATTTTTAAGTGATATTATCTTTGGGCTACATCCAAAGTTATCCGCCCCGCCGTTAAAACCTCCGGGCTGCGCGGCAACAAGCGGAACATTATTTAAAGAAAGAGGTGAATCGAGATGAAGGAAGGCATTCATCCGAAATATACACAGACCACCGTCAGGTGCGCCTGCGGCGCCGTCTATGAGACAGGCTCCACGAAAGAGAATATGCGCGTCGATATCTGCGCAAAGTGCCACCCGTTCTATACCGGCAGACAGAAGGCCGTTGATACCGGCGGGCGTATCGACAGATTCAATCAGCGTCTCAACCGCGCTGTGCAGAAATAATGTTCACGGGGCCGCACACGCGGCTCCTTTTCAGTATATGGAATTCAAAACTCTTAAAACACGGGGCAGCGCCGAATTCACCGAAAAGAAGTCCGTGTTCATCGGATACGGAAGCCCGATAAGCGGAGAAGACGACGCCCGCACCTTTATCGAAGAGATCCGCCGCAGACACCGGGACGCCACGCATAACTGCCCCGCTTATATCCTGAGGGGCGGCGTGAAGCGCTTCTCCGACGACGGCGAGCCCGGAGGCACCGCAGGAGTGCCGATACTGGACGTTCTGGAGAAATCCGGCATTACAGACTCCTGTATCGTGGTCACAAGATACTTCGGCGGGATACTTCTCGGCGCCGGGGGGCTTGTACGTGCATACTCCCACGCCGCGAAGATCGCGATCGACGCATGCGGCGTCGCGGTCATGACCGAGTGCGCATTGATGCGGGTATCGACAGGATATGATTTCTATCAGCCGCTGATACGCATACTCGAAAGCTGCGGAGCAACGGTGGACGGAACCGACTTTTCCGAAAACGTGACTGTCAACTATTGCATCCGCGCGGCGGAAGCCGACTTTATCTCAGGCAGGATTTTTGATTCGAGCGGAGGAAAATATACTCCGGTCAAGGTCGGAACGGAATACCGCGGTCTTTAAAAACATAAAAATAAAAAAATCGCAGCCGGAAAAAACCGACTGCGTATTATTTACAAACACCGCACTTTATCAGGTCGAAGTGTTGGGTTCTGTATCAAGATACTCAAGGGCGTTGTCAATGTTGTTCACAACATTGGAACCCTGCTCCGTATCGATAAGACCGAGCGCCGCAAGGATAGTCTTGATCCAATTGAGCACTGTAGCCATAAGTTCAAAGAAATCCGGGAAATCCATTCATTCCACCTCACTTATAATATTGTGTTTATTTTTTGTTTTTCGGTACGTCGTGAGTATTATCGATTGATACTGAGCATCTCGCCAACCGAATCAGGTTTGATGCCGATAAGAGCAAGGATGCTCTGCACGAACCTGATCACCATATCTACCCAACCGTTTAACTGATCGTAGAAAGAGGTCATAATGCTTTCTCCTTTCCGAAGGACCGTTTGCGCGCGATCCTAAGATTTGGAGGTGGTATTTGACTTGTTACCACCGAAGTATAAACGCAGAAGATCAATCAGCGTTACCAAAAAGCTGATAAGTGACGCGAATTTTTCCATATCGCGGCAGACCCCCCATCAATAATATCAACAAATCTTATTCGAATGCATATTACCACGGGAAGATACAAATATCAAGCCTCTTTCCGAAGGTTTACTCATTATTAAAACAAATTTAACAATTCCGCAAACATTCAAAGGAGCTCAACGTCATCTTAAGAAAATACGGAGCCGCTCTTTATCAAGCGGCCCTGTATTAATTCAGCCTATTCGCTTAGGCACAGAGCCGCAGCTGTTACTGATTAAGCCGCAGCGGAAGAAGACTCCTCTTCTTTTTTGCTGCCGAGAGACTTGATCAGGTTGATGAGCATATCAAAGATATCCTTAAGATACTGAACAAAAACGCCGATATCCTTTGCGTTAAAGCCGCTTCCAAACATAGAACCCATAGTTATTATCTCCTTTTAATTTTTGATTTGGTATTTTTACGCATAATGCGTATTTTTCGATTAATTAATTTTTATCAGGCGCTGGCATCTTCAGCCGGAGCCGCTGCTTCCTCTTTGCCGAGAATCTTCCTGATGAACTCGGTAAAAGTTTTGATAAGATCAACAAGCCATGCAATAAAATTGTTTGCGGATGCATAATCCGTATCTGACATTACAATTCACCTCCTTGAAAATTTCAAAGCTATTATAACACACTCTGAAAAAAAATCAAGACATTTTTTAAAAAAATATAAATATTTTTTGAACTACATATAATATGAATGTAAATATTCTGTGAATGAAATGTTACAGAGCCTTCAATTTCCACATAACAAGGCAGCCGACTATCGAAATAACGACTCCAATAGGCACCAGAGTGCCCGCCGGAATAGAGCCCGCGAATATAAGCAGGACGCACAGGATAACGATCGGAGCGACGCTTATTTTCCAGTGCTTGGCAAAATAAGATGCGCCGAGCGCGCCGAAAAGTGAGGGCAGCACCTGTTTGAACGCCGGAGCGATAACGGAGTCCTCCGCGGTAATGTACGGCAGGATCGGCTTGAATACGATCACGCAGAGCGCGATGATCAGGGTCGTGACTATCGCCGAAGACGCCATTGCGATGGTGGAGATCACCTCGCCCTCCTCGGAATTGCTCTTAACCTTGGCGGAATCCATGGCGGCGAGCGCGCAGGGCAGCTTAAGATTCGATATATTGCCCGTAACGAAACTCAGATACATGGCTCCGGCGCCGAGTATCGGGGAGTAAGCGATGATCTCGACTATAGCCGTGATATAGAACAGCGGAGCGACTTTCAGCATAGCCTTGCCAACGTCAGATGCGGCGGGCCACTGAGTGCCGTATTTCGCGTTGAGATACGCGGAGAAGCAGATCGGCACCGCCAGCAGGACGAACAGGGCGAGCAGAGTGGACACTCTGCCGTAAGTGTGGACCCGGTCTATATAGGTTCTTTCTTTTTTGTTTTTCATTCGGTCCGCCTCCTCTCAGCCGCGCCACTCAAGGAAGGCGATGTTTTCCGGCAGAGCTATCGCCATGATTATCGCGACGCCCATGGCCGCGAACATGCTTATCGGCATGGCGAAGGTCTCGAGCCACCTGATGTTTTTCTTCGTCGCTATACGCTGCAGGATGAGCATGACGACTATCGAAGTCGCAAGACACGCGACCGACATCACGCCGGCGCCGTCGCCGAACTGCTTGCCGTAAAGCGGATTGTCCCCCCCGGCGCCCTTGCCGGCTATCGCGCGGGCAATGAACGCGGCGATAAGCCCGATGAAAGCCGCCGCCGCAAGCGCGTCCACAAGTTTGGGATCGCCCTTGCCCGCAGCCTTATGCACTCCGAACTGCAGCTTCTTTAAGAACAGCGGCAACAGTATGAGCGGCAGCGCACTGCCGAGGGTCATGACCCACGTGATGAGCCCGAACGCGTAAGGATCCTCTACCTTGCTGGCAAGACTCCCGCCCACGGTCTCCAGAGCGGCGGAAGCCGCCGTGGTCTCCTGCGAGATATTACCGATAACGGAAAGCCTGATCCAGGGCACAACGAGTCCGAGGGCGTTTGACAGCGCAAGCACGGTGGCGACTATCGCAAACGCAGGCGCGACAGTGAAAAGCACGCTGGATATGACGGTGTTCTTCATGGTGGAGGCGGTTATGCCTATCTCTTTGCCGCGCTTCCACGCCTTGACAAGGAAGAACACGGACTGCCCCAGGATCACCAGGATGACTATTGCTCCCACGGCGGTAAAAAAGCCGTTTTCTTTAAAGTCCATAGGTGTTTATACTCAGTCCTTTTTCATTATAGTTTACGACCGCGCAGTTTTCCTCTTCCCCGAGGCAGAGCGATCGGAATGTGACGTATTCGATGCCGTTCATATCCGATCTGCAGCCCGGATGATAATGTCCGCAGAACACGGCGCGGACCTTGCCGGACTCTTCAAATATCCTGATGGCGTCGGCGGCGTTGCGTATCACGTGCTGCTGCTGATGAGGATCCGGATCCTGCAGAGTGAACAGCTCGTGACAGAATACAAAAGCCGGTTTATCCGATTTTCCGAGCGCATCCCGGACGAAATCCAGCTGAACCGGGTCAAGATAAGTTTCCGACCAGTCAATCTCATCCTCAGGAAGAGGCGCGTTCGGGTCGTTCATATTTGCGTCGAGGAACAGCATTGTATACTCTGCGGTATCGACGGAGTAGTATCTTCCCGGCATTTTAAGTATCCGGCAGATCCCGTCTTTCGGGAGCGAGGTATCGTGATTGCCGATGAGCGAATATACCGGCAGTCCTGCAGAAAACAGGATATCCGATATCTCGGTTATAAGAGCCCGCTGATCCCCGAAGCCCGCGTCGGCGGTGTCGCCCAGGTTCACGATAAAATCACAGCCCGGCGCGTATTTACCGATAACGCGGCGAAGTTTACCGGCGGAAAGTATGTTCCGTCTCTCGGCGCCTTCGACGTCGCGCAGACTGTAATGCAGGTCGGTGATTGCAAGGAATTTCATGGCATTATGGATTTTATATACGAGGAAAGAAAACGTCGTAATGATGTGCAATTAGCAATGTGCAATGTGCAATTGCAGTTCATTTTTGCAAAGCAAAAATGTTATATTAACACACTGAAACTGCATTCAGCAAAATGGGGTTCTCCGCGAAAGTCCCCCTCAGCGGGGAATCCGTTACCGGAGCGGCGTTTTTTATTTGATTGCGATTTCTGAAGCGCAATTGCACATTGCTAATTGCTAATTGCACATTAACTACACCGTCATCTCCGCCGTCACTTCGCCGGCTGACTCCCGTTCCAACCTCTTCACTTTCAGCTCTTCCTGCAGTTCGGCGAGCTTCTTCTTGTTGAGCGGATAGAGCAGGAACATGATAAAGGTGATGCCGTAAGCCACGAGCATGACCCGGGTGACCATTTTATAGATCTTCTCGCCCACTCCGGGCATATAACCCACGACCACGTTCGCCTCCGGGTCGTAACCGGCGTAATTATACAGCAGACGCAGACCGGCGACCGTGGCGATCGTCTGCCCCAGCTTTCTTGAGAAAGTATAGACGGCGTAGATCGCGCTCTCATTCTTTATGCCGGTAACATTCTCCTGATAGTCTATGACGTCCGTGACGATCGCCCACGTCAGGATGGACAGGAAGCAGTAGCCGGTGCCGACGCCGAAGTTGCCCAGAATGAACGGCATATAATGCTCGCGGATGGTATCGTTCGGTCCGATGACGCACAGGATGAGGGAACACAGCACGGCGATCGCCAGCCCGGCGGTTGTGATCTCTTTTTTGCCGAATTTTTTTGCGATCTTCGGCACGAACAGAATAAGAGCGACCATCGGGGCGTAGGTGGACATGGTGAGGAAAATGGACAGGTCGGAATTGCCGAAGTAATTCTTCGTGAGATACTGATTGAACGATCCGAATTCCAGAAGCCCGCTTATCATAAGTCCGGAGAAGGTCACGGTAAGGAACGGACGCGATCTGAACAGCGTGCCGTAAGTGAGCTTCAGATCCAGTTTCTTCTTCTCGTGGGAATAATGCACCCTCTCGCGGACGGTATGGAAGCAGGTGAGATACGCTGCTACCGCGAGAGCCGCCAGCACGATAGCTGCGATGAAGGTCTTTTTCGGGTTGAGGGCGGTGCCGTTGTCATAGATGAGCTTCTGCGCCACGAGGGTGACCGCAGCGCCGCCCACGCCGCCGCCTATGGAGCGAGTGGTCGAGAGCAGCGTCCTGCCGTCCGGATCGTCGGTGATCGCGGACGCCAGAGAGCCGTAGGGGATGTTCATTCCGGTATACATCATACCGAACAGGCAGTAGCTGATGTAAGCAAACGCGAGCAGAACGGCGTAACTGGAGATATAATTCTGAAGATTGAAGAAACACAGCACCACCGACAGGCCGAGCGGCACGGCGACAGAGCGCAGATAGGGCCGGAATTTGCCGTTTTTGCTCGGCCGTCGCTTGTCCACGACGATGCCCCAGAGCGGATCGTTTACAACGTCCCACAGTCTGATGACAAGGAACAGTATCGTGAGATCGCGGCTGATGGTCAGGGCGTCCGCCCCGTGCCCGGGAAGCAGACAGTCGGTATAGAAAACCTTGAGGTACGACGTGACGAAGCTCAGGCAGAACAGGTTGCCCATATCGCCGAACATATACCCCAGCCCCTCTCCTATGCCGATGTGGTTCGGATGGAGAGATTTGTTTTCAGGAGCTGTTTTTTTCATAATGTCGCCTCCCAGCCAGGCATGCTTCGTATGATTCATTCTACTACTGGATAATAATAATTGAGCGGACGGGCAATGTCAATAAAAAATAAGCAAATATCGGGAAATCATGATCGCAGGTTTCCCTGTTCCCGATTATAACCCTTATATTGTATAAAACGGCAGTACTCACAGAATATGATATGCAAGGCTGCGTCCGGAGTATTGACAGTTTCGCGTCATTCTATTAAAATGCGAACAAACGTAAAGTGAAAGGATTGATTATATGAAATCGGTCAGACGTGTTCTTTCCTTCATCATGCTTTTTGCCATACTCGCCGGAATGATCCCGGCAGCGGCCTCCGGCGCCCGGAGCGCACCGGAGAGATCAAAAAGCGGCATGGAAGAGCTTGCGTCCCAATCGGGCGGCTCCGATCCGTTCGCGCCGGAACCGGGATACCGGCTGAAAACAGGAAAATCCGGACCAAAGACCTTCGACCTGCGCCACGTAAACGAAAACGGCACGGAAACGAACTACATAACCCCGGTAAAAGTACAGAATCCCTACGGCACATGCTGGGGCTTTGCGGCTATCGCGGCGGCGGAATCGAGTCTTTTGAGCAGCGGCGTCGCGGCGCAGAGCGGGTACGACGTGAACACGCTTGATCTGTCGGAGAAACAGCTTGCCTGGTTTGCGACGACGCCTGTCGGCGACGAAGCAGATCCGCAGTACGGCGAAGGCGCGGTGTTCAGGGAGGGAAGCACGCCTCAGGACAGGTACAACGCGGGCGGCGGCACGTGCTTCGCCACCAACCTGTTCGCCTCCGGCACGGGTCCCACCAACGAGGACACGGTAACGGAGGACGGCGCGATCTTCGCCTACAGAGGTCTCGGCGGAGAAGTCAATTCCGAGAACGTCACGTGGACCGACGATGACGGCGCGGAACATTCCGGCGTCAGAATGACCTCGTACAGCGATGAGGACGACTGGACGATACCGGAGAAATACAGAACGTACCGGGACTATCGCCTCAAGGAGTCGTACCTACTGCCGAATCCCGTTTCCACGGACGGCGAGTATCATCCCGAGGCGACCGAAGCGATAAAAGCCCAGCTTCTCAGCAGGCGCGCGGTCAGCGTCTCGATCACGGCGTCCCACTCCGTAGCGGGCGAGGACGAAGACCTGACGGACAACAGCATCCTGAGCGAAAACTGGGCGCAGTACAGCGAATGGGGCGCACAGAACCACGTCGTGACCATCGTCGGATACGACGACGATTATCCCGTGGAAAACTTCGTGAAAGGCAACCAGCCCCCCGGGAAAGGCGCGTGGCTCGTGAAGAACAGCTGGGGCTCCGACCTGAACGATTTCCCGAATAACGGATACGCCCATTGGGGACTTCTGGAGGGGCAGGACGTTCCGGGAAGCGACTATACCGCGGTCTCGGACAAGCATACCGGCTATTTCTGGCTCTCTTATTACGACGGCTCGATAAACGGACCGGAAGCGTACGTTTTCGAGCCGGCCGGCGACGATCTGATCTGCAGCCAGCACGACCGTCTTCCCGTTGTCGAATACGGAGAATACGCCACCGAAGCCGAAAACAGGATGTCCAACGTTTTCACCGCGGCGCAGAACGCGGAGCTGAAGGAGATATCCGTTTTCACCGCGACGCCCGGCACGAAAGTCTCGTATAAAGTGTATATCCTTGCCGAAAACGCGCGCGACCCGGAGGACGGGATCTGCGTCGCCTCATCGGAAGAGAAGGAGTATCCTTACGGCGGTTATCACAGAGAGACCGTAGACTCCGCAGTCAGTATCTGCCTGTGCAGAGGTCAGAAATACTCGGTCGTCGTGACCGAGAAAACGCCCGGCGGGAAGTACAGTATTTCTTTCGGCAAGAGCGACGTCGAGCCGCGTCACGCCTCGAACCCGCGTTCGTTCCGTTCCGTGATAAACAAGGGAGAGAGCTTCCTTTTTATCGACGGCAGGTGGAGGGATATGTCCGACGAGGATATCCTGAACGTACTTCTTGCCGATAAGTACGGCGAAGTATGGAACGTCTGCGCAGATAATTTCCCGATAAAGGCTTTCACCGCTCCGGCGCCGGCAAACGCGTATATCGTGGTGACGGACAGGAACAGGTACAATATCGAAGACTCGCTCACGCTGAAAAAAACGGAGGAAATGCCGCTGGTCGCGCAGTTCAAGGGCGCGACGGGCGAGCTGCCGGATTACGCTCCGGAATTAAAGTGGGAGTCCACGGACCCCGGAGTCTTTTCCGTCGCGCCGCAGGCGGATAACCGCTTTAAAGCGACGGTCACGGGCGTGAGCCCCGGCACGGCTTATCTTGCGGTACGCGCCGGGATATACGGCACGCGGGTCATACGGGTCGACACGAGGAAATTTGAGATCCTGAACGCGCAATTCCCGGAAGACACCGGCATTTTTGTTTATGACAGCTCGGAGCACAGACCTGTCGTGACCGGCGTTTACGCCGAAACGGAAACCGAATACGAATACGCCCGCGATCTTGAAGAAGGAAAGGATTATACCGTAGAATACAGCGACAACGTCCTGTGCGGCCGCGCAACGGCGACGGTCAGGGGCATCGGCAACTTCGGCGGCGTTGTCGAAAACAACGAGTTCATGGCCAACCTCACCTTCCTGATCGTTCCGGCAAAAGCTGAAATCGAAAACGTATCCAGGGAAGACGACGCGATCACGGTCACGTTCCGTACGCAGAAAGCCGAAGGCATATCAGGTTACGTTCTTTCGTACAACAGACACGGGGAAGATACCGTAAGCACTCTGAAGCTCGACGCGGATGCGGAGTCGGCACAGATCACCGGCGCCGATCCGGACTCGGCGTATGATATCAGTATCCGGGCTTACGTGACGACCTGGGACAACGATGCCGTGTACGTTGAGGAATGGGATTATTACGACGCCGGCTGGGCGGATCACTCCGGAGAGGCAAGCGAGACTGTGACGGTCAGCCCCGTCCCCGATACGGGCGCGGTTCTGCTGAAGATCCTGACCGTGTTCCAGCGTATTTTCGATATGTTTTCCCGGGCAATCAGTCTGAGCTGATAACTTCCGGCAAATTGCAGCTTCCGCAATGCAGATGTCTGAAAAGCTTAAGCACTGCTACATAAAAGTTCAGAATATCACGGATTCCTGATTTTTTACGTCAGGAATCCGTGATATTTCAGAAATCTTAGTATAGACGCAGCATCGCGCCACAGAGATGGTCCCAAGAAAACACGGCGCACGACGGAACCTTCTTCACAAAGCGTTTTCAAAGCTCAGAACTTCATATCCCATACTTCATTAAGCACTCCGTCAACCGTCACGCTGCCGTTTATCGCCCCGACCCTGACTTCGCCGACGATATGCAGCGGGACCGAATACGATGCGGAGCGGATATAGCCGTCCTGTCCGACGGTCAGTTTGACGGTGGAGCCGACGCAGGTATATTCGACCCCCACGACCGTCACAGTGCCGGAACCCGTGAAAAACACCGCGGGATTACCTATGATCCCGTTGTTGTGTTCCGCAGGAGCGTCCGCAGTTCCGATCTCGGCGGCTAGGGTGATGACGATCACGATATCACCGCCGTTCCTCGCCGCGCTGGCGGAAGACACGCCTGCCTCGTCAAGCGAGAACTCCCCGTTTGCGGGCAGCAGGATACCGACCGTTTCTCCCTCCGAATTTGTCGCCGACCCGCCGGAATAGATAAGAGTTTCCTCCAGAGGTTTTGTATTCGCCTTTACGAGCGATCCCGCGAAATTGCGCACGAGCGGACCGCCGGTCGCGGCAGTGACGGTCGCGTCGATCGTTTCGGCATGCTCCGCGATAAGGTCGCCTTCGTACGTTTTTGTCCTGTTGACAGCGTCGGCAGCGTAAGCGATGATCTCCCCGACAGTCCATCCGGAGGGATCGACAGCGTCCGGATCGATATCATCCGCCGGCATATAGCTTATTGATTCCGGCGGAAGGACTGCGGACGCTGCGCGTCGGCGCAGCCTCTTCAGGCTGACGGACAGAACGATAATGACGGCGATAAGCATGACCGTTACCGCCGCCATTATTATGTACTTTGCCCTTGCCGCCGCGGATATATCCCCCGCGAGCGTGGCGATATCCGTCGGAGAGTCCGGAGCGGGCTCTTCGTTTTCCGATTTTGTTTCGGAGTCGGTGACAGCCGGCTCGTTCCAGCGGCATTTCCGGCACCATCCGGCGCCGTCCGGCAGAGGACTGCCGCAATCGGGGCAATAATCCATTCCTTGTGTTTTTCAGAGTATTTTCCGATGAAGAAAACGGAGAAATAATCAGCAATGTGTAATGTGCAATGTGTAATTGCGCTCAAGAAATCATAACGGTAAGGTTGTCACCGCCCCGTAAGGTTTTGCGTTCCGGCATTCTTCCGGGGCGGCGAACAGCTTTCCTCCGTCGTTCTGTCCGGCGCAATTACACATTGCACATTGCTGATTGCACATTGATCAAAGCCTCTTTCATCACTGAACGGCAGCGGACTTATTTCCTGCGCAGCACTCCCGGATCCTGTCCGCAACGGCTTCAATACTGTCATCCGCCGATATCACGCTTATATTCTCGCCGTCGAGCATGGAAAGGACATCGCGGAAACGATCGCGTATCTTTGTAAGGTAATCGAGGTTTTCGTATATCTCGATCTCGGAAGCGTCGCGGTTGGCGGTTATGCGTTCAAGGCTGATCTTCGGTTCAAGATCGAGGAATATCACAAGATCGGGTTTTCTTATATCCGCGCAGCCGAGGTTGATATTCTTCAGCCAGTCCATACCCACGTCCACGCCCTGATATGCAAGAGTGGAGTAATAATATCTGTCGCAGATGATCGTTTTTCCTTTGTCCAGAAGCGCGTCTATACCGTTTTCCGGGTTTTTGTTGTGGTCGATCCGGTCAAGCGTGAACAGCAGCGCAAGTTGGCTTTTGGTCACGTCCAGCCTGCCGCCCAACGCTTCTCTGCAGAGCCTGCCGAACTGTCCGGGCGTCGGTTCAGCCTGGATAACGACGTCATGCCCGTCAGCTTCCAGCCTGCGGGCGAGTATATTTGTCTGGGTGGTTTTACCGGAACCGTCAAGGCCCTCTATGACGATGAACATATTGATCCTTTCTGTTTCTCAGCATGGACTGCGGCAAACTAATTAGCAATGTGCAATGTGCAATGAATATGGTTTTGATTTATATTATTCCGCTTTGACAAGTATGTGACAGGAAGCAGTCTGCCGTGTTTTTATCTGCATTTTGCCTGCAAAAATGAACCGCAATTGCACATTGCACATTGCTAATTGCACATTAATCCAAGCCTGTCTCTTCACTGAACGGCAGAGGCCTCATTGCCGCCGCCCTCTGCTCAGCACTGCCAGAATCCTATCTTCTTCATACATTTCGCCACGGTGCGGTCGGCGATGGCGGCGGCGCGCTCCGCTCCGTCCCGCGCGGTCGATTCCAGATACGCCCTGTCGGCGATAAGCCGCTTATACTCTGCCTGGAACGGACTCAGCTCCCCGATGACAGCCTCCGCGACGGCGGACTTGAAATCACCGTAGCCTTTGCCCTCGAACTCCGCTTCGATCTGCTCGTTGGTTTTGCCGGTGCAGGCGGAATAGATATCCATAAGGTTGGCGACGCCCGGCTTATCCTCACTGTAATAAACTCTCGCTTCGGAGTCGGTGACCGCGCTTTTGATCTTCTTCGCGATAACGTTCGGCTCGTCCGTTACAAGTATATAGGACTTCTGGTTCGGATCGGACTTGCTCATCTTGCTTGTGGGATCCGCAAGACTCATGACCCTCGCGCCGCGCTTGCCGATATACGGCTCAGGCACTTTGAAAAAGTCGCCGTAAATGCCGTTGAAGCGTGTCGCGATGTCGCGCGCCAGCTCCAGATGCTGCTTCTGATCCTGCCCTATCGGCACGTAATCCGCCTGATAGATAAGGATATCCGCCGCCATGAGGGAGGGATAGGTGAACAGTCCCAGATTTATATTGTCGGCGTGCTTGGCGGATTTATCCTTGAACTGAGTCATGCGCTGCGCCTCGCCGAACTGGGTGTAGCAGTCCAGTATCCAGCCCAGGAGCGGGTGGGATTTCACGTGGCTCTGGCAGAAAATGATATTCTTTACCGGGTCGAGCCCCAGAGCCAGCAGGATCGCGTACAGGCTGATGCTGCGCTGCCGCAGATCCTTCGGATCGGTCCTGACGGTTATCGAATGGAGGTCCGCCTCGCCGAAAATGCAGTCGTACTCCTTCGACATCGCGATCCAATTTTTGAACGCCCCCAGATAATTGCCGAGCGTCGGCGTCCCGGTGGGCTGAATAAGGCTGAGCGCCCGTTTGTTTTGAGTTTCCATATTTCGAACCTCTCTTTTTTGCAGTCATGAAAACGGTATAATAATGTGCAATTAGCAATGTGTAATGTGCAATTGCGACGAACAAGGTCACAGCCGTTTGCTTTTACACCGCGTCAACATCAGAACAAAATCATCGTCCGGGGCGGCAGAAAGTATATTGTTATTCAATCTTAAGCGCAATTGCACATTGCTAATTGCTAATTGCACATTAATCTGTTACCTCATTGTCGTCGCAAGGTCTCCGAGAATGTGCATACCTTTGACGATCCCCTCGTCCGTCGGGGTGGAGAAGTTGAGGCGGACGGAGTTTGTCTTGTCCTCGGGGTACATCATGAACGCGGTCCCGGGCACAAGGGCGACGCCTGCTTCCGCGGATCTCTTCACAAAGTCGAGCATCTCCACGTTTTCCGGCAGATCGCACCAGATGAACAGTCCGCCCTCGGGACGCACGTACCTGAAGAAGCCGCCGAGCTCCGAATCGATGAGATCGCACATAAGGGTCAGCTTGCCGCGGTAGATGTTCCTGATCTTCTCTATATGAGCGCGGAAGTCGTACTTCGTCATCCACTCATGCACGAGCATCTGATTGAATACCGGAGTATGCACGTCCGAAGCCTGCTTGCCGACGGTCATCTTCGAGATGAGCTCTTTGTTCGCGATGGTATAAGCCACGCGGATGCCGGGGGCGAGGATCTTGGAGAACGAGCCGGAATAAATGACGATGCCGTCTTTGTCAAGAGTCTTGATCGCGGGTATATCCTCACCCGCGACGCGCAGATCGCCGTAGGGATTGTCCTCTAAAATGATAACGCCGTATTTCTTAGCGAGCTCGTATACCTTTACCCTCTTCTCCCACGACATGGTGACGCCCGCAGGGTTCTGGAAATTCGGTATCGTATAGATGAACTTCGCCCTCGGCTCGGCTTTGAGAGCCGCTTCGAGCTTCTCCACGTTCATACCGTCCGATTCCACTTCCACGCCGACGAGCCTGGCGTTATACGAGCGGTAGGTGTTGAGCGCGCCTATGAACGACGGCGCCTCGCTGATGACCACGTCGCCCTCGTTGCAGAGCACCTTGGTGGCGAGGTCTATGACCTGATGGGCGCCGGTGGTTATTATGATATCGTCGTCGTCCGAGCCGACGTTATACTCCGACCTCATATAGTCGGAAACGGTCTTTCTCAAAGGGGCGTAACCCTCTGTGATGCCGTACTGCAGCGCGGTGATAGGCGCGTTTGCGAAGATATCTGCGGAGATTTTACGCACCTCTTCCACCGGAAACGCCTCCGGCGCAGGATTGCCCGCCGCGAACGGTATGACGTCGCTGCCCTGGGTCGCCTTAAGTATTTCCCTTATAGCGGAGGGTTTGAGGGCGGAAATACGGTTCGAAAAAATATAGTCCATAAATTCTTGCTCCTTTCTTCCAAACGATTATACCACGATAATAACTTAAAGCAAGAGTGATTTTTGAAAACACTTCGGTTTATATCGGCAAATTTATCTGCTGATATATTAAATATGGAAAATGCGGTACACGAGCGCAGTTTCAATACCAAAAATGCGTTGATGTATATGCAAAGAGATACTTTAGATAAATTGAACTCAGTTTGTTTTTCGGACAAACGATACGTCCGAAAAATACATTGTAAAAGCTTGACAAAATCTGCAGGGGGGGGGTATACTATTGTTGTTTTTGACAATAAAAGGACCGCATCGGCACACCATGCCGGAATCAATGCACATAGCATATCAGATCGAGGTATCCCCATGATAAAATCCAGAAAAGCGCTCGCGCTTATCCTTTCTTTCATTCTGGCGTTTTCTTCTCTTTTTGCTCTGACTGCCGGAGCGGACGATCACTGCGACTGCGGCTTCACTCCTATCGTTTGCCTTCACGGACATCAGGATCTTTACAAATTCGACGGTCAGGGTGGCGCGGTCAAATTCGGCTCGGATGACGATGAAATGCTGGATGCCGCCATTGACGAGCTTATCCCGCTTTTCGCGAAGGCGCTCGTCACACAGAACTGGGACGAATACTGCGACAGGCTGGTGGAGCTCATTACTCCGATTTACGAACCCATAGCCGGTGATGAAAATTTTAATCTTCCCGAAAATACCGGCCCGCTCTGGAGCTGGACTCCCGACGACGTGACGCCTTGGCATTCCGAGCAGTACGCCCACTACGATTACGAATACGATCACCGCATACCGCTGCAGGACGTCGCGGACGATCTGCACGAATACATAGAGGTCATCAAGGAAAAGACCGGTCATGACAAGGTCATTCTGATATCACGCTGCGCCGGCACGAATCTTCTGCAGGCTTACCTTTATAAATACGAGCGTCCGAACGGCTATTCCGATCTCGAAAAAGTCATGTTCATCTGCGGCAATACGTACGGAGCGGACTTTGCCGAGGCGCTGTTCAGCGGAAACGTAAAAATCAACAGCGAGGCGGCTTACCGCTGGCTCAAGAGCTATAATATCTCGGATTATATCGGTGAGGAACTTGCATATTATCTGTATGCCGTTCTGGACATGCTTGAACAAACCTACGCCGACAGAGCGCTCTACGCGGCCGTCAATATGATCTACGGCAAAATCAAAGACAGGGGCATCTCCCGCATATTGAAACTCTTTCACGGCATCACTCCCGGCTTTGTCGCTTTTGTTTACGAAAACTACGACGATTACAAAAACTATATTTTCCAGGAACCCGGCGACAAGGAAAAATATGCCTACGCCATCTCAAAATTCGACGAGTTCCATGATATCCAGCTTGCGACCGAAGATATGCTCAAAGAGATGGCTGCCGTCGGAATAGAGACTGACACCATCGCATATTACGGCGACCAGACCTATCCGATCATGCCTTCTGCGTCGCTTGCTTCCGACAGGGTCTCGTCCGTCGCGGATCAGTCCTTCGGCGCGACGGCGTCTGCGGTCACCGGAGTCCTGTCGAACGATTATATAAACTCCCGTATCGCCCTGGGGCTCGGCGGATATATCTCCCCGGACAGGCAGATAGACGCCTCGACCTGTCTGTTCCCCGATACCACGTGGTTCCTCAAAAACGGGAAACATCAGTTTTACGGTTACGGCGGAGTCTTTGACAGGCTGTTCTTCGATATCGGCAGGCAGAAAAACATGACTGTCAAAACCGACCCGCGTTACCCGCAGTTCCTGAATTTCAACAAAGCCGAAAACGAATGGGAATCCACTATCGTTCCGGCAAAAGAGCACAACGACAACGACTTTGACTGGGCGGCGATAGATTACGACCGCAGACACGGCATCCTGAACTTTTTCAAAATGCTGTTTGAGCTGTTTAAAAAACTGCTTTCGGGAGCATTCAAAGCCTGAACTGCACAAAATTTCCCTCTCCGGAAATCCGGGGAGGGCGTTTTTGTATTTTCCTTTCTTCAAAAACTTGACTAGTTAATCATTATTTGATATTATTACTTTGAATGAATATGTTGACGACAACAAAAGGAGCAAACACTTATGGAAAAGATCGTAAAACTATCAGGCAGGATCGATTCGTCCAACGCGGCGGCGGCGGAACAGGAGATAAACGCTCAGCTTGAGGGATTTTCCGGCGACGTCACGCTTGACGCCGGAGATCTCCGGTATATTTCAAGCGCAGGGCTGAGGGTCGTACTCAGAGCAAAGAAGGCATTTCCCGGCACGAAGATCATAAACTGCAGCCCGGAGGTCTATGACATCTTCGAAATGACCGGTTTTACCGAAATGATGGACATTTCGAGGGCATACCGCGAGCTCTCCGTCGAAGGCTGCGAAGTCATAGGCGAAGGCGCGAACGGCATAGTCTACCGCACCGACCCCGACACCATCGTAAAGGTCTACAAGAACCACGACGCTCTGGAGGAGATACACAACGAGCGCGAACTTGCGAGGAAAGCCTTTGTCATGGGCATACCCACCGCGATCCCTTACGACGTGGTCAAAGTGGGCGAGTACTACGGCTCGGTATTCGAACTGCTGAGCGCGAAATCTTTTGCAAAGCTTATAATTTCGGGCGAACTTTCCCCGCGTGAGGCGGCGAAAGAAAGCGTGGAGATACTGAAAACGATCCACTCCACACAGCTCAGGCCCGGGGAACTTCCCGACAAAAAGAAGGAATCCATGAAGTGGGCGAACTTTGTCGTCCCGTATCTCGGCGAGGGTATCGGGGAGAAGCTTATAAAACTGTTTGAATCCGTGCCGGACGTGCCCAATATGATCCACGGCGATTTCCATATCAAGAACATAATGAAGCAGAACGGCGAAAATCTGCTGATAGATATGGACACCCTCGCCATGGGACATCCGATCTATGAGATATCCGGCATATACACCGCCTATATCGCTTACAGCTGCGTGGACAAAAACAACGTAGTCAGATTCTTCGGCATAACCCGCAAACAGGCGGACGAGATATGGCAGGGCACGCTTGATTTCTATTTTGAGGGAAAGAGCGCGGATTTCATCGCCGAAGTCGAAAAAAAGGCCGCCGTTATTTCCTATGCAAGATGCCTCAGGCGCTTTATCCGTACCAACGACG
>JAILQN010000347.1 GCA_024699005.1 Clostridia bacterium
GAGAAAGCCATTCGCCGTAAGGATGCATACCTGCATATCCGGATTTGCATTCCTCATCGGAAATGATCCTTTGTTTCACAGTATCGATAAGCAGGATCTTTCCGGGCTGAAGTCTTGATTTTTTGACTATATGAGCGGGATCCACGTCCAGGACTCCGACTTCGGAAGCCAATATCAGCCTGTTGTCGTCGGTTATGTAATACCTTGACGGCCTCAGACCGTTTCTGTCAAGCGTAGCTCCTGCGATCTCACCGTCTGTGAAAACTATTGCCGCGGGGCCGTCCCATGGTTCCATCATTGTGGCATAATAATGATAGAAATCAGCTTTTTTGCTGTCCATATACGGATCGTTCTTCCATGGCTCCGGAATCATCATCATGACGGCCAGGGGCAGCGGAATACCGTTCATTGACAGAAATTCGAGCGTATTGTCAAAACACGCGGAGTCTGAGCCCGTTTTGTGGATGATCGGGAATATCTTATCGGCGTCATTCTCAAGCTCCGGCGTATACAGCGTCTCCTCCCTTGCGAGCATACGGTCATAGTTGCCCCGGATTGTATTTATCTCGCCGTTATGGGCCAACAGACGATAAGGATGCGCACGGTCCCACGACGGTGTTGTATTTGTTGAGAAACGCGAATGCACGACTGCTATGGCAGTTCTGTAATCCTCTCTTTGCAGATCATAATAAAAAGAACGAAGCTGATGTACGAGGAACATGCCTTTGTAAACAATCGTCCTTGAAGAAAGCGAGTTGACATAAGTTTCATCCGTGCTCTGTTCAAATTCCCTGCGGCATACGTACAGCATACGGTCAAATGCTGCGCCCTTTTCGCAGTCATCCGGTCTTTTTATAAAACACTGCATGATACGCGGCATGGTATCCAGGGCTCTTTTGCCCAGAATTTCCGGAGCAGTCGGAACGTCTCTCCATCCCAGCAGTTCAAGACCGTTCTTTTCGCAGATTACGCCGAAAAGCCGCTTTGATACGGTTCTTTTTCTTCCGTCCTGAGGAAGGAAAAACATACCCACTCCGTAATCGCCCTCGTCATCAAGAGAAATCCCCGAATCAGAAGCAGCCTTTTTAAAGAACGAATGTGAAATCTGCAGCAATATACCTACTCCGTCGCCGACTTCGCCGGAAGCGTCCTTACCTGCTCTGTGTTCAAGTTTTTCAACAATGGCCAATGCGTCGCTGACGGTTTTATGATCCTTTCTGCCGTCTATATTCACTACAAGCCCTATGCCGCAGGAATCGTGACCTTCCTGCATAAGCCTGTATCTTTCACTTAAATAATTATTGTCATATTTCATTTCCATTGCCTCCGACTGTATAACGTGTCCGGCTTTTATAAAAAGATTATAAAGCCTTGACACAAAAAAATAAAATACATATAATATAGGCATAATAATACCGAAAAGGTATGGAGGATTCATTATATGGATTTGCGTCAGATACAATACTTTTTGACAGTTGCCGAGGAGAGAAACATAACGAGAGCTTCCGAGAAACTCCACATATCCCAGCCGCCGCTGAGCCGCGCGATAATGGATCTGGAGGATGAACTCGGCTGCTCACTTATGATTCGGGGCAAGCGTCACATCTCTCTGACTCCCGAGGGGCTGGCTCTTAAACGACGCGGCGAACAGCTTCTGACTCTTACCGACATGACAAAAAGCGAGATATCGTCCATCAAAAAAGGCGTCAGCGGCACACTGTACCTCGGGCATGTCGACGCCGGAGGTCCTAATCTTGCAGCAGAATGGCTTGAATCATTCAGCAAAAAGTACCCTGACGTTTCTTATAATCTTTGGTGCGGAACCGTCGACGACCTTAACGACCGTATGAGATCAGGACTCATAGATCTGGCTGTCACGATGACCCCGGTAAGCAGCGATCTTGTGGAAAGTATTCCGATCTATTCCGAATATTGGGTTGCGATAATTCCCTCCGGTCACCCTCTTGCAAACGCAAAAAAACAGACCGTCACCATACCGGAACTGGCAGATGACGATCTGATCATTTCATCACGAAGATCCCGTGAAGAGGAAGTTCGCGGTTGGTTCAGGAACACGGGCAAGGAACCGCATTTCGTTGTTAAAACAGCCCATTCCTCCAACGCCGCGAAACTTGTTGAACGGCGGATGGGAATAGCTCTTTTTCCGGCGTCTGTCGCAAAAAACATACCGGCCGGAACGGACGTCGTTATCAAAAAGATACTTCCGGAAATAAAAGTGGACTATCTTTTATCCTGGGATGCGAAAAAACCTCTCAGCGCGCTCGCAAATAAATTTATCGATCACGTCAGGGATATGTCTTAAACTCAGAATAAAAATCCGTTCTGACGTCTGATCTCTTCCATTATCTCTGCTGCAGACATGGAAAAAGATTTTGTTTCGTTGTAAAATACAGCGTCCGGAGCTTGATAATACTGTTCGATCCTTTCGATTTCAGCCGCCATAGCATCATCGTCGGAATCAGGCGGCAGAAGTTCGGTACAGCTTCCGTCGTTTTCATATCTTGTTATTCCGGTAAGCTTAGAGATTGATTTTATCACGATAGCCCCGTCCGAACCCAATATCCTGCTGCCGGTATGCCCGGCGGCAGCTTTTGAATACGTAATTGTCACGGTGAGTTCGGGGTAAACAAAGATCATTGATCCTGCAATATCCGCACCTGTACGGATAAAATCGCAGTGGGATAATACTTTATCAGGCTTACCGAAAAGCATAACCGAGACGTAGATCGGATAAACGCCTAAATCCATAAGCCCGCCCGCGCACAGTTCCGGACGGAATATATTGGGTATCTCCCCGCGCATCAATGCATCGTAACGGGACGATCTCTGGGAAAAGTCCAGATGTGCGCTTCTGATTTCGCCGAGTTTTGACAGTTCCCTCTCAATTATCGGTCTGCCGAGAGAATAAACGGATTTCATGGCTTCGAAAAGAAAGGCGCCGTTATCTTCTGCTACGTCAAAAAGACTTCGCGCCTGATCCGGTGTGACGGTGAGCGGTTTTTCGCAGATCACGTTCACGCCGGCGCGGAGCGCTTCAAGAGCCTGGCTGTAATGACACACATTAGGAGAAGCGACGTATACGGTATCTATATCACCTGACCGGAGAAGCTCATCATAATTCCAGCGTGGCTGAAGGCCGTATTTTTCTGCGAACTCCCGCGCCCGGCTTTCGGTTCTTGAACAGCAGTAAATCACGTCGGCTCCGGCAACGGATCGCGACGCTCTTATAAAGCTCTCTGTTATTCCGGACGATCCGATTACTGATATTTTCATGGCATTTCTCCTTTCCGACATATACTGAAATTTTCCATATATATTTTATGTTTTTATTGAAAAAATGATTTATTTTTGTTATTCTCTTCTAAAAGAACAGCAATTTTACGGAGGCAGCGATGGCATATATAAGAGATAAACGCGAAGAACGTACCGCTTTTCAGTCAAGCAGCGAGCTTTTTCCGAATATAGACTGTCAGGTGATATAGATACCGTATACGTCGCTTCTCCTAATGTGTGTCATTACAGCCAGGCTCTTGAAGCGCTCCGCGCCGGCGTGAACGTGATCTGCGAAAAACCGCT
>JAILQN010000351.1 GCA_024699005.1 Clostridia bacterium
CCGAAGAAGGCTCCCGCACGTCCCCGATAAAAAAGCTGATCTTGCCGGCGTGCTCCGGGCAGGCTGTCTGCAGCTCGTGCCGCATATCGTCCTGTTTTTTCTCATCCCGGGAGAAGATCCTGATCTCGCCTATATCCGTCGCCAGATAGCGGCGCAGCACGGCGTTGCCGAAGGACCCCGTACCGCCTGTTATCAAAAGCGTTTTGCCTGAAAAATCACTCATATTGCTATCCCCTGATAAATAACGATTTCATCTTCTCCCAGCGCTCGTCGCCGAATACCTTCCGGAAGAATCCTCCGTATTTTTTTCTGAAAGCGAGTTTTTTCGATCGCTTCTGCTTATGTTCCCACATATCCGCGAGTCGTTTTTTCCCCTCTTCGGTGAACCACGACGCGTCGAAATGATGTATCGAATAAGTATTCTCCGTTTTTCTGATTATCCCGTCCGCGAATGACTTGGGGCAAAAATATTCCGGCGGAAAGACCGTGATATCCGGGAATTCCTGATACTCCCCGTTCAGGATCACACCGTATTTATCGACCAGAGTCCGCGTATTGAGCATAGGAGAAGGAGACGTATCAAAAGTACCGTCGGGTCTGATAAAATGCATTAAAGAGTAACTGTCTCTCAGCTCCCCGATGACCGGATTTCCGGCTTCGGCTCCGAATCCGAGCCCGAGAGCGATATTGTTTTCGTCCTGAAATCCCGCGAACGCCGGCAATTCCAGCAGCGGATCGAAAGACTTTACGATCTCAACGTCAACGTCAAGATATATCCCGCCGTGTTTATAAATGATATCAAGCCGGGCGTAATCCGGCACGAACCCCCATTTCTTCGCCTCATACGCTTCTTTCATATACTGCGCCTGAGTAAAATCGTAATTGGATTCGTTCCACTCGATTATCTTATAACCGGGACAGTGTTTTTTCCAGCTTCTGATGCATTTTTTCGCGCTGTCGGGAAGAGGGTTCCCGCCGACCCAGCAGTAATGGATTATTTTAGGGATCATCTGCCTTCGACTCCTCAGTCGTCAGATACTCGTCAAGAGTTATATATACAAAATCTCCGGTCGGTTTGAATTCACCGTTGTTAAAATAATATCCGTAAGCATAAGTTTCATCTTGATCATGCAGCCATTTTCCGTGAGGGAGTCTGATGATTTCGATTATTTCTTTACCTTCATCCAATTGTTCACGGGCATAATCAAAACGGTAATTGTTTACATTCCAGATCGAATGAAGAATTATGATAATACCGGTTAAGACTGCAAGACCGCTTACACCGCACGCTGCGCAAAGCCTGCCGGAGATCAATTCCTCTTCGCATAAATAATGAATGATAAATACAGAAAACAAAACTGCGGTAAGCAGAAGACAGCGCGCTCCCATAACGGTAATTATCAATAATTCAGCTACCGACGCGGCGCATAAAAACAGAAGACCAAGATAAACCCATTTATTTCCTTTTAAACAATTACAGCGGATAAGCTCGATAATCGCAATAAATGCACAAAGCAGATACAGTGAAAACAGCACGATCACCACGATCCCGATTCTTCCTTCTATCACTTCGCTCACGCCATGCCCGTTAAAAAGAAAAAAGAACAGAGAGATAAAAGGAAAGGATCCGAACACGCCATAAAAAACAGGTCTTAATAATCGGATCAATCTGCTTTGCCCGCTGCATTTCTTAAGAGAAATAATCAGAGAAAATGACAACAAAAACCAAGCGGCGAAAAAGATTTCGAACGTACAAAGGCTTATTTTCAAATTATTATAAACCAAATAAACAAAATCCGAAACAGTATCGGCGCCTATGCTCTTTCCGCGGTATGAATCCATTTTATGTGAAACGCCCATCACTATCGGGAGCGCAAACATGACTGCTGCGCCGACCGCAGACCCCGCGAGATACAAAATTGCCGGCGTCTTTCTTTTCTCACGGACTTTGAAAGATAAAAGAAATATCATAAGGGAAATAAGCAGGGCTATACACGTGGTATTCTCAGAAAATAACTGCTGACATAGCCCAATAATAAACAGAACCGGGGATATGATCGTTATTCTTATTTCTCTTTTCCTCAAATAATAATCCTTGAAGACTTTTACGGCGACAAGCATCAAAACGATCGGAGGAGCAAAATTATAAAAACCGTGCCCCCAGATGATCGCCTCATTATATATAAAATTTCCCATTCCGGCGAACAGAAAGAAGCTTAAAGACAAGGTCTTAACGTTCAGTTCATGGGCGATGTCAGCAACCAGAACGATTATTGAGGTAATGATAGCAGAACGGGACAGAGCGTCGACAATTTTGTTTCTCAGGCAGATATTTACAACGAAGTTTCCGAGATATCTGCCGTTTCCGAAATACAGACTTTCGTGTATAAGATCGCCTGTTGAGGAAAATGACGTTGTAAAATCGTCATGCGTCCATACGCAGAAATAACTGAAAACAAAAAACAATACGAATATAACAGTTATACATATCGCAAGCGGCGCAAATCTGTTTAAACTTTTATCTTTCATATTCTTTTCGTTATCAGCCAAAGTGTTTTTTAAGTCTGAAGACAAAAGGATGCGCGGCCTTGAACAGCTTCTTTTCTTCTTCCGGACTCAGAATCAGATGATCGGAATACTCTCTTTTCTTTTGAACAGCGCCATGGATCAGTTCTCGTGACAGCTTTTTGTCTTCAAGTTCCGACTCCGCACGTTTAGCGAACCAGAGAGAAGTAAGAATATATTCTCTCGCGACCGCGCCAAGCATCCTGTCGAAGCCACAGTATTTATAAAACGAAAGCTGTTCCTCCAACGCCCATAAAAAATCCAGCTTTTTAACGCTGAAAGGGGAATTCATGGTCCCGTTCGGATTATCCCGATAGAAGTAAAGCGGAGCATGCAAAACCTCAACACTTCCCGATTCGACAAGCCATTTGCATGTCACCGCGTTATCTTCCATTATCCTGCCCGGTTCGAGAGGATATTTCTGATAAATACTCTTTCTGATAAGGCACGGAAACAGCGTCCAATATACTGTGCTGCTATCACGCAGGAGTTTCAATAAAGAGTCTTCGTTTATATCTATCCGTTCCGCATCCTGTGATACCGGCAAGAAAAAGTCTTCCGGAAGCCTGTTGCCGCTGATTCTTTCACAGGTAACGACGCCGGCTCCGCTTTTTAAATAACCGGCATACAAAAAGCTCAACAAATCCGGATGCGCGATATCATCGCTGTCTATAAAACAGATAAGATCAGATTCCGACTCATATACACCGTTATTTCTTGCAGTGGACTGCCCCATATTTTTTTGATGCAGAACTCTTGCAAACGAATGCTTTCTTGCTAAATCATCGCATATTTTGCCGCTGCCGTCGGTCGATCCGTCATCAACAAGAATTATCTCAAAATCCTTAAAAGTCTGCGATAATATCGATTCGATACATTCCAGTAAATATTTTTCTGTGTTATAGACCGGAATAACAATAGATATTTCAGGCATCGATAAATATGATCCTCATATTATTATTTTAAATTAGTCATCATTGTTTTCAGATACAAGCCTGATTTCCGGAAGGCTGTAATGTCCCCACCAGGTGTGATTCCATTTTAGTCCGTTTATGGTATCATCCCCGTACACAATAAACCTTGCCGTCCCGTATATAAGATCGTATCTTGTTGTCGCGCCATAATCGTTTACGCCATACAGCAAAAATGCCAGCTTATACTTCCCGGGAACAATTGAATTCAAAGCAAGATTCCCGGTAAACGAGTTTTCTCCAACCGAAAGTGAAAAACCATGTTTTCTGGTAGTTGCCATAGCAAACGGTGAATCATCTTTGTCAAGCAATTCGATTCTGAACAGAACATTGTCCGCAGCCTTCTTAGCATTAACAGTAATTCTGAAATGAATATCGTGGCCAACCGGAATTTCAAAACCACCTTTATTCAGATATTCAAACCGAACAATTCTGAAATCATCATTCATATTATCCGGTCTTTCAAAATTTTCGTAGTTCAGAACGTCAGCGTAAGCAGATTCATTTCCCTTGGGCATATATATTTCTATCGCCTTATCCGGATCGCCGTCGAATATGACTTTGCCGTGATCAAGCACGATACACCTGTCGCAAAGCTGCCTGATGGTACGCATATTGTGACTGACGTAAAGAATGGTTCTGCCCTCGTCCTCGGCTGCCTTGCGCATCTTATTTATGCATTTGGTCTGGAACGCCATATCCCCCACAGCCAGAACCTCGTCCATGATCATGATCTCGCTGTCCAGATGTGAAGCCACGGCGAAGCCCAGCTTTACGTGCATGCCGCTGGAATACCTTTTGACCGGCGTGTCTATAAACTGCCCAACTTCGGAGAACTCGACAATCTTATCAAATATTTCATCAATCTCGGACTTGCTGAGACCCAGTATAGCCCCGTTGAGATAGACGTTCTCCCTGCCGGTCAGCTCGCCGTGGAAGCCGGTGCCCACCTCCAGCATGGAGGTGACTCTGCCCTTGATATAAATATCGCCCTTTGTGGGGGCGGTAACGCGGCATATTAGCTTTAACAGGGTTGACTTTCCTGCGCCGTTATGACCGATGATTCCGACCCTCTCCCCCCTGTTTATCTCAAGGGAGACTTCGTCCAGGGCGAGGAAGCGCTCGTTTTTTTCGTGAGCCTTCGCGCCGATCTTCAGGTTCGGGTCCTCTTTTCCGCGCATACGGGCGAATTTCGACTGCAGCTCCGCCCTTAAGGTTCCGCCGCCTATCGTGCCCAGCCGGTATTCTTTTGAAACGTGTGATATTTTTATTGCAGGTTCTTTCATAGCTTTATACAGTATCCATAAACGTGCGTTCAACTCTGCTGAACATTCTTACGCCGATCAAGGCGATGATCGTCGTCGTCACAAGACTTATCCCGTAATACAGCCAGTCGATCTCGCCGGTCCCAAGGAAGCCGTAACGAAAAGCGTTGATGATCGGCGTGACGGGATTGATCATATAAAAATAGTAAACAAGATGTTTCTCGTAAAGGGAACGTCTTGAAAACATATCGTAAGCGATGGGAGACATATACTGCCAGAGGGACACGAACAGCCCCACGGCTTTAATAAGGTCCCGGTATTTCGTTGTCATGGAAGAGATTATTATCCCGCATCCGGTCCCAAGCACCGCGGCGTGTATCAGCAGCAGCGGCAGCATAAGCATGCAGACGTTCGGGTGCACTTTGCCGGCGATCACGTAATAGATCAGAAATGCGATCATGAAGGCAAACTGTATGCCGAATGTAATGAACTGCGAAATGGCTGTGGATATGGGCATGACCAGCCTGGGGAAATAGACCTTTCCCATTATGCCGGCGTTGGAAACGAAGGTCGAGGAGTTATGGTTCAGGCAGCCCGAAAAGAGCGCCCAGATGATATTGCCGCTCAGGTAAAAAATGAAATTGGGAACGCCCGCCGCGCCTAAACCCGCGATCCTGCCGAATATCAGAGCGAATACGACCGTTGAGAAGAACGGCTGGATTATTGCCCAGGCGGGGCCCAGGACCGTCTGCTTATAGGTCGCGACAAAATTCCTGCGCACCCACAAAAAAATCAGGTCGCGGCATTTTTTCAGCCCCTTCCAGTCCGCTCGGTGACGTTTTTCGTCCGCGTGGATCACTATGTCCCAGTATTGTTCTTCCATTTTACGCCTCTTTATTTTTATCCGATATATTCCCGATCACCCTTGCCGGCACGCCCGCAAGAACGCTGCCGGGCGTCTCACAGGACCGTGTGACCACCGCTCCGGCTCCTATAACGCAGTTGTCGGCAATGTGTATGCCGCCTATTATGACCGCCCCGGCTCCGATATCAACGTTATTGCCTATTACGGGAGTATCGTCTTTTGCTCCGGAACGTTTATTGCCGATGGTATTGTTTCCGTGCAAAACGCAGTTATCACCGAGTCTGCCGTTGATGATAACTCCGCCGTGCCAGATATTGACGCCGGCGCCCACCTCGCTGTCGAGCCCGATCTCCACTCCGGCGCGCTGCCCCCATATGTTTTTACGACGTTCATATACCCGGTATATGTATTTCGCTCTTCTTTTTGCAAGAGCGCTGACGTCTTCCGATTCCCGTACATCGTGCCAATAACGGCAAAGCCGGAAATACTGCAGATACGTCCATATGGCGTAACGCGGATGCATCGCGAACTTCATCGTCTTTTCACGACTGTTTAGGTACAGGCGCTTTTCTTCGTCAATTACTTTATACAGATTTTCGATGTCCATTATGTCGATGTTGTCAATTTCCGTTCTGTTAAATAGATCTGCATGTATAAAACTTAATATACACGATGACCGCTGTTTCAGTTTTTAAAAAGTCTTCGTACTGATATTTTCGCATGCTGGATTTTTTTCAAAACATAGAAACACAAAGGGTGCGCAAGTTTAAGAAATGTATTTCTGCCGCCTATCGGCTCCGTGTCAAGCCACATGTTTTTCATTTTGATGGTCCGCAGCTTTCGTCTGTACTTTCCGATAAGCTTTTTTTCCTCCGGATAATATTCTTTCAGTTTGTGTATCGCTCCGGCAGTCAGCAAAAACAAACGCTGTACTGCAAAACGCAATGCCTTGGGCAGCCGTTTTTGCCGGAAGAAATCGCACTGCTGCGTCATCGCGTCCACAACTGCCAGCCGACCAAGATCCCATCTTGAATGCATGATCGACCCCTGACGTTCATAATAATAATAGAGCTGCGCCGTTATAAAAGCAACTTGCCACGTGTCATCGGAAAACAGGACCCGGTAAATGGTGAGATCATCCTCATGCACCCGTCCGAAGGGAAACCGGTAATTACGGAATAATTCTTTGCGGTATAGTTTATTCCAGACCACAGTAGCCCACGTGCCTGACGTTATCCAGAAATCCTCCGTTTCATAAACGGTTGTTTCCGGATCATCACATTGTTCTGTCGTATAATTTGGATCTGCGGTTTCATGGCAACCGCATGCCGATATTCCCACTTGGCAGGTAACGGCGGCGTTATGAAGATACTCGAGAAAGCGGGGATGCACCCAGTCATCACTGTCCACAAAGGATATCCACCGGGAATCAGAGGAAGAAAAAATATGATCAAGCCCCGCGTTTCTTGCGGATGAAACGCCGCCGTTTTCCTTATGTATCACTTTCACTCTGAAGTCTGCCGCGGCGTACTCATCGCATATCTCTCCGCAGCGGTCCGAAGAACCGTCGTTTACCAGGATCAATTCAAAATCCGTGAAAGTCTGGCCCAGAATGCTGTCGACACAACGCCTGAGATACTGTTCCACGTTATAAATCGGCACGATTACGGAAATCAAAGGCATAAAAACTCTCCGATAAACTTATAGAATCTCATTCTTTCTGTCTCTTTTTCATTCTGCTTTTAATAAACGGTCTATATCCGTCCGGATACATGGATAAAATATAACACAGTCTCTTTTTCGGATCCTTCTCATACGCTGTCCCATAATAAACGATATTATACCAGCGATCGTGCAGTATTCTACACAGCAGATTCTGATCATATACATTGAGTTTTCGGTTCTGTCTAATGATCTTGTTTATCCACGCTTTATATCTGAGATCATAGGGTTTTCTGCCGGATAACAAACGGTGATGGAGCTGATAATCCTCATCCGAGATTCCGATCCCGAGGCGCATAAGCAGTTTTTCCTGAACGTTTCGGACGCAGCGCTCCATATCCTCCGCGCGGCTTGACGTTATGCGCTGACCGCTGTTCTCATTTCTGTATTTAAGAACGACTTTCTGCAAAATTCCGGGCTTGCCGGCATCGGCGCAGCGTGTCCACAATTCATAATCCTCACTGTATCGGTAAGCGGTATCCTCGGAATATCTTATCCCGTTATCAAACAGGAAGCTTGCCCGGAAGATCGCAGTGGGATGAATGATCAGAGGCGCGCAGCCGAATAAAAGCCGTATTCTGTATTCCTCACGTGAACACATAACGTACTGCCACCGGTCTGTGATAACGTTTTCATCTTTTTCAAAAACGTCAGCCCACGCCCCGGCGAACATGATATCCGGATTCGATTCCATATATTCCACCTGCAGCGCGAGCCTTTCCGGCAGGCAGATATCGTCCGTATCCATCCGGGCGATATATTTGCCGCGGCAGACTTCAAGTCCGCTGTTGAGCGAAGCCGGCAGGCCGAGATTTCGTTCGTTCTCTATTAGAACGATCCTGTCATCCTTAGCGGCGTATTCCAGCAGAACTTCATAAGATTCGTCTTTGACTCCGTCATTTATTATGACCGCCTCAAAATCAGTCATTGTCTGCCCGAGCATACTGCCCAGCGCCCTTCTTAAATACGCGGGCGGGGTTTTGTAATTGCTCATCAAAAAAGATACAAGAGGTGCCATGGTTTCACAATTTATCTAAGAATCGCACCAGTCAACATAAGTCACTGTATGCGTCGATCCGGCATTTCTCTCACTCTCCGGAGGTGGAGTCATATAATCACCATAAACGATGGTTAAAAAAGCATCATATCCGGCAGGCGCGGGGAATCGATGACCTTCAAATTCGAGTTCCACCGAATCGCGAAATAAAACAGACGGAAATCGCGCATAGATTCCCATATCGTCGCCACAGACAGTGCAGCACATATCGGACGTATCAGCGGGCTTAAACAGTTTTCTTAGCAAATCTTTCTGAACGGTATACAACAGACTTTCAGGCATACAAAGCAGAAGTTTTTTCATAATCAAACGAAATTGCTTCTTCCACATAAGGTGCTGCAGCTTTTTGGGAACGTGACGAAGAAAACCGTTTTCAAATGCCATTCTGTGAAAAGGAGCCGGACTGCGGCATTCGAGAATAAAATTTTTATAATTAATCATCCTGGTTTTGGTTTTCTGCAAAAACTCCGGCGAGCTTTCCATACCAATAATAGGGAATATATCTATCCAGATTCCCTGATGGATATTATCCGGACAATCCTTCTCCAGCATGACTGTACCGTTTTTTCTTACCTTTGCCCAAAAGTGAGAAAAGTTATCAGTCAGTATTGTCTGAAGAAAGTATTCATCGGATAATTCTGTCCGGCAAACGTCGCAAAAACGGTAATAATCAGCCAACGGCATAGTAATATCAATATCGTCATCCCACGGGATAAAACCCTGATGCCTGACTGCGCCAATCAAAGTCCCGCCGTCAAGCATATAACGGATATCATGTTTCCTGCAGATCCTGTCGACTTCAACAAGGATCTCTAATTCCGTAAGCTGCAATTTGCGCAGCGTGTCGCCTTGATATTGCATAAATTCAATAAACGTATATTCTTCAGGAGAAATAAAACGCCCTAATGCTCATCCCGAAAGCAAAATGTCCCACGAGTCGGCGTAAACCGCTTTTTCCCGAAGATTGTCCTCCGCCGGATATTTATTCTCAAACGACTTTCTTTTTTGTTCATCCGTCAGCAATTCCGCGATGCCGTCGGCAAGTCCTTCGGCAGTGATCGGAGTGATAATGCCGTTTCTGCCGGTCTCAAGGACAATTCTGCAGCCTACGGTGTCGGTGGAAACAATCGCTCTGCCCAGGATCCTCGCTTCCATCACGGCAAGCCCGAAAGATTCCTCATAAGATGGCTGAACGTAAATATCGCATGAACCGATATACGGGTACGGATTCATAAGATAACCCATTATAATGATTTTATCACAAAGTGACAGAGTGTCAATCATTTTTTCAAGCTTCGCCCTGTCGTCGCCGTCCCCCACAAAATACCACCTGAAATCAAAGCCCCGGTCCCGAAGGATTGCCGCCGCGCGGAGCGCAAGA
>JAILQN010000019.1 GCA_024699005.1 Clostridia bacterium
GGACAGCTGATCGAAAAACCGCCGGTCGACGGGCTCAGCGGCAGGACCGATGAGGAGAACCTCGGCTTCACTTACGCGGAACTGGACGGATATATCAGAACCGGCGTTATCGGTTCCGCGGAAACAAAGGAGAGGATCGACCGCCTTCATAACGCGAATCTCTTTAAGCTTCAGCCTATGCCGGCTTTCGATCCGGGAATAGAAAAAATATGAGTATACGTGAGGAATGCGGCGTTTTCGGCGTTATGTCCGCCAAGCCGGCAGATGTTGCGGTCTTCTGCTATTACGGTCTTTACGCCCTTCAGCACAGGGGACAGGAGAGCTGCGGGATAGTCGTGAATGACGACGGCCTGTTCGTGTCGGTCAAGGATACCGGCCTTGTGAGCGAAGTGATAACCAGGGACGCGCTGGCTTCCTGTCCGGCGGGGACTATGGCGGTGGCCCATACCCGTTACGGCACGACGGGAGCCTCGAACCGCAACAACTGTCAGCCGATCGAGGTGAATCATCAGAAGGGCAGGATGGCTATCGCCCATAACGGCAATCTTTCAAATGCAGCGGAGCTGCGTTCCGCGCTGGAACTGGGCGGGGCGATCTTCCACACCACCAGCGACACGGAGACCATTGCCTATATCATCACGAAAGAACGGCTTACCGCTTCGTCTATAGAGGATGCTCTCAGCCGGGCGATGAACGTGCTTGAAGGCGCCTATTCCCTTATACTCATGTCACCTCAGAAGCTTATCTGCGTCAGGGATCCTTACGGTTTCAGGCCTCTGTGTTACGGCGTGACGGAAGACGGCACGTACGTCATCGCTTCCGAAAGCTGCGCGCTGGCTGCCGTCGGCGCTGAATTTGTCAGAGACGTGGAGCCGGGAGAGATACTTGTCTTTGGCAAAGACGGGATCACGTCGCGCAGAGAGCATTGCGGCGACAGAGAAAAGAAGATCTGTATTTTTGAGTATATCTATTTTGCCCGTCCCGACTCCGTGATCGACGGGCGATCGGTCCATACGGCGCGTATAACCGCCGGAAGAATACTCGCTCAGACCGAACCCGCGGATGCCGATATCGTCATCGGGGTTCCCGATTCCGGTCTGGACGCTGCGCTCGGCTTCAGCCGGGAATCGGGGATCCCTTATGACATGGGGCTCATCAAGAATAAATATATCGGCAGGACGTTTATCGCGCCGACAGACCGGCAGGATCAGGTCAACATCAAACTGAGCGCAGTCCCGGACGTGGTGAAGGGAAAGAGAATAGTTCTGATCGACGATTCGATCGTACGCGGGACGACAAGCGGGCATATAGTATCGCTGCTGAGAAAAGCCGGCGCCGCCGAGATCCATATGCGCGTCTCCGCCCCGCCGTTTCTGTTCCCGTGTTATTACGGTACGGATATCGATTCTCAGGAGAATCTGATCGCATGTCATCACTCGGTCCCGGAGATAGCGAAAATGATCGGTGCCGATACCCTCGGGTTTCTGCCGGTCGAAAGGCTTCGGGAACTGGCAGGAGGCGGCGGCTACTGCAGCTCCTGCTTTGACGGCGTTTTTCCGACCTCAATACCCTCAGATACGGGCAAGAACCGTTTTGAACAGAGGATCTCGGAAAGAAACGGATAAAAGCCGTGATCGGTAAGTCATAAACCTGAACACAGCCGGCCGATTCTTATGAACCGGCCGGTTCGTTATGGCCCTGTTCGTTTTCCGGCATCGGTAAAGGGAGCGGAATTTATCCGGACGGTCAATATCGGTATAATGTCTATTGTGAAAAATAAACAAAAAATTCAACTGTATATGCATTTCTGACAAAGGATTTCTACAAATAACCCACTTGAAATTCCGGAAGCATTGTGATATCATTACTCTAAGTATACATATGAGGTAGCATATTATGAAAGATCTCCTCTCTCCGGAATACAGGATCCCCGTGTACCTTTTTCACGAGGGCTCCAATGCCAGAGCTTACGAATTTTTAGGCTCGCACTTCAATGCGAACCGCGAGGTCGTGTTCCGCGTCTGGGCGCCGAAGGCCTTCGCGGTCAGCGTCGTAGGCGATTTCAACAACTGGGACGACACCGTCAACCCCATGGAGCGGGTCAACGACGGCGGCATCTGGGAGGCGGTAATACCCGGACTCAAAACCTACGACGTCTACAAATACTGCATCATCGCCGCGGACGGGCGCAAGCTGATGAAGTCCGACCCCTACGGCTTCCATTTTGAGACGCGCCCCGCAAACGGTACCAAGATATATGATCCGTCCGTCATCAGATGGTCAGATGCGGACTGGTATAAAAAGAAACAGAAAACCGATATTTATTCTTCGCCGGTCAATATCTACGAGCTGCACGCCGGATCCTGGCGCCTGCATGAGGACGGCAATCCCTATTCCTACCGCGACCTTGCCGATGCCCTTATCCCTTATATAATCGAAATGGGCTATACTCATATCGAGCTGCTGCCCATCACCGAATATCCCTTTGACGGCTCCTGGGGCTATCAGGTCACGGGGTATTTTGCTCCGACCTCGCGTTACGGCACGCCCGAGGATTTCGCCTACCTGATAAATTCCTGCCATAATCACGGCATAGGCGTCATCCTGGACTGGGTGCCTGCGCATTTCCCGAAGGACGCCTGCGGTCTGTTCGAGTTTGACGGCGGCCCGTGCTATGAATACGCCGATCCCCGCAAGGGCGAGCATTACGAATGGGGAACGAGAGTGTTCGACTACGGCAGGAACGAGGTCCGCTCATTCCTTATGTCATCCGCGGACTACTGGATAAAAGTATTCCACGCGGACGGTCTGCGGGTCGACGCCGTCGCCTCCATGTTGTATCTTGATTACGGCAGGGACGCGGGGCAGTGGGTGCCCAACGTCAAAGGCGGGAATGAAAATCTGGAGGCAGTTTCTTTCCTGCAGAAGCTCAACGAATATATCTTCCGGGAGTACCCGGACGTTATGATGGTCGCGGAAGAATCCACCTCCTGGCCGCTGGTCTCCAAGCCGGTCAGCATGGGGGGGCTCGGGTTCAACTTCAAGTGGAACATGGGCTGGATGAACGACATCCTGAAATACGCTTCCCTGGACGGTTACTTCAAAAAGTTCAATCACGACCTTGTGACCTTCTCGTTCTTCTACGCCTTCTCCGAAAACTTTATATTACCTATCTCCCACGATGAAGTGGTGCACGGCAAAGGGACGCTTATCGGCAAGATGCCGGGCAATTACGAGGATAAATTCGCCGCTCTCAGGGCGTTTTACGGTTATATGTATGCTCATCCGGGCAAAAAGCTCCTGTTCATGGGGCAGGAATTCGCCCAGTTCGCGGAGTGGAACGAGAATAAGGAGCTGGACTGGATGCTGCTTTCCTATCCCATCCACGCCGCCATGCGCGAATATACCCGCGACCTGAATATGCTGTATAAGAGCACGGCGCCGCTGTGGCAGACTGATTTCTCATGGGAGGGGTTCAGGTGGATCGTCGCGGACGATTCCGACAACAGCGTAGTGGCGTTCATCCGCACGGACGAGCACGGGAACGACATTGTCGCCGTTGTGAATTTTACCCCTGTGAACCGTGAGAATTACGAGATCGGCATGCCGTCTTCCGGCGTGTGGGACGTCATCCTGAACTCCGACGACAAAAAGTACGGCGGGAAAGGCGTGACCAGAAAGCGCGTTTATCACACGAAGGCAAAGCCCCTTCACGGGGTTGACCGAAGCGTCTCACTGACCCTTCCCGGGCAGAGCGCCATATATCTCAGAAAAAGAGAAGACTGACGAAACCGTCGGCCTGCAAATACAGAAAGGAAAATCACGTTATGGCAAAGAAAACCGAGTGTGTCGCAATGCTCCTGGCGGGCGGTCAGGGTTCGCGGCTCGGCGTGCTGACAAAAAAGACCGCCAAGCCCGCCGTGCCTTACGGGGGCAAATACAGGATCATCGACTTTCCGCTTTCCAACTGCGTGAACTCCGGCATCTATACCGTCGGCGTGCTTACGCAGTACCAGCCGCTCGAGCTGAACGATTATATCGGAAACGGCGCGGCGTGGGATCTGGACCGCAATTACGGCGGCGTGCACGTGCTCTCGCCCTATCAGCAGATCAAGGGTACCGACTGGTACAAGGGCACTGCGAACGCCATCTATCAGAACATCAATTTTATAGACCGCTATGATCCGGAATACGTCGCGGTGCTCTCCGGCGATCACATCTACAAAATGGACTACAACAAAATGCTGGAGTACCATAAGGCGCAAGACGCAGCCTGCACCATAGCCATGCTGGAGGTGCCGTGGGAAGAGGCGTCCCGCTTC
>JAILQN010000067.1 GCA_024699005.1 Clostridia bacterium
CTGCCGGATGGAGAGTTTCCTCCCCAAATGCAGGAGAACGAAAACGGTGAAGCCGACCCTCAGACGCCGGGAAACGGAGAAAGACCTGAACGTCCGGCGAAAAGCGGCGAGGCGTCCGTAACCGCAGAAGAGCAGAAAGCAACGGCAGAGCCCGCTCAAAGCGCAAACTGGTTCAGGGCGATCATCTACGCGATCCGCGATTTTTTCAGATCCTTATTCGGATAAAAAGCAATCACAAACTAATCTAAGCTGCAGATACAACTGCCCCCGCCGTAAAAAGCAGGGGCAGTTAACAAAAACAAAAGTGCGTGCAGTTATTAATAATCGTATCATATAATAATTCGGCGGCGGGAGAGATCCCGCCACTGTGCGTTATATGGTTTCTTTTGCGGGCGGCACGCCGTCCCCGATCAAAAGCCGGAGGGCATTTCGTTCACCTAAGCGTCGCCTTTCCAAGCGCTTTTTCGTTCAATTTGCCCTTTGACATTTCCTTTCGTCCGTGCTATAATAATATTATTGAGTAGCAGAAATGCGTAAGTCCGAACCGGGCTTGCGCATTATTTTTTTACAGTCCGGAGTTTTAAATGGAAGAAACACAGAATTATCTCGCTGGGGAAAAGCTCGGCAAACTGATGCGCAAATACTCAATTCCGTGTATCATTTCGCTGCTCGTCGGCGCGCTGTATAATATCGTCGACCAGATCTTTATCGCCAACGCCGATTACCTCGGTTCCTACGGAAACGCAGCGAACACAGTCGTCTTCCCGCTGACTGTGATAGCCCTTGCCGTGGCGGTCTGCATCGGCGACGGCTGCTGCGCGATGGTCAGCGGACTGCTCGGCGAAGGCAGGCCGGACAAGGCGCGCCGATCCTTCGGCAACGCGATCCTTCTCACGGTCATATCAAGCGCGGTCATCACCGCCGTTTATCTTATTTTCAGCAACGCTCTCATCACGCTGTTCGGCGGGCGCGTAAACGCCGAAACTTTTGAAAGATCAAAAGAATATTTCTTCTGGATCACCCTCGGCGTCCCGTTTTATATGTTCGGTCAGGCGATGAACCCGGTGATCCGCGCGGACGGAAGCCCTCGCTTTGCGATGGTCTCCACTCTCGCGGGGGCGGTGCTCAATATCATCCTCGACCCGGTCTTCATCTTTGTTTTCAAGTGGGGGATGACGGGCGCCGCCGTCGCGACCGTGATCGGACAGATCGTAACGGCGGCTCTCGCCGTATGGTACGTCTGCCACCTCAAAAGCGTGAAGCTCGATCGAGGCTCGTTCAGATTCAAGGGCAAGATGATCGGCAGGATCGTTTCACTCGGGCTTTGCAGCTTTCTGTCACAGATATCGCTCGTCGCTGCAATGGCGGCGATCAACAACATGGTGCGCAAATACGGCGCTCTCGACCCGGTCTTCGGGCTGGAGCAGTACGCTCAGATCCCAATGGCGGTCGTCGGCATCGTGATGAAGTTTTTTCAGATAGTCATTTCCGTCGTCGTCGGAATGGCGGCGGGATGCATCCCGATCGTCGGCTTCAATATGGGCGCGAAACGCCCGGAGCGCGTCAAAAAACTCTTTACACTCCTGCTGATATGTGAAGCGGCGGTCGGCGCGGTCGCGCTGCTTATAGTGGAACTGTTCCCGAACGCGCTGATCAACGTCTTCGGCGCTGCAAACGAAAGCGTGTATTACACCGAGTTTGCCGTGAAAGCTTTCCGCATTTATCTCAGTATGATGATCTTCGCCTGCGTCAATAAAGCGACGTTCATTTTCCTTCAGGCAATGGGCAAGGCGATTTCCTCTACGATGCTCTCCATGATCCGAGAGATTGTTTTCGGCGTCGGATTCGCGCTTCTGCTCCCGGTCTTCTTCGGGCTCGACGGCGTGCTTTATTCTATGCCTGTATCCGATCTGCTGACCGCCGTCGTAAGCGGGATCATCATCGTGATTACATACAAGCAATTATCAGAGCGGAGTAGACGCTGAAGCACAAAAGTGCGTGCGGTTATCAAAAATGATTTATATAAAAACTACAGCGGCGGGAGAGATCCCGCCGCTGTGCGTTATGTAGTACCTTTTGTGAGCGGCACGCCCGCCTCGACCACCAACCGGACGCCGAGCCGAAACCCGCAGGAGAACGCCTCGACTTCGGCAAGCGAGTGCATTTCGTTCATCGCTTCGTCGTACTTTTCAAGCGTTTCCAGTTGCTTGTCGGTCAGCGTTTCGCTGAGCTCGTCCCGGTTTCTGCCCATCAGTGAGAGCAGGTGTTTATACCGCCTGTTCTCGGTCAGTATTGCCTCGTGCGGGTTTACGTTGCCGTACCACAGATCTTCAAGCAAGGTCATACAAAGATCAC
>JAILQN010000075.1 GCA_024699005.1 Clostridia bacterium
GTCTATCTGCTCTCTGCCGCTCTTGAAGCTGAAGGTGGTGCCTCTGGGCGAGGACTCCATGACCGTCGCAGTGATAAGCTCCATGCGCTTTGTGTTGATGTCCTTGATAACGTCGTTGCGCACGATGTCCTGCAGGCTCTGACGGAGCAGATGGCGGACCTGGTTGGCCTTGATCCTGCCGAGGTTGTTGAGAGGCAGCTCGTGCTCTATGACGTCGCCGATCTCGATCTCCCTGCCGAAGACCTTCTCGCCGTATTCCTTGTACTCCGCCCTTGCGTAATCCACGCTTATTTTTGCCGGATCATAGGGTATCTTGAGATTGTATTTCGTTTTGGAGCGCCTCTCCGCAGGCATATCCGCGTCAAAATGCGAATCCGCCACAACGGTGAGCAGCTCGTACATATTGATGGTGCCGTTTTCGGGGCTGAACTCGCAGTGTATCGTCTTGGGCGAAGCGGTTTTGGCAGCTTCCGCCTCCAGGGTCTCGCGCAGGGCGCCGTAGACCTCGCCGGTGGTCAGGCCGTCGCGCTCGGCGATGCCCTTGGCGATCTCAAAGAACTCGGGCGAACTCAGGTTCTCGGGGAACTGCTCGCCGAACTTTTCGGAAAGGACGGCGGAGAAGCCGGTCATATCAATAGGGATATGCACGGTGTCGCCGGGCTTTGCCTGCACTCCTGCGGCGCGGCAGGAAGACATGGTGATAAGCGTATCATAGTCGTCCGAGCCTATTTCGTCCAGCTGCATGGCCTCCTTGTAAGCCGCCTCGGCGACCTCGTCAAAATACGAGTCGGGCACGACGGTGAGCCGCTCGAAAAGCCTCGGTTTGCCGTCCTGACCGATCTCGCAGCGCAGAGCCTTCTTGTATTCCTTGTTTTCACGGCTCACGTACGCTGTGACGATAGCGTCGCCCAGGATCCTGCGCATTTCCTCAGGATCCATATTGCGTTCCTTCGCAAGGTCAGAAAGCGAAGGGTTAAGATCAAGTCCGTAATCCTCTTCTGTGGATTTTCTTCTCTTTTTAGGTGCCATAACTGCGCCTTCCTTTCCGTAAACGGTTTAAATATATAATATCAATAAATATCGTCGTCCGCTCTGACGTATGCTATCTCGTTCGGCTCACAGGTCATGCCCGTGCCGTCGGACAGTTCGATCGTAACGCTGCCGGAGTCCGGATCGTAGCCGGACAGCTCGCCGCAGAAGACCTTCTGTCCCTCATAGGCGGCGTGAAGCTTCAGTTTGACGCTCTGCCCCAGATACCGGGCAAAATGCTCCGGCCGCGATATGTCGCGCTCCAATCCGGGCGACTGCACCTGCAGATTGTAGCTGTCGGGGATCGGGTCGGTCTCATCCAGGATCGCCTCCGCGGCGCGGCTCATGCTGACGCAGTCCTCCATACCGACTCCGCCGTCCTTGTCTATGATGATCCGAAGATAACGGCCCTGCCCTTCCTTGACGTAACGCACGTCCCAGAGTATCAGTCCGAGATCCTCCGCCGTCGGGCGGAGAAGGTCGAAACACTTTGATGCGATCGATTGGTTAGCCATAATCGTTTACCTTCCAAAAAGACCCCCGGGCTTTCAAACCCGGAAGTCATGACAAGTTGCGTATGTACTATAACACCGTCAAAGCAAAAATGCAAGTGTTTTTTCATTATAATAAATATAAAATTTTTCCGAAAAAATGTGATATTCCTCTTGCATTTGCTTTTGATATATGGTAATCTTAGCTTAACTTAAAATATTGTATATAAGTTGTTCACAATTTTTTCAAAAAGTGCGACTTGAATAACCGGAGGTTTTGTTATGTCATCATTCAAACACACTTTCAGGCGCGTGATGTCCGTGGTACTCTCCTGCGCGATGCTGTGCGGGTTCATCGGGATGTTCTCGCTTGTGTCATTCGCGGCGGACGTACGCACTGTCGCGCAGTCCAATTCGGCTGATCTGACGTTCGTCGTGCCGGACTCAATATATCTGACTCCGGACGGTTTGTCATGGAAGAGCAGTTCGTCCACACCGTTCCAGTATTACCTGAATAATACAAGCGCCGGTGTAAAGTCGGGCACGTATTCCAAAACCGGTTATATTTATTACAAATTCACCGGTCAGTCGGGCAACGCGACCCTGAGTTATTCTTTCCTCAACTCAAGCTTCAGCTCGTTATCAGGCGGAAGCGTAACTCTGTCTAACGATACTTTCACGTCCGGTTCATCTCTTCAGACAGTGACTATCAACGGCGGTTCCTCGCCTTCACTGAGCAACACCACTACCGGCTGTTATATTCAGTGGGTGCTGAACTATACCGACAGCGCTGACGGCGTCGCGAAAAAAGCTTATGCCTATACCTATGTTTATAAGCCCTATACCGTACCTTTCGGCGGATACTGCAAGGGTCAGGACACGGACGGCACCGATCATTACGGCGCGCAGGTCTCATGGGTATCCGGCGCTCACTCACTCGACACTTCAGGCACATACCACGACGGCAATGGCTTTTACAGTTATTATGCCAACGGCAAGGGACTTGCAGGATATGCCAGCGCGGATGCAGAGGCTTATTACGGCAGCACCTCAGCCACCGGTGTTATAAAAGGCGTTTCCGTCAATGCGAGCGGCGACAACAACCAGCAGTGGTATAGCGGCGCGGCAAGATGGTACAGTCTGTTTGCCGATACGGCCTCGAATGATACGATCCCGCATCTCGACACAAATGTAGACAATGTTGATTATAACAGCATAAGCGACAACAGTTTCGGCTCAACAAGCTCCGGCAACAGGACTTACAACGTCAAGAATTTCGATTTCTGGTACCACGAACATGATCCGAGCAGCTGTTTCCTATCAAACAACCTTGTCTGCGCACCGGTCGGTAATATCACTATAGATTCATCGAGGTTCAGCAACCTCAACCAGATCCCCGGGTTATCCGTAACGCTTCTTATCACCAGCGATAAAGCATCAAAGTATTCCTCATGGTTTGTAGCCGATGCCAGCGGCATAACCAGCTGGAGGAGCACCGACTACTGGCAGGGGAATAAAGACGATTCGCAGAATCTGTGGAATTCCCGCAATTACGTCATTGCCGGTCAGGGCGCAAATGATATGTCCGGCGGCACAAAAGAAGCATTCATTGACGAAGGCGTAGCGTATGCCGGTCCGTGGGTAAGATCTCTTCTGGGCGACTCGGATACGCAGGGCGCGACATACACATATTCCGTCAGGACCTGCCACAATTCCGAAGAGGACTCATCAGGAACGAATGAGCGCGTTATCAGCCATGTCGTTATGGATCTGAAAGCGACATATTATAACAAAACCAATCTCCGTACCGCAGTGTTCAACGCTATCAAAAAGTTCCCGGCACTGGGAGTAACCGGTATTTCAAGCGGCAATATCACGTCCAAGTATTTCGACGCAAACGACAATTACAAGTGGACGACATTCCGCAACGCTTTCAAGGCTGCCGTGCTTGCTTTAGGCAAGGTCGACGGCACTATAACCAACCCGGACACCCTCGCCACAAACCTGAACGATGCTCTTACCGGTCTTCACACAAAGGTCACGCTTAACGCCAACGGCGGTGATCTTAACGACGCGAAGGTAGCGGGCTCAAGCGGAGCGGGCTATGTGCAGATCGGAGCAAACCAGACTGTTTCCGTTCAGCCGACAGGCACACCCACAAGGAACGGCTACACCTTCAACAATTGGAGCCTGACGGCAAACCCGGCTACCGGTACTCAGGGTTCGACCACTGTGACTGTAGGCTACAACAACACCCTTTACGCCTGCTGGACGGCGGATCAATACACGATCACCTGCAATGCGGCGGGCGGCACCAATGCGGAGGATAACCCCACAAGCTATGACATAGAGCATTCCGCAACGCTTAAGGCCCCCACCCGCGAAGGTTACACCTTCAAGGGCTGGACTGGCGACAACGGCAGTACTCCGCAGACGTCCGTTACCATCCCCGAAGGATCGACCGGCAACAAGTCCTATACCGCGAACTGGGAAGCTAACAAATATACCGTCGTTTACGCGAAAGGTCCGGACTCGGCAACAGGCACGATGAATTCGTTCGAAGCAACATATGACAGCTCCTTTACCGTTGCTGCCAACGGCTTTGCGAACGAAGGACATACCTTCACAGGCTGGAAGGGTTCCAACAATCAGACCTATCAGCCGGGCGATACGCCGAAGAACCTGACCTCCGAATCAGGCGGCACCTTCACCATGACCGCTCAGTGGAGTGCAAACAGCTACAACGTCGTATACGACAACATGCTGGATATGCAGGCATGGCAGCAGAGTGTCGGAAACGGGAACCAGATCTCGATCACAAACAAGACCGACACGGGCTTCACGGCGACTTCCACCGGCGGGACAGACGGCTATACAAACTGGTCGCCCGCAATGGAGGTCGAAGCCGGCAAGCAGTACGTTGTCGAAACCAATATGACCGGCAGCGGTTATCAGGTATTTGCCGACTGGCTTAATTCCGCCGGGAACCACTTCGAGTACAGCAGCACCAGCGACACCGCCACATCCACCTTCACCGCCCCCGCAAACGCAAAGTATATGCGTATAAGGTTTGACGCGAACAACAGCGGCAACAGTATCACCTGTTCCAACGTGCGAGTGGCGAAGGTCGACGATAACGCGCTGCTCAACCGATCGAACGTAAGCGTCAGTCCGTCCAACAAGATCTACACCTACGGCACGGATTACCAGGCCGAGCTGCCCACACCCACCCGCTCAGGCTACACCTTCGCGGGCTGGTACACCGACTACTCAGCGGAGACTGCCGTCGCCTCCGGCGCGACCGTTCCGGCGCATACTCTGCATCTGTGGTCAAAATGGAATCAGGAGACATACAACATATCCTACTCGATGGACGGCGGCACGAACCACGAGGACAACCCCGCAACCTACACAGTGGAGGATGAAATAGCTCTCAAGGCTCCGTCAAAACAGGGGCATACCTTCACCGGCTGGACAGGCTCCAACGGCACGACCCCGGAGACGTCCGTCACCATTTCCAAGGGTTCGACAGGCAACAAAAACTTCACCGCCCACTGGGACATCAACAGCTATACGATCAGATTCGACTGCGACAACGGCTCCGATATCATCGAAAATACCGTTGTTTATAACAATCCGGTCAACAAACCGGCGAATCCCACCAAAGACTCCACCGCTCAGTACAGCTATACCTTCACAGGCTGGAAATCGAGCGTTACCGGACGCGTATTCGGACCGAACGACACTCTTCCCGCGGCAAACGCGGACGTGACCTACACCGCGCAGTATGACGCAACGACGCGCACATACAATGTTTATTGGCAGAACTCCGACGGCACACCGCTCGAAACCGACAGCAACGTACCCTACGGAACCACTCCGGTTTATAACGGCGCTGATCCGTCCAAGGCTCCCGACGAACAGTATCAGTACACCTGGACCGGCTGGGAATCCGGCGGACAAACCTACCTCAAGACCGATACACTGCCGGCGATACAGGGCGAAACAACGTTCAAAGCGACGTACTCCACCACTACAAGACAGTACACTATAACATGGTACGATTGGGACAGAACAACAGTCCTCGACACTCAGACCAGGGATCACGGCACGGGAGTCACCTACGCCGGAATCAATCCCCCGGTCAGGGAGGGCAACGCGGAGTATTCATACGCTTTCGACACGTTCAAAGACAGTAACGGAAACACCTATCCGAAGGATAACGCTATTACGCTCAACGGCGATATGACGCTCTATGCTTCTTATACTCAGAGTATCAATACATACACAGTAATATGGGTCGGCGCGACAGGCAATCTCGAAGTCGATAACGACGTACCTTACGGCACCGCCCCGTCTTTCGACCTGAACGGCGGCGCAAATCCGACTAAAGAGGAAACTGAAGCTGCGACTTATGAATTCATCGGCTGGAAATCGAGCAAAACCGAAGAAACCTACGCGACCGTCAACCTGCTTCCGACAGTCACCGGCGACGTCACCTTCACAGCACAGTTCGAGGCACACATCAGACAGTACAATATCTCATGGAAGAACTGGAACGGTGACGCCCTGGGTGCCAACCTGCTCAATTACGGCTCCGTTCCCGCATTCTCCGGTGAAACGCCAACCAAGACCCCAACAACCACAAAGGAATACGTCTTCGCAGGATGGCGTTCATCCGGCGGCACGGAATACCCCGCGGGCACCGCTCTGCCGGCGGTCACAGGCACTGAAACCTACACCGCATATTATACCGAGCAGGCCCGCCTGTACTCCGTAACCTGGATAGATGAAGAGGGCAACGTCCTCGAGTTCGATGAAAAAGCCTACGCGTATAACGCTCATCCGACGTACGATCGACCCGATTCATCCATCCCCGGGAAGACTGCGAATACCGAATACACCTACACCTGGGGCGGCTGGCGTGATACCGTCAGCGGAAGCTCCTATACCCCGTCGTCACTTGTCGCGGCAAGGGTCACCAAAGACACTACCTATCAGGTATGGTACCGGGCGATCAAGAACCAATATGAGGTCACATGGATCTTTAAAGATTCAACCGGTGCAGATATAAGCGACGCAACTCAGGTCGATTACGGCGCGAATCCCACACATGCCGACCCGGACAGATACATTGAATACGAGGGAGAGACACCTTACTATTACACCTTCAACGGCTGGAATACCTTCAGTCCCACAGATACCCTGCCCCCCGTTACAGGTCCGATAACCTATACCGCCACATACGTAAGGGCCGACCATGTCCACCAGTATGACGCGGGGACTATCGAGACCGAGCCCACATGCGAAGGCACTGGCACAAAGATTTACCGCTGCACACATGAAGGCTGTGAAATGTCCTACACGGAAACTGTCCAGGCCGCCGGTCACATCTGGGACAACGGTACCGTTGACAATGCTCCGACATGCATAGCAACAGGTACAATGCTCTACAGATGCACAAGAAACGGCTGCACAGCGACCAAAGAGGAAGTCATAGCAAAAGACATGGTCAACGGACACGACTGGGAAAAAGACGAAGAGCTTTCGACAGAACCCAGCTGCGAGTATACCGGTACATACTACTACAAGTGCAATAACAACGAGAATCACACAAAACGCGAGATCATTCCGGCTCTGGGACACAATTATACCGAGAACACAGTTCTTCCGACGTGTGTGGCGCAGGGCTATACGGAGCACGTCTGCTCTCTCTGCGGTTACAGCTACAGGGATGCTTATACCGACGCGCCCGGTCACAACTACGACGCTAACGAAGATGGTATCGTGAACGAAGACGACGCCGTAAAAGTAAGGGAGCCCGACTGCATCAACACCGGTATTCTGCGCTATGAATGTCAGGTCTGTCACACTACCCGGGATGAATTCATACCCGTTCTTGAGACACATAACTATATCGGCACGGTCACCCGAGAAGCAACATGCACGCTCGGCGAAAAAACCACATATGAATGCTCCGTCTGCCATAAGAGCTACTCCGAGGACTCCGCGGATGCTTTGGGACATAACTATGACACCAACGAAGACGGTGTTGAGACCGAAGCCGACTATGACACAATACCGGCCACCTGCACAGAACGCGGCTCCGTCAGCAAGACCTGCACCCGCTGCGGCAAAACGGTGAGAGTCGAGAATCTTCCTGCTCTGCGCCACGACTGGGGCGAGGGCGAGGTAACTCAGCCCGCAACCTGCGCAGCAGACGGCGTAATAACCTATACCTGCTCAAGGTGCCACATCACCAGGACCGAAGCCATCCCCATGACTCCTGACGCGCATACTTACGACGGCGGCGTAGTCACCACCCCGCCCACCTACTCCAGAACGGGTCTTATGACCTATACCTGCACGACATGCGGTCACAGTTATACCGAGGAGATCGGCAGACTTGAGAGAGACGAAGACGATCCGTCTCACGGCGATACTGGTGACACCGGAAGCTCCGGCGGAGACTCCACGCACCACAGCAGCGAGGGAAGATGCAGCATGTGCGACAAGTACGAAGCGATCCAGTCGAGCAACTCACCCGGCATTACGAAGCTGTTCTATTCGATAGTTCACTTCATCGTTCACCTGTTCGCGACATTCTCGTTCTGATTCAGTCAAAAAAAATGCGTCCCCGACAGGACGCATTTTTTTTTGCGTGTTGTGTGCTGCATAACGAATGAAGCGCAATACGCAGCACACAAAGCGCAATACGCAATATGTAGTGCTTGAAATAAACCGCCCGGAATGCTATGATATTATTTCAAATAATAAAGGACGTGATCAAAAATGACACTTGATAAAAAGGTCAGTTTCAGGATCGGCGGAATGACTTACGCCGTTAAAACAGACGACTCCCCCGAATATTTAAAGTCTCTCGCGGCGAGGCTGGACGCGCGCATCTCGGCGATCCAGGAGCGCTCAGGCGCCACTCTGGTCCAGGCGACCACCATGGCGGCGCTCGAAGCGCTCGACTCCGCGCAGAAGCAGAAACAGAATTCGGATGATCTCAAGGCGCAGCTTAAAACCTGTCTGGAGGATGCCGCGATGGCAAAATCGGAGCGGGACAGGCTGATGAGGGAAATGAAGAAAGGCCAGCTGCGATTCGATTAACAACGCACACTGCACACCAATACTGCCATGAAGATAAAATACAAATGTCTGAGAGATTCTGCCGCTCCCCCATTCCGCGCAACCTCAGGTTCCGCGGGTGCCGATCTGTGCGCTGCGACAGATGCACCTGTAACTATACGCCCCCACACGGCTGAGCATATACCCACGGGGCTTGCGATTGAACTGCCGTCAGATGACTGCGCCGCGTTCGTTTTCGCAAGGAGCGGACTGTCCCGGAAACACGGTATTGCCCCCGTAAACTGTGTCGGAGTGATCGACAGCGATTACAGAGGGGAGATAATAGTTGCCCTTGTAAATCAGTTTGACGAACCCTATACAGTCATGCCCGGCGAGCGCGTCGCTCAGCTTGTAGTGATGCCGGTCATCAACGCAGAATTTGAGAAAGCGGACGAGCTTTCCGACACCGAACGCGGCGCCGGCGGCTTCGGCTCCACAGGTAAATAAAGAAATACAACATGTACAACATCAACCCCAACGCATACAGATCGGTCTTTGTCCTGCCGAAAGCGATCGCGGACGATCATCTGCGCGCGGCGGGCAAGTCGCAGCTTAAGCTGCTGCTCTGTCTGTTCAGTCATCCGGGAGAAGACCTGACTGTCACGGAGATCTCCAGATTGACGGGTGTGCCCAAAGACGAGATTGACGACGATATGCTCTACTGGATAGACGCGGGATTCATAACCGCGGAAGATTCAGCAAAACCGCATCTGAACGAGCAGACTGCAAAATCCATGCCCGTCATTGAAGCCACGCAGCAAAAGCCGGAGCCGGCTGCCAAAGAACCGGACATCAGTTACGCAAAGCCAACTCTCAGTGAGATAGCAAAACGCACTTCAGAATCACCCGAGATCACCGCGCTTTTCGAACAGCTGCAGAAGACCCTCGGCAAGACCCTCGGATACAGCATACAGTCAAACGTGCTGATGCTCATCGATTTTTACGGTCTTCCGCCGGAGGTAGTGTCGATCCTGTTCAGCCACGCGAAAGTCGCGGGAAGAGCAGACGGAATAAGTTACATTATGTCGCTCGGAAAACGCTGGGCGCGGGATGGTATAACCACATTCGAACTTGCCGAAGAAGAAGTCAAAAAGTTGGAAAGTTCCGACAGACTCTGGGATGAAATCAAAATTCGCACCGGAATAAAGAACCCTCGTCCGACAACAAAACAGTCCGAATTCCTTTACAGATGGACACAACAGATGGGCTTCGACACCGATATGATCCTGCTCGCATATGAAATCATGGCAGAGGAAACAGGCAAAATCAGCTTCAGCTATATGAACACCGTCTTAACAAGATGGCACGACGCGAATATAAGCACCCCGGACATGGTAAAAGCGGAGAACGAAAACAAAACGAATACGCGCAAAAAGGCAAAAAGAGACACAGACGCTCCGCCGCCGTCTTACGATCTGGACAGCATAATACAGGCTGCGATGGATTTTGATCCGACAAAGACAAAACGGGGAGAAGTATAATAAATTGTGATGAGTGAAGAGTTGAAAGCGGAGTTGACAGTAAAAGAGGTGTGAAAAAATATGGCTTACAGTGAACGGGTATTTGCGCAGGCGGAAGAGATACTGCAGAAACGCCGCGACGCCGCCGAAGCGCAGGCTGAAAGACGACGCGAAGAATTCTTCCGGGAATGTCCGGAAGCCCGCGAAGTCGACACCAGAATGAGATCAAGCGTTCTGGGGCTTGTCAAAGTGATCGGTTACGGAGGGAACGCGCAGGAATATATAGAGAAACTCAGGAACGTCAATCTGTCCGCGCAGGCGCAGATGCGTGAGCTTCTGTCGCGCGCGGGCAAGCCCGCGGACCTGCTCGAGGTGCACTATACCTGCCCGCTCTGCGAAGACAGGGGTATATACAACGGCAAACTCTGTCAATGCCGGAAACAGCTTTTAAAGCAGCTTTCATACAGGGAACTGAGCGGGAAATCGTCTTTGGCGCAAAAGAGCTTTGAGGATTTTTCTCTGTCCTATTACAGCGGCAAAGCGCTCGAGCTTATGGAAAAGAACCTCGAATTCTGCAAAAACTATGCTGCGAATTTCGGTCCGTCTTCAAGTTCGATCCTTATGACAGGCGAAACAGGTCTGGGCAAGACTCATCTGTCGCTCGCCATAGCCGGAGCAGTTATTGAAAAGGGTTACGGCGTGGTATACGGCTCTGTCCAGAAGCTCTTCGGTGAAGTTGAGCGGGAGCATTTCGGCAGGTCGAACAACCCCGACGGAAGCACGGAGGACGCGCTCATATCCTGCGATCTGCTTATCCTGGATGATCTCGGCGCTGAATTTACCACCCAGTTTGTCATAGCGGAACTGAATTACTTAATAGAAGAGAGGCTGAATGCCGAACGTCCTACCATAATCAACACAAATCTGACCCTGAACGCTTTGCAGGAAAAATACTCCCGCCGCATCGTATCCCGCCTTACCGGTGAGGAATATGCAGTCAGAGTGTTTGCCGGAAACGACATACGGTCCATAAAAAAGAGACGCAATGGAATATGATCTGACTGACATCAACACGGTAAGATCGCTGCTCCGGCGGCACGGTTTCACCTTTAAACACTCGCTGGGACAGAACTTTATAGTTGACCCGGAGATTTGTCCGAGGATAGCCGAAGCATCCGGCGTGACGAAGAACTCCGGCGTTATAGAGATCGGCGCGGGTGTCGGCGTTCTGACTGCGGAATTATGCAAACGCGCCGGAAAAGTCGTCACCTTCGAGGTGGATGCCGGATTGCTCCCTGTACTCGCGGACACGCTGTCGGAATTCAAAAACGTCGCCGTCATAAACAGCGACATAATGAAAACCGACCTTAAAAAGGTCATTGCTGAGGAACTCGCAGGGTACGACGATATCCGCGTATGCGCCAATCTGCCGTATTATATCACCTCGCCGGTCATTATGCTGCTTCTGGAAGGAGATTTCGGTTTCTCATCCATGACCTTCATGGTACAGAAGGAAGCCGCCCAGAGGCTCGCCGCCCCGGTGGGCTCGCGGGAGGCAGGCGCAGTGACCGTTGCCGTCGATTACCGGGCAAAAGCGGAAAAGCTTTTCGACGTGGGCAAAAATTCTTTTATGCCCTCTCCGAAGGTGGACAGCGCAGTGGTCAGAATGGACATAAGGACCGCTCCGGAATTCGCTCCGAATAATGAAAAACTGTTTTTCAGGATGGTACGCGCCGCCTTCTCTCAACGCAGGAAAACAGCTGCAAACGGCATCTCCGCAGGGCTTGGCATGGATAAGGGCAAAGTCATCTCGGCTCTTAACGCCGCAGACTTAAACGAAAACGTCCGCGCGGAAAAGCTGACGATGGAAGAACTTGTCAGGCTTGCGGACGAATTGACGAAATAATCTGTTTTATACCGGAAAAAAGCCGACAGCGTGTCGGCTTTTTTCCGGTATATATCTTCAGAACACAGTTTAAAGCTTCTCGACCGCACCGATAAAAAGCGGGATGTTCGCCTCGTTATCCCAGATCATATAGATGAACGGTCTGTCAAAAACGAGCTTCCGGACAGGCTCCGGAGGCATGGATGCGGCCTTTGCGATTATAGCGGTCACAGCCGCCGCCCTGGTACCGTCCTTGGTCACGGAAATGTAAGTTTTATGCAGCACTTCGTCCACGAAAAGATTGCCGTAATCGCTTGTGCCCATACGTGTAAGATCGGCGCTGCCGGCGCTGAAGACATCTGTCACGCCCATTGCGATGAGCTCGTCGACAAGAGAATTCGTGTAATCGAACTCGAATACCGGGAATGATACATCCAGTTCCTCCCTGACCGGCTCCCCGACAGCGGCCGAGATCGCACCGGCGTCAAGTCCTGCGACAAACGCGGCAAAATCAGCGTTCGGATCCTCCGGCATTGCGGCGATAAAGGAAAATCGGGAGTCCGCGTAATTCTTTTTGAAGCCTGCTGCCTTTATATCCCCCGAATCGAAACCGACGAACATATATTCCCTGTCTCGCAGGAACTCGGCGTTCTGCACTGCGCCGTCACAGCCGGTGAAAGGCTGATTCTTTACCGTGTCGTCATACTTGACCGCCCACTCATTGTCAAATGCAAGCGCATTTATAAGAACAGCCATAATGTCCGGTGTGAGCCTGTCGATGATCGATGGGATCATACCGTCGGTCTTTTCTTTCACCCATCCGTTTATATCCCCGACCGTCCCGTTATCAAAGGGCTCGGTGCGAACATCCGAGAAGAAATACTCCCTGTTTTCCGCGATGAAATCCGGCTCGATCCTGACGCCTGTATTTCGCAGCCAGATCGAATCGGCAGCTTTAAGAGCGTCGATCCCCTCAAGGGATTTGAAATAATCGCGCATATAGACCTTCAGGTCACCGTATTTTTTACCGAGCGCGCTCTCAAGCTGAGAAAGGGTGTTCCCGTCCGCGCCGGCAGTGAGCATACCGAGGGCGGCGTAAACGGAAAGCGGTGAAACAAGGGTATTGTCACCTTTTTTGTACGCATTCCTGAACAGTTCCGCGCCGAAACCAACTATGCCCTGCGTATTGGTCGACGTTTCCGGCTCAAATTTGCTCTCCGGTTCCGGAACAGGCTCCGACGTCGTCTCCGAATCAGATTCGATCCGGTCCTCATAAATCTGTGTCGGTTCCAGCCTTGCTGACATACGAAGCGCGATGCGCGCGTCGTCGGCAAGGATCATTTTATCTCCGTTGAGGTCCGCCGCGGCCGGATCGAACTTCCCGGAAACCGACAGTTTTGCAGAATAACGCAGTATCTCTCTCGCATCGCCCGCAAATACGTTCCCGTCGCCGTCCACGTCGCCCTGAAGCAGAGCCGATGAAGGCAGAAGCACACACGCCGTTGCGGCAAGCACAACAGCCGTTACCACGATAACAGCGATCAGTTTTTTCATTTTACTCACCTCCGAGGATATTATACGCCGTTTCAGAAACAAAGTCAACATTCTCGGCGGTATATGATGCGTTTTGTCACATCATTCCGACGTCATTCCGATGAAAAATAAAGGTTGCAAAACGGCATCAGAATATAGTATAATAAAATATCAAAAAATGACAGGAGTGATACCGTTTGGCGAAAAATACATCTTCGCAGGACAAAAAGAAGCTGTCCCTCGGCAGCATAGACAGCGCGGCGGAACAGAAGGGCTCCGGAATAACGACTCTCTGGCAGTTCGTGAAGTTCATTTTTGTCAGCCTGCTTGCCATGATCGTACAGTTTGCACTGCTCAACATCCTGAAACACATCCCCGCCATTGCCGCTCTTGAGATGCAAGACTTCAAATGGTTCGTGTTCGATTACCCCGCGACCGACGGCGGTCTGGGGTACTTCATCTATTTCAACATCGCGAACATAGCGGCTCAGATAGTCGCATTCTTTGTCAACCGCGAAAAGACCTTCAACTCCGGAGCGAATATAGCAATCACACTTCCCATTTACATTGTTTTCACGATAGCGCTCATATGTTTCTCCGCGTGGCTCTCGCCCACTCTCAACGGCGTGTTCCTTAACAAACTCGGCTGGGGCTCCGACCTTGCCGCAAACGCCGCCACGATGTGCTGCTCCGCGCTGCAGTTCTTCCTGTATTTCCCGGTGGACAAAATATTATTCAGAAAAAAGAAAGATCAGAAAACGGAGGAATAAATAATGTCAGTCAGCAAATCCTATGAGCTCTACTGCAGAGCTTATCAGAAGGCCTATAAAGCCGCCATGGGCGTCATGCCCTGGCGTCAGCCAAAGGTAATTGACAAGCCCGGCGCAATACGCGATCTGCCCCAACTCATCAAGGAACAGGGCTTCACCAATATCCTTATCGTGACCGACGCCACGCTCAATCAGAAGCTCCGCCTTCTCGATCCGCTCTATGATGGTCTCAAAGAACGCGGCATCGCTTACATCGTTTACGACGGCGTGCAGCCCAATCCCACCATAGACAATATTGAAGAAGCAAGAGCTCTGTATAAAGGTAACGGCTGTCAGGCTATCGTGGCATTCGGCGGCGGTTCGCCCATGGACTGCGCCAAAGCGACCGGCGCAAGGATAGCAAGGCCCGACCTGCAGATCCCGAAGATGCGCGGTCAGTTGAAGATCATCAAGAAAATACCGACCCTGTTCGCCGTTCCCACCACCGCGGGCACCGGCTCCGAGACCACCCTCGCGGCAGTGGTATCCAACCCCGTCACCCACGAAAAGAACGCGATAAACGACTTTGTGCTTATCCCGTCCTACGCGATCCTTGATGCGGAGCTTACCCTCGGTCTGCCCCCGTTCATCACGGCGACGACCGGTATGGATGCTCTTACTCACGCGGTCGAGGCCTATATCGGCGGCTCGAACGTTCCGTCGACAGAAGCGGCTGCAAGAAAAGCCGTCAAGCTTATCTTCGACAATCTCGGGACCGCTTACAAAGACGGCAAGAACATAGACGCAAGGCAGAATATGCTCGTCGCGTCATTCTACGCCGGTGTTGCCTTCACAAGGGCTTACGTCGGTTACGTACACGCTATAGCCCATAACCTGGGCGGCATGTACGGCACGGCTCACGGTCTTGCGAATGCCGTTATCCTGCCCTACGTTCTGGATTTCTTCGGAGAGACGGCGTATAAACGCCTGGCGGAACTCGCCGAAGTCGCAGGCCTGCCCTGTGACGGAAAGACCGATAAAGAGAAAGCCGAGATGTTCATTGCAGAGATCAGGCGAATGAACAAGGATATGGGCATTCCCGAGAAGTTTGACTTCATAAAAGAGGAAGATCTGTCTCTGCTTGCAGACCGCGCGCTGCTTGAGGGCAACCCGCTCTATCCGGTCCCGAAGATCATGGACAAGGATGAGTGCATCGGTATAATCAGGCGCTTTATGGCGTAATTTCCACAAAACATCACAGAACGGCCGCCTTCGTCATAGTCAAAATATCACTTGACAGGGGCGGTCGTTCTGTGATATAGTAGTCAAGTATGCTGTATGAGCAGCAGTCTTTTGTATTTATATAACAAGAACAAACGGAGGATTTATCAATGAAAAGAACATTCCAGCCCAAGAAGAGGCACGGTCAGAAAGTCCACGGCTTCCGCAAGAGGATGTCCACCGCCAACGGTCGCAAAGTACTTGCCCGCCGCAGAGCTAAAGGCAGAAAGATTCTCTCTTACTGAGAGGCAAAGCAATGAGCAGCGAGGCGGGATCAGGCGGCAAAGCATACCGTATGCCGCGTGAGGCTTCAAGCCTCACTTTCAATACCGACTTCCGCCGCGCCTATAAACGGGGGAAATGCATAAGATTTCCCGAGGTTGTCATATACGTCAACAGAAACAGGACGGGTGAAGTCCGCTACGGCATCACTTCGAGTAAAAAAATCGGCAACGCGGTGACACGCAACCGCGCCCGAAGAGTGATCAGAGCCGCATTTTTCAGCTCTGATATTCCGGTTAAGCGAGGCTTTGATCTGGTATTCGTTGCAAGGAGCAGGACCGCACTGTGCAAAAGCACAGAGCTTATCCCGCGCCTGCAAAAGGCTCTTGTACCTTATTCTGCCGAAACCATACAATGAAACGGTTTTTTATCCGGCTCATACGCTTTTATCAAAGGAAGATATCACCGCTTTTTCCCCCTATGTGCAGGTACTACCCCACCTGTTCGTCTTATATGCTGACAGCCGTGGAACGTTTCGGTTTCAAAGGCTTTCTTATGGGACTCAGGCGGCTCATGCGATGCAATATCCTGTTCCCGGGCGGAATCGACCCCGTGCCCGAAATCAAACATTATTTCATAAACAAAAATACCAAATGAGTCAGATCTACGAATGGCTCGCCGTTCCCTTCGGCTGGGTCCTGCATTTATTTTATGAATGGACAGGCAACTACTGGATAGCGCTTGTCCTGTTGGTTATTATCGTAAGGATCATACTGCTGCCCCCCGCGATCAAACAGCAGAAAAGCAGCGCCAAACAGCTGCGCCTGCAGCCGAAAGTCAACCGCATCAGGGCAAAGTATTCCACCGGCGGTCAGCCCACAAGAGAGCAGCAGATGGCGATCCAGAACGAAACACAGGAGCTTTATCGCCGCGAGGGATTCAGCCCCATGAACGCGGGTTGCCTGCCGCTGTTGATTCAGTTCCCTATTATGATAGGGCTTTACGGCTGTATTTACACCCCCCTTACAAAGGTTCTAAATATAGCGTCCAACCTCGTCAATGATGCGGCGCAGGCTCTCGGCGTGTCCGCCGCTGCAGAGACAGGAAAAAACGCTGCGCGCGCCGCACGCTCTGTGGAGATCCAGCTTCTGAATAAATTCACCGAAAACAACATCCCGGGGCAATTGCAGGAATATACGAAGGAGATACTCAAGCTCAAGGGGCAATTCCACCTGGGCAGCGCCGATCTTACCCAGATACCGAATATCAAAGAACCGAGCCTGTTGTGGCTTATCCCGGTACTTGCGTTCGTTACCGCCATGCTGTCCAGCGTGATAATGTACGCGCGCCAGAGAAAGACCAATCCCGAGATCGCAAAAAACCCGAGCATGGGCTGCATGACCTTTATGTCGCCCGTGATGTCGCTCGTTTTCACGTTTATGTTCCCCGCGGGCGTAGGCGTCTACTGGATATTATCGAGCCTGTTCACGTTCATTCAGACAGTAGTACTCAACAAAACCCATTCTCCCGCCAAGGTCATCGCCGCGGATATGATAGACGATACCGTACAGCGCCGCGCAAGGGAGGCCCATATCAAAAAGCTCATGCAGTTTTCGGGCGAAGCGGATTCCGACAAATAACAATTCAATAACAAGGTGACATTATGATAATTGAAAAAACAGCGACTGCCGCCACTATAGAGGAGGCGATCGCGGCTGCAAAGACGGCGCTCAACGCACCGTTTGACGCGGAGATCAAATACGATATAATCCAGATGCCGCAGAAAAAGACTCTCGGCCTCTTCGGCGGCAAGGATGCCGAGGTCAGAGTATATTACGAGCTGCCCGGCCCCGAAGACAAGAAGGAAACTCCGGAAAAGAACGAAACGAAGGCCAAACCAGCGGAAACGCCGGCGAAAGAGACAAAAACAGAGAAAAAGGATAATCCCGCCCCTGCGGCCAATGAACCCGAAGTCAAAGCGGCAGCGCAGCCGAAGGCGGTTCCTGCAAAGAGCGAGAAGAGCGCTCAGGCAAAACAGAAGCCCGCAAAAAAGCAGGAAGCCCCCGCACCGGAGATCCCGGCTCCCGAACCGGTCGAAGACGAATCCTTTGCTCCGGTAATAAAATATCTTTCCGATATTCTTGCCAATATGGATCTGGGCGATTTTGAGATCAAGACTCTCAAATACGCCGCGAACGACGAGATCATACTCTCCGTTACATCAAGCGAGGAGACAAATTCTTTCCTTATCGGAAGGCACGGCGATACGCTTGATAATCTGCAGTATCTTGTCAGGCTGTTCGCGAACAAACATTGCTCCGAAGATACGCATTTCTCCATCGACGTGGGCGGATACCGCGTCAACAGAGAAGCGAAACTCCGCGCTATCGCTGCGCGTCAGGCGGCGATAGTCCGCAAGACCGGCAGGCAGATAAAACTGGACCCGATGAACCCGTATGAGAGAAGGATCATCCATACCACCATACAGGGTATCGAAGGCGTGACTTCTTTCTCGGTAGGACACGATAAGGGCAGGCGCGTCATTATCAGCCTGGAAGAGGGCGTGGAGCCCGAACGTCCGCGCAGAGGCGGAGGCAACAGCCGTCAGAACTTTAACCGCGGCAACAGAGGCAGCTACAACCGCAATTCAGCCGGTTATAACAAGAACTACTCCGATTCCACCCGTAATCAGAACCGTCCCCCGCGTTATGATAACGCAGGCACCAGATACGGAAAGATAACTCCGAAAACGAACAACGAAAAAAACTAAACCAATTTAACAGGGGCTGAAAAAACACAGTTTTTTACAGCCCCCTTTTCATAGGAGGCAATATGTCAACTTGTTTTATCGCCCATAAAGGTTATTCGTCAGTATACGAAGGAAACACCGAGGAGGCGTTCCTCGGTGCGGTAGCGCACGGCTCCGGCGGGATCGAGACCGACATCCGCGCCACAAAGGACGGCGTGCTGGTCTGCAACCATAACGATGAAGTCGCTTTCAAAGACGGTTCGGAACTGATCTGCGCGGAGCACACCTTTGAGGAGCTGCGCAGAAAGCCCATCAGGAATACAAAGACAGACACAGATCTCTACCTGTGCCCGTTCTCCCGCTATCTTGAGATCTGCGCCGAAGGCGATATGATCTGCTTTATAGAGTTCAAGGGGCCGTTCACCGACAAGATGATCACCGACTCCATGGAACTTGTCAGAAAGATATACGATATCAGAAAGGTCGCGCTGCAGTCTTTCAGTCTTGAAAACCTGATCCGCGCGCATGAATTATATCCGGAACTCAACATCATGCTCACCGGCACGGGATATAACGAGACGGCTGCGAAAGCTCTTGAGCTGGGCTTCGATATGGATAACGACTACACAAGGACAGAACTTCGACAGGTGCGTGAGTTCCACGACGCCGGCAGAAAATACGGCATCTGGACCTGCAACGATAAACAGTCAGTTGAATTCGGAAGAGTTATCGGCGCCGATTATATAGAGTCTGACGTGTACGCCTCATTTGACGAACTGCCGGAGGACTGACGTCTATGCGAATGCGCCATAAAAAACACCTGGATGAGAAGGTCGCCTCGGTGGGCGATTATATGCTTGCTCTTCGTTCCGACGATCTCAACTTCAGAACCGCAGTCCTCAATAAAGAGTATATCGATCTCAAAAAGATATTCGGCAGGACTGCTCCCCTGCATCTGGAAGTCGGCTGCGGCAAAGGACAGTTCGCCGTGGAGCTTGCCCGCAGACGCCCGGATATAAACATATTAGGTATAGAGCTGGACAGGAACATCGCCTGGATGGCAGCAAAAAAATCGAAGGACGCCGGACTCACCAATTTCAAAGTGCTGTATATGAAGGCGGAATACCTGACGAAATACCTGCCCGAAAACAGCGTTGACATGATCTACCTGAACTTCTCATGTCCGTTTCCGAAAAGCGATTACGAGTCTCACAGACTGACCTGCGGCAGGTTTCTGAGCATCTACCGCGAGCTGCTCAAAGACAGCGGTGAGATCTGGCAGAAAACAGACGACCCCCGGTTTTTTGAGTATTCCATAGAAAGCTTTTCAGAAAACGGCTGGAAACTGAAGAACGTCTCACTTGATCTTCATTCCTCAAAATTCAAGGATAACATCGTAACAGAGTACGAACAGCGCTTTACAGAACAGGGAAAACCGATCTACAGGCTGGAGGCATATTTATGAAATACGAGAGCAGCTGGGAATCTTTAGATACCCGCCCCGTACCCGGATGGTTCGCGGATGCCAAGTTCGGAATATTCATCCACTGGGGCATCTATTCTGTGCCCGCTTACGCACCCAAGGGCAAATACGCGGAGTGGTACGGCAGATGGTGCGACGAGAGGACAGACAACGAACCGGAGTATTACGATCATCACGTAAAGACCTACGGCAAAGACTTCAGATATAACGACTTCGCAGGAATGTTCAAAGCGGAGAATTTTGACGCCGGGGAATGGATAAGGCTTTTTGAAGACGCCGGCGCGAAGTATATGAATCTCGTCTCCAAGCACCACGACGGCTTCTGCATGTATAAATCAGCCCACGCACCCAACTGGAACAGCGTGGATATAGGGCCGCACAGGGATTTCTGCCGGGAACTTGCCGACGCGGCAAGCGGCAGCGCGGTGAGATTCGGCGTTTATCACTCTGTCTATGAATGGTTCCACCCGCTCTATCTCAAAGATCCGGAGGAATACGCGCTGAAGCATCTTCTGCCTATGCTGAAGGAACTTATCGAAAAATACGAGCCGGCGACCCTGTTCACGGACGGAGAATGGGAACATCCGTCGAACGTCTGGCACAGCACGGAATTCCTGCAGTGGCTGTATAACGACTCCCCCGTCAGGGATTTCATAGTCCCCAACGACCGCTGGGGTTCCGAGACCCGCGGAAGGCACGGCGGCAACCTGACCACCGAATACGGCTTTGTCGGCTCCGGCGACGGCGGCAACGAGCTGCTTGCAGACAAGCCCTCCGAGGAGTGCCGCGGCATAGGCAAAAGTTTCGGTTGGAACAAGTTTGAGCAGGTCGGGGACTATCTCTCCGCACAGGAACTCATATCCCTCTTCGTCGATCTTATTTCCGCCGGCAGCAACCTGCTTCTTAACGTAGGTCCAACCCCCGACGGCAGGATACCGGTCATCATGGAGGAGCGCCTGAGACAGATGGGCTCCTGGCTCAGAGTGAACGGCGAAGCGGTCTACGGCACGCGCAAATACACAAACGACCGTTCCGGGGAGTTCCGTTACACGAAAAAAGACAATGAGATTTTCGCCTTTATCAAAAGCTATCCCGCAGGGAAGATCATACTTAACGCAATTTCTTACGATCCCGGTCTCAAAGCGGAGATACTGGGCTGCGATCAGAGTATAAGCATCTTCAACGCCGACGGCAGACTCGGTATAGACTGCGGGTTCATCGATCCCGGGAAGATGAAAAGCGAATATATTTATACAGTCAAACTGAGCAAATACAGTTGAAATTTTGTTCCTGATAATATATAATTAAGGTTGATATTCATTTAATGAAGGGAATACGAAGATGGACGATACGAACAAAAACCCCATGGAAAAAGATAATACTCCGGCTGACGCTCCGGAGAGTCATGAGGATTTAATAAAAAGACTGACGCAGGCCGATCCGGCATGGGCTGAAATCCTGACAGGACCGGAAGAAGAAAAAACTGCGAAGGAAAACGCCCCGGAGAGTTTTGACGAGTTCATGAGCCGTCAGGAAGGCGGCAACGAACCCGCAGCCTATGCGCTTCCGGCAGAAGGCGAAATACCAGTTCTGAAGGGCGTTCCCGAGAACTTCGACGAGTTCATGAGTCGTCAGGAAGGCGGCAAAGACCCCTCAGCCTATGAAGAAGCGCAGACTGACGAAGCATATATTGCAGAGGCGAAGGCCCGGACTGAAGCGGCCGAACAGGAAGCGACTGCCAAAGCGAAAAAGAAAGGCAATATAACGATCATCCTTACCGTGGTGCTCGTTGTGCTTATCGCAGCTGCGGCGGCTCTTATGTGGATGCTGTTCGGCAAACAGGCAAGCGGCGACTACTCATCCCCGGTCGTCACGGTCAACGGCGAAACTTCGGACGGTTACGAGTTTGCACTGTCATTCGGTCAGATATGGCAGTATTATTCATATTACGGCATTTCTGACACTGCCACGATAAAGCAGAACGTAGTGGATCAGCTCGCCTATATCAATATGACCGCAAAGGCGGCAAAGGATGAGGGACTCGAGCTTGACGAAGACGATCTCGCCCAGGCGGAAGAGCAGATAAAAACCATCGTCGAGGCGGCGGAGGAGAGTTCCGTCTCCGCAGAAGAATTTATCCGTCAGCAATACGGCTTTGAGATCCCGCTTGAGAAGCTGCGCGCGATCATGGAAAAACAGTCTCTCGCGCAGAAATACATCAACAAGGTCATTGACGAAAAAAACGCGGCTTACGCCGATAACAACGACGCCATAGAGGCCGAATACGAAACGAACCGTAAAGACTACGACGTATGCCACGTATCGTATATCTTCCTTGAATCCACCGAAGACGCGGTGCATATCACCGACGCCGTGGCGGAAGGCAAGTCGCTGGGCGACGCCGCGTCGGAGATAGCCGGCGACGCCGAAATAAAGCAGCTCGACGGCTACACCTATAACGTGCTGTCCCAGTCGTTTTCCCAGGATGCCGCCGACTGGATATTCAAAACCGATGACGACGGCAATTATATCACGGAATCCGGCGCAACCAAAGTCGTGACCATACAGGGCGGCACCTACGTACTTTATCAGAACAACGTCCCCGGAAAAGACGAAACGACAGGCGAGAACGGCACCCCCGCGTGGATCGGCACCGTAGCCAACACGCTTTCCGAAAAAGACATGCAGACATGGTACGATGAATTCACCGCAGCGTACGCGAACAAGGTCACAACGGACGACGCAGCCATCGACACGATCATTGCCGCGATAACCGGTCAGGACGCGGATAAAACCACTGCAGCGGTTAATGTTATAAGCTGACACAGACATACAATGGCAGAGAAATTCAAAAACGGAAACCGCGACTTTTCGCGCGGCAAAAGAACCCACAAAGATGACAGACGCACCTCCGGCACGCCGGACCGGAATGCGCCGCGTGCCAGGGACGACAGGTACGGACGCAATGAAAGACCGCGTCCCGAGAAAGCGGCAAGCGAAGCCCGGGAGGACATAGTCATCGGCAGGAACGCTGTACGCGAAGCTTTGCGCGCAGGCACGCCGGCGGAAGCCCTGTTCGTCAAACGCGGAGAACGCGGCGGTCCCGTGTCTCCACTGGTGGCGGAATGTCTCGACAAAAAGATCCCCGTCAAGGAAGTCGCACCGGAGAAGCTCGATTTCATGTGTGCCCACGGCAATCATCAGGGGGTCATCCTTGTGATCGCCGCGAGAGAGTATTCCACTGTTGACGATATCCTGTCCAACGCTCAGGAAAAGGGCGAGGATCCGTTCATAATAATCTGCGACGAGATAGAAGATCCGCACAATTTAGGCGCGATCATCCGCTCTGCCGAAGCTGCCGGAGCTCACGGCGTCATCATCCCCGCAAGAAACAGCGCCGGGCTCAGCTATATCGTCGGCAAAGCATCGGCAGGCGCCCTTGAATATATGCCCGTCGCGAGAGTCACCAACCTTTCCGCCTGCATCAGAGATCTGCAGTCGCGGGGGGTGTGGGTATGGGCGGCCGATATGTCCGGCACACCGTACTACGAAGCTGATCTGACGGGCAGCATCGCGCTGATAATCGGCAACGAGGGCAAAGGCGTTGGCAGGCTTGTGGGCGAAACCGCCGACGGCAGCGTCTCGATCCCCATGTCGGGAAAGATCAATTCTCTCAACGCCTCCGTCGCCGCAGGCATACTTATGTTCGAAATAGAAAAGCTGCGCAGACAAAGCGATGCATGAAGATGACTTTACCGCCGAAAACATCGAAACGATAGAGGCGGGGCTTATCGAAAACCCGTATGTCCACTGGCATATAACCACAGAACGCTCCCCCGGCGGGGGGCGCGCTGCCGCGGCAGCGGCCGGAGATTATCTGCGGAGGTTTTCACACGTTCCTGCGGAACGACGGGCATCGCCGAGAAAAAACTACAACGGGCCGGACGGCGATCTGGCCGGTCAGGCTCAGATTCCGGGCATAGAAGCAAAAACAGGCAAAACCGAACGCAGACAGAGACCGGAAGCCGCGGCAAGATACGCCGAGCGCTCCGAAAAACTCAAACGGATCGCCGATACGGCATTTTATGACGCCAGGGCGGAGATGGAAAATCAGATAACCTTTCCGCAGGCGGGCGACACCGGGAACTCCGGGCGGACCGGCAAAGTCGTGATCACCCCCGGCGAGCTCACGGAGGAGATTGTGGGCAATGAGAAAAACGACGGTTTTCGGGTAAAACTCTCAGGTTTCTTACAAAGGCTCCGCCGCGCCGGAAAGGCGGTTTCGATATCAGACCGGCCGGCTGATGTAGTCTGCGACTCTCCCGACGATCTGCCTTCCGCTATCCGTTTTTACGCCGACCGCAAACACCGCATAGTTATTAAAATTGCAGTTCTGGCCGGACTTCTCGCTCTTTCAGTCATCATTACCGTCCTTCATATTATATCGCAAAAGAGCTCGGGGTTTATTTCCACCGAGCTGTACGCCGTGATAAACCTCGTTCTTCTGGCGCTGACGGCTGCATTCTGCGTGTTTGATCTGAAAAACGGTGTGGTCGCGATAAGATCGGGCGGGATCACCTATGAAGCAGGTCTGCCGCTTATATTCGTCTCTGCGCTTATCGGCACAGCCGCTATGTTCTTTTCCCCGTCAAACGCGGACGGAGCCGGACTGCTGCCGATAACAACCAGCTTCTCCATGCTGCTGTATTCCTTCGGGGAATCCATGTGGAACGAGCACGCGGTCCGTTCGCTGAAGCATGCGCAAAAAGGTGAATCCACCCTTCTGAAACAGGCCTTACGTCCCGGAATAGAGGCAACGATGTCCTCCCAATACGCAAAGGACGGCTATGTTGCTTTCGCTTCAAAGACACGGTTCATCACAAATATCGCGACCGACATTTCAAACGCCGTACCCGACAGTCCCAGACTCAGAACGATAAACATCATCTTCGCTCTCATTGCCGCTTTAGGCGGTATAATATCCGGGCTTTATGCCTCCTCGTTCGCCGCAGGCGCGACCGTTGCCGGCGCTCTTTTCGCAGCGGGTATGCCGGTGTTTTCAAGGCTTGTTCCCGTTTCCGCTCTTATCAGCGAAAATGCGTCTCTCAGAAAAAAAGGCGGTTATATCTACTCTTATTCCGACGCGCAGAGCAACGGCACTACCGGCGCATACGCTCTTAATCAGAGTTTTTTCATCGATCCGAAATCGTCCATCATCCATGACGTCAGGGCAGTCGTACCGGAAAGCGAGAGTTCCTGTCTTGCGCTCTGCGCCGTTGCCATGCGCGAATGCGGCTCACCCTTCGCTTCATCTGCCGCCGCTCTAGCTCACAGGGATCTTGACAGTCTGAAACCGGCGCATGGCGCGGAATACTATGACGACGGATGCATCGTCAATTTTAACGGTCACAGACTGTTTCTGGGGTCCGAGAAGCTTCTGTCGGACAACGCTGTCAATATCCCTTCGGACGTCGATTATTTCGACATTATCGCCGGTGACAGACGCCTTTTGTTCTTCGCGATAGACAAACAATTGGCGCTGATTCTGTCTGTCAGCTATCACTTCAGACAAAACGCCCGCAAGTGCGTAAGCGAGCTGGTCAACTCCGGCAGAAGAATCGTCTCCGCGTCGTTCGATCCGAACGTGGACACGGAAACGATCTCGGGAAGATGCCGCGTAGGTTCAGATAAGGTATCCCGTATGCGGATCGAGGAGTCCATCTATATTTATAACGAAGCGCAGAGGATCCATTCCAAAGGCAGCAGCGCCCCTGTATGGGACGGGACTGCCGCGGGGCTGGCAGCGATCGTCCGGTCCTGCAGGCGATTGCTGAAAGTCAATTCCGTCTCGCTTATTTCCGGAGCAGTCATCAGCCTGCTGTTATGTGCAGGGATTTTTGTCCTTTCGCTGCTGTCCGGAACGACGGCCGCCTCTTTAGCAGTACCCGCCGCTCTGATTGCGGGCAGACTGCTGCAGGCCGCAGCAGTAAAAGTATTCTCATAAACCCATTTCAGGAGAACAATCACCATGCCTAACATTGCCATTTATTTCAGCGGACATCTGACCTGGGGCGACATCCTTATCAGGGTCGCTGTCGCAACGCTTGTCGGAATACTTGTCGGTATAGAGCGGGAAATCGCGAACCACCCGGCAGGAATGAAAACACACGCGCTCGTATGTCTCGGTGCCGCGGTAACCACCATGCTGTCCGTGGAAATGTCCTACAGCGTCATGAACACGACGCTTGACGCCGCATCGAAGATCGATATTTCCCGTATAGCTTCAGGCGTTGTGTCCGGTATCGGTTTCATCGGCGCGGGTTCAATAATCCGCTCCAAGGACGGATCGGTAGTGACCGGAATAACGACCGCAGCGACGGTCTGGGTAACAGGCTGCATGGGGCTCGCTATCGGCATGGGTTACTTCAAGATCATCACGATCGCTCTTCTTGCAGTGGTCTTCGCGACATTCCTTCTGCGGCACATAGAATCCCGGTTCATAAAGATACGCCGCATACGTTTTATCGAGGTAATAATGACCGACAAAAAGGATACACTGCCCGTCATAGACGACTACCTTGACCGCAAACAGATCATAGTCACGTCTTTCGACATAACAATCGCGCCTGAAGAAAAGAAAGAACACGGCGAAGACACGAAATATTGCGCAAGATATTTCCTGCGTGTCCCGAGGGGCGTCAAATTCAACATAGTCATGCGCGATCTGGCGAAAATGGAAAACGTTGTCGAAGCGTACGAATCCTCATCCACCAGCTTCTCGTCCAAAAAACGCACTAATCCGCAGACCTGATACGACACAAGGGTGAAATTATGAATCAGACAGAAAGAGCCGCGCAGGAACGCGCGAAAGTTTATCCCAACGCAAAAAACGGCAAGCTGAGTATAGGAAAAACGATCCTTACCGGCTTCGGCTTCATGGCGACTTCCATCGCGTGGGCGATATATGACCCGTATATCACAAAGATCCTTAACAGATTGCTGAGCGCAAGTCCCGCGGTAACTTCGTGGAGCAAATATCTTGTTGAACACGTACCGATGCTCGTAAAACTCGCCGAGGCCCAGGGCGAAAACGTCGCTCTCGCGGGCGGAGGATTTACGCTGGTACCGCTGTTCATCGGAATCATCATGACGTTCGACAATATTTTCGGCGTTATATTCCAACCGACGTTCGGCAAATTATCCGACAACTGTCATTCGCGGCTGGGCAAGCGCCGTCCGTTTGTGGTGACCTGCGCTCCGATCTGCGCCATCCTGTTTTTCCTGATACCCGTAATGGCGCTTAAGACCCAGAGCCTGCCGGTCACGATGATCTTCATCATATTGTTCGTGTTTATGATGTCGCTCTGGCGCAGCCCCGTCGTGGCGCTTATGCCCGACCTCACTCCCCCGGCACTGCAGTCAGAGGGCAACGCGATAATCAACCTCATGGGCGGTTTAGGCTCAGGCATAGGAATGGTCGCCGGAACGCTCGCGATATTCCTCTGCATGGGGCTGTCCGGCGTTTCGAGAGCGCAGATTCAGGCGGACGAAGCGATAACCTTCCCCTATGTGTTCGCCATCGGCGCCGCCGTGATGATCATCGGTATGCTGGTGCTCCTGTTCTTTGTCAAGGAACAGCCGACCAATATCACGGTCACCGCCGAGAACAACGCATATCAGGACGCAAAAGCCCGCCGCAAAGCGGAAAAGGAAGCAGCAAAAGCGGAGAAAGCAGCCCTGAAGGCAGAAAAACTCTCCGGCGCGGAGCGCCGTTCCCTGATCTTCATGCTCCTTTGCCTGTTCTTCCTGTTCTGCGCGTCAAATGCGATCACCACGTTCTTCTCGCTTTTCGCGCAGGAGATCCTGCATATGATAACAAGCCGCGCCACGATCATCATGCTGATCTTTGCGGTCGTGGCGGCGATATCCGCCATTCCCGCCGGCAAGATGGGCAAGAAATTCGGCAGGAAAAAGACCATCATGGTGGGCCTCGCGGTATTTATGGCGGCGTTCATCGTGTTTTTCGGTACCTTTGTCGGCATGCTGGGCAAACAGCGCATGTCCATAGGCAAATACATAAACGTCAATAATGCTTACATCGCCGTCAACGACAGGATCAACGCCTATAACTCCGATCTCTCCGACGCTGCGAAAGCTCAGGGGCGTGAGCTTGAGGACAGCGAGCTGCTCACAATGGACGGCTATATCGGCTATTTGACCGCGGATGATGCAGGCGCTGGACAGTACGCGGATTTTGACGCTTATCTAAACGAGACCGCCGCCGGCATAGACAGCGGCGTCATCAGAGTAGCGGCGGACAATCTGGGCTACGAAGGCGCGGACTTCGGCGAGGCTTTGGCCGCCGTCGGCAGTACCGTAAAAACCGTGACCGGCATTCTCACTGTTCTTATCTACCCGGTGCTGATATTGGGCGGCGCAGCGAATATGTTCATCACTGTAAACACTCTGCCTCTCGTTCTGGAGATAGGCGGCGTAAACAAGGTGGGAACGTTCACCGGGTATTACTACACAGCCACATTCTCGGCACAGATAGTCTCACCCATCCTTTACGGATTCATCAGGATGTTCGCCGGCACCTATATGTCGCTGTTCTACTACAGTCCGGTAATGTTCTGCATAGCGATAATAATGATCTTCTTCGTACACCACGGAGAGCCCCTGCCGGATGACGTGATCAAAGCCGCACAGGAGGCGGCTGACTGATGGAAGATGAAATTTTTTCGGATGAGAACGCAGAGCATGCAGCGGAGATCGCAGATGATACCGGGGCTGATGTAATTACAGAAACAGCCCCCATCCCCGAATGGGGAGGCAGCGAAGCTGACGAAGGGAGCAGTGAGCGTCCGATAACATCAATGCCCGGACCCACCGGCACCGGCCCCTGTCCCGCTCCTGCAGAAAAGCCCAAATGGAGCAAAAAGAAAAAGATAATCGTTATCATTCTTATCGTTCTTGCGGCTTTGATAATCATTGCAGGGATATTGGCTCTTATAGTTTATGTGATCGCGCTGGCGATCATACAAACGAGCACGATAATTATACAGAGAGTAACGGAGGAGATCGTAACCGACCTTGCCGAGGAGTTCGTCCGCGGCCTGTCGGATATCAGGATATTCTCCTGATATCCTGCAACGGAAAATCTTTCGGAAAAGACATCGTTTTTGCTTGACATACGGATTATTTAACAATATAATAGCTATAAGAAACGAATAAAGTTGAGGTGATTTTTTGTGAGCAGCGGTGACAGTACCGGGCCGAAACGATGTTCATACCATTTTTATAATTACACGCTGACCGTGCGACTGCGCCTCTGTGAGCAAATCACCGCGTAGCCGATCTGTCGGCGGGAAATCAACATGGTTATGAAAACCGTTCGGTCCTGTGCCCGAGCGGTTTTTTGTTTCAGCCCTCTTTTGAATAAGAATTACAAATCAGTCAAAGGAGGAGCGGATCATGCCGGATATAATCAAAGACACGGATACAGATCTTGATATCACAATGCCCGACCGCGCAGCGGAAATAAGGGCGATAATCGGCGGCAATTATTCGCCGACGGTTATGAAAGCAAAACTGGAGGACTACCACGGCAGCGATATCGCCGAAGCCCTCGAAACTCTTGACGCCGGAAACAGAAAGAAGCTTTACCGCGTCTGTTCATCGGCAATGCTCGCGGAGATCTTTGAATTCTCGGACGAAGCGACCGCGGGTGCGTATCTTGACGAAATGGATATCCGCAAAGCGGCGCGGGTCGTGTCCGAGCTGGAAACGGATACCGCCGTCAGTGTTCTTCGCGAGATAGAAAAAACCAAGCGCGGGCTTATCATAGACCTGATAAGTCCGGATATACAAAAAGAGATACGCCTGACGGCGTCGTTCGACGACGATGAGATCGGCAGTCGCATGACCGCGAATTACATATCCGTCACTCACGGCATAAGCGTCAAGGAAGCCATGAACGAGCTTATCAGTCAGGCGGAACAGAACGACAATATCTCCACGATCTTCGTCGTGGAAGACAGCGGAGAGTTCTACGGCGCGATCGATCTGAAAGACCTTATCACCGCGCGCAGCACTGATTCCCTGGAAGATCTGTGCATGACCTCCTTCCCCTACGTTTACGCGCATGAAGAGATAGAGGACTGCATCGAGGACCTGAAGGATTACTCCGAAAATATCATACCGGTACTCGACAACACGAACTCGCTGCTCGGCGTCATAACCTCCCAGAGCATCATAGAAGTCGCGGAAGACGAAATGGGCGAAGACTACGTCCGTTTCGCAGGACTTATCGCGGAGGAGGATCTGAAAGAGCCGCTCCGCGACAGTATGAGAAAACGCCTTCCGTGGCTGGTTACTCTGCTGGGACTGGGCATGCTCGTTTCCACGGTCGTCGGCGCGTTCGAGAAAGTCGTGCAGTCGCTGACCCTTATAATGGCGTTCCAGTCCCTGATTCTCGATATGGCCGGAAACGTCGGCACCCAGTCCCTCGCGGTCACCATACGTGTGCTGACGGATGAGAATCTGACCTTCAGTCAGAAACTTCGGCTCGTCGGCAAGGAAGCACGCGTCGGTTTTGTCAACGGCGCTCTGCTGGGAGTCATATCCTTCATACTTGTCGGTCTGTATATCATGTTCGCAAAAAGCCGCGAAGCCGGATTCGCTTTCGCAGTTTCGGGCTGCATCGGAGCGGCCATGGTCATTGCGATGCTCGTTTCAAGTCTTGTGGGCACGCTGATCCCGCTGTTCTTCAAAAAGATAAAAGTCGATCCGGCTGTAGCCTCCGGACCGCTGATCACCACCATCAACGACCTTGTGGCGGTAGTAACCTATTACGGTCTGAGCTGGATACTGCTTCTGAACGTGATGCACCTTACTACATGATATCAGCGGTCAACGGGTCCATATCGATCACGATTACAGAATCATTTCAGGATAAAAGCTATAATACAATAAAAGTCATCGGAGGACAGTACGCCGTAGCGTAGGGGATCGTGGGCATAACGCCCGCAGGCCGCCTGTCGGAGAAGATGTCGGGTGAGCCCGGTTATATCGTTGTGTTTTCACAATGATATAGCCGGGCTTTTTTTATTATCACAATTCATAAACGGAGGATATAAAATGGAAAAAGAAAAAAAGCAGATCCGTCTGGAACCGCTGACGAATGAGGATCGGGAACAGTTCATCCTGGACAATCAGGAAGCTTTTCTTTTCGGCGCCACACAGGAATTCGGATGCCGGGACGAACATTTTGAAGAAGACGGCGAAATAATCTCCCGAAAAACGATCGAACAATCGATAGACGGGGGCGAAGCTTACCGTATCATGCGGGGAGATGAAAAAATCGGCGGCGCAGTCATCCGCACAACCGCTGACCGCGGCGAACTTGAACTGATTTTCGTTTCTCCGACCGCTCACAGCAAAGGCATCGGTCAGACAGCATGGCAGCTGATAGAGAAACTACATCCGGAAGTGATCGTATGGGAGACATACACCCCGTATTTTGAAAAGCGCAATATTCATTTCTACGTCAACCGCTGCGGATTCCATATCGTGGAATTTTTCAACAGATTCCATCCGGATCCGAACGAAAAGGACTCCCATGATAATGATCCTGCGGATGATACAGACGGTATGTTCCGTTTTGAAAAAAGAATGAGAGATATTTAAGAATTGTTAAGGTTTCAGCATGATGTTTTTTAAGAATTACTCTGGTAAAATGACGTGTATAGAGAGTCCGGAAAGCGAGGTCACAAAAGCTATGCAGCCGATCGGTATACTGTTGATCGAGGATGACGCGGATATCCGCGACAGTGTCCGTATTCTTCTTGAAAGCGAAGGTTATTCCGTAAAGGAAACGGCAAACGGAGCGGACGGGCTGCGATATCTGGATGATACGGTCTCGCTTGTGATCCTTGATGTGATGCTGCCCGGGATCTCCGGTATCAAGACCTGCGAGGAGATACGAAAACGCTCGTACATTCCTGTTCTGTTTCTGACGGCAAAGTCCTCCGAATCAGACAAGCTGATAGGTCTGACGGTAGGCGGAGATGATTATCTTATAAAACCTTTTTCCTATTCGGAGCTGTTGGGCAGAGTAAGGGCGCTGCTGCGCCGATATCATGTCTACAGCGGGAACACCGTACAGCCTGAACCAACGGATCCGGTGATACGGATAGGCGGGATAGAGTTGAGACAGGATCGCAACGAGGTCTCGGCAAACGGGAAAGAGATCATGCTGACAGATCTGGAATACCGGATAATTCTGCTGTTGATGCAGCACCCGCGTGAAACGTTTTCCGCTCAGGTCATTTACGAGACCGTATGGCAGGAACCGTATTATTATGCATCCAACGGAACCGTCATGGTGCATATCCGCAAGCTTCGTATAAAACTTGAAAAAAATCCCGACACGCCGGAACACATAAAAACCATTTGGGGGAAGGGGTATCGTTTTGAATAAAAGGAGATGGGGCCTAAAGGCGCAGGCGCTGACGGCGCTCGCAATTTCATTCGCCGCCGCGATTCTGTGCTTTCTCGCAACATGGTCATGCTCCTCAGTCATTCTGGACCGGGTATTCGAGAAGACGGAGTATAACGAAGTAAGATCGGAGGCATATCTTGACTCCTTCGCGTCATTTGTTTCGGAGAACAGGATTTCTGCTGCAGACGTTTCCAAGATCAGGGCATGGCGAAAAAGCAACAAACCCGCCGTAACTCTTCTTTATATCACAAGAGACGGAACCGTGCTGTACGATTCCATGCGTTCCGAGCTGCGCACGGGGCTCTCCGATCCGGAGGGAACGCGTGCCGGGGAGGAATACGCCGGGGAGGATTACGGTAATAACGACTGGTTCATAAAAAAGGAAATTACATTTGCGGACGGAAACGCCTCAGTTTCCGTATACGGTTATTTCGATCAGCGGATCTCAGATGCCGTCCTGATCGCGAATATCGTTCTGTCAGCGGTACTGCTGTGTCTTACCTTTGTCGGATTCGTCCGCAGAAAGATCGTTTACATCATAAAACTGGAAGAAGAGATCAAAATACTGGAAACCGGCGGACTAGACTATCCGATCACTGTCCGCGGACATGACGAACTGACGTCGCTGGCGGAAGATCTGAACGGAATGCGTCTGGCGCTGCTGGAAAACATGCAGGTGGAAGCGGCTGCAGTCAAAGCCAATTATGATCTTGTGGCGGCAGTGTCCCATGATCTTCGTACCCCGCTGACATCTCTCTCGCTGTATCTTGATCTGATCCTCACGGAAAAGTACCGGGATAAAGAGAAAATCACTGAAACGCTTGAAAAAGCCCGTGGCAAGGTCTCACAAATTAAAATGATGACGGATCAGCTGTTTGAGCGTTTCATTTTCGATAAAGATACCGAAAGTCCGCCACCTCCTCCCCTGCCTGCAAAAGCACTTTTTGAAGATGCCCTATCAGGCGCGGTCTGTTATCTGAGAGAAAACGGTTTTGAGGTCGAGTCAAGTCTGTTTTGGCCGGATAGGGAAACGGTTGTCGACGGCGAATCCGTAAACCGTATTATAGATAACCTTTGCTCCAACGTACTGAAATATGCGGATCCGTCACAACCCGTACTGCTAAGCGTATATGAAAACAAAAACAGCTTTCAGATCCGCTTGACCAACAGAATGCGCATCCTGACAGAAAAAACCGAAAGCACAGGTATCGGACTCAGGAACGTCCGGTTTCTGATGAACAGGCTGGGCGGAGACTGTGAAATAAAGCAATCCGACGACGCGTACACGATCTGTCTGACGTTCCCGCTGACAGATGATCCCGCACCGGAAGGAGAAAACGACGCATAATGATCAACGTAATGGAATATGCGGAGAATACCGCGGCGCGTTTCCCTGAAAAACACGCCGCTATCGAAGGAGACCGCAGGATCACATACGCGGAACTGTTGCTTTCATCAAAGGCGGTCGGTACTGCTCTTGCCGACATGGTTTTCCGCTGCGCACCGACGGTTGTTTTCATGGAAAAAGGAATCGACGCGCTTATCGCTTTTTTCGGGATCGTTTATGCCGGAGGATGTTATTCCCTGTTGACACCGGAGCTGCCGGAACAGCGGCTGAAACTCATCCGATCCGCTCTGCAGGCTGAAATTGTGATCACCGTCGAATCATTGGAACAAAAAGCGCGGAAGCTGTTCCCGGATGCAGAAATACGAACCGTCGGGTCTCTGCGCGCAGGGCGAATAGACGAGAGTCGCCTGAGAAACATACGGAAAAGAATGATCGATACAGATCCGCTGTACATAAACTTCACTTCCGGCACAAGCGGCACGCCCAAAGGGATAACAGTGTCCCACCGCAGCGTGATCGATTTTATTTCGTGCTTTACAGATCTGTTTCATATCACGAAAGATGACCGGATCGCAAATCAGGCGCCGTTTGACTTTGACGTTTCCGTCAAGGATATCTATTCCTCGGTCGCCGTGGGAGCGACGCTCGTTATAATTCCGGGAGAATACTTTTCCGCCCCGGTCAGACTGCTGGATTATCTGTGCGATAACAACGTGACGACGATGATCTGGGCGGTATCCGCCCTGTGCCTGATTACAGCTTTCCACGGGCTGGACTACCGTACGCCCGAGACCGTTAATAAGGTACTGTTCAGCGGCGAGGTAATGCCCGGAAAAACCCTGCGCGACTGGCGGAGCCACCTGCCGGACGCCACCTTCGTCAATCTGTACGGCCCCACCGAGATAACCTGCAACTGCACTTTCCACATTCTGGACAAAAACTGCGATTACCCGGATGGTATACCCATCGGAACACCGTTTCCGAATGAAGACGTTTTTCTTCTGGACGATGAAGATCGTCTCATCAACGTACCGGACCGGGTCGGCAGGATCATCGTGCGTGGAACCGCGTTAGCGCTCGGATATTACGGAGCCCCGGAAAGGACGGCAGAATCATTTATTCAAAATCCGCTGCATCGGATGTATCCTGAAACGGTTTACGATACAGGCGATCTCGGAGCGTATAATGATAACGGAGAATTGATGTACCGCGGCAGAAGAGACAATCAGATAAAATACATGGGACATCGGGTCGAACTGCAGGAGATAGAACACGCGATGGAAAAAATAGACGGCGTGGACCGCTGCATATGTATTTTCGATGCGGGGAAAAAACGACTGAAGGGCCTTTACACAGGTTCAATCGAGAAGGAAGATCTGTACAAACTTCTTCATCAGACGCTGCCGCTGTTTATGGTGCCCGGGGATTTGAGAAAACTGGAATGCATCCCCCTGACAAAAAACGGAAAGGCGGACCGCAGGAAGGCGGCAGAATTGGCGGAAAGGAGCGTTTTATGACGCTTTATGAAAAAAGACTGATCAACGAAAACCATACGGCGTTTTACGTTTTCGACGCATCGGAACTGAAACAACGTATCGAATGGCTTCAGACACATCTGCCGGAAGAAACGTCGTTGTGTTTTGCAATGAAAGCAAATCCATTCCTTGTGAAAGAACTTTCGGTACAAGTGGAACGCTTTGAGCTCTGTTCCCCCGGTGAAGCCCGCATTTGCAACAGCCTCGGCATCCCGGCAAAGAAAATGGTGATCTCCGGCGTTTACAAAACTCCTTCCGTAATCGACAATATGACGGCGGATTCAGCTTTTGACGCAATATTCACAGTGGAATCCGCGCTGCAGTATCAGATTCTGCGGGATTCGGCAAAGAAATACGGACGTCGTTTAAAGGTTTTGCTGCGGCTGACCAATCAAAGTCAGTTCGGTATGGACACGCCGGAGATCGAACGGATCATCGCGAACCGAAAAGACTGTCCGGAATTGCGCATCACAGGACTTCAGTACTTTTCAGGCACACAGAAGACGTCTGTCAAAAAACTTCGCCGGGAATTGGAAAACCTGGACCGGTTCATGACGGAGCTGAGCAGGAAATACGGTTATGAAGCAGATGAGCTGGAATACGGCCCCGGGTTTCCGGTTGCTTATTTTGAAGACGACAAACACGACGAAGATGTGTATTTTCGTGAATTCTGCGATATTATCGCGACCATGAAGAACAAGCCGCGCCTGACCCTGGAACTGGGCAGAAGCATTGCGGCGTCATGCGGCCGATACTATACGCATATCGTAGATATCAAACGAAACGCCGGGCAGAATTACCTGATCACAGACGGAGGCATGCATCAGATCGTTTATTACGGGCAGCATATGGCCATGAAGCAGCCGATACTGCATATCGTCGGCAAACACGATGTCAACCGGGATATCAGATGGAATATCTGCGGTGCGCTGTGCACGATGAACGACATACTGGCGAAGCAGGTCTGTCTGCCGGACGTCGCCGTGGGCGATACGGTTTGTTTTGAAAATGCCGGCGCTTACTGTATGGCGGAGGGAATCTCTCTGTTCCTGAGCCGCGAGCTGCCCGCGGTCTGGCTCGCGCCGGAGGATGACGAGCCCTTTATGATGAGGGAACCGCACCCCACCGATGTTTTAAACACACCGCACTATGAAAGGCTGTGATACGAATGAAAGAATTACTTGAGATCCTGAATGATATCCGTCCCGATATCGACTATGATACCTGTGAAACGTTGATCGACGAGCATCTGCTTGACTCTCTCTCCATCATCGCACTTATTGCGGAACTGGAAGACACTTTTGACATAACGATCCCCGCCGTCGAAATCATCCCGGATAATTTTAATTCCGAAAAAAAAATTAACGCATTGATCACACGGCTGCAGGAGGACGAATAACGTGAACTTTGCTTTGCTGTCAGCGTTCGGAACAAAGCTCACCTCCTGTTTCTCTGCGGAATACCTTTTCGTCTTTCTGCCTGTTTTTCTGATCGTTTACGGAATCGTGCCCGGTAAATGCAGAAGAGGCGTTCTGATTGCCGCAAGTTGCATATTTTACTGTCTCGTCAGCGGTAAGCTGATCGTTTACCTGCTGCTGACTGTGTTCTCCGTGCACTGGTTCGGGATCTGGCTCGACCGGCTGCAGACGCAGATGAAGGAACACACGGCGTCACTTCCGAAGGAAGATCGGAAAACTGTCAGAAAAAGCTATGCGGCAAAACGGCGCGCTGTTGTCACGCTTGCAGTTGTGCTGCAGTTGGGCCTTCTGCTGACGTTAAAATATACCGGTTTCTTTTTAGGCAATCTGAACACCTTTCTGACGGCGCTTCAAATCCCGATACAGTGTAATATCCCGACTTTTCTTGTCCCCCTGGGAATTTCATTCTTCTCACTGCAGGCCGTCTCTTACCTGTCTGATGTCTATCACTGCTCGATACCGGCGGACGACAATCTTGCAAGGCTGCTTCTTTTCATCGGCTTTTTCCCTCAGATTACGGAAGGTCCGATCTGTCGTTACCGGGAGACTGCGGACGCTCTGTGGAATGCCGGACCGATCCGGTACGGGAACCTGACGCTCGGGCTGACCCGCATCGCATGGGGCATGATGAAAAAGATTGTGGCGGCAGACCGGCTGGATCCGCTTATAAGAAATGTCTTTACCGATTTTACGGAATATGACGGCGGCGTGATCGCTCTGGCAGCGGTACTTTATACGGTTCAGCTGTATATGGATTTCTCCGGAGCAATGGACGCTTGTCTGGGCACTGCGCAGATCATAGGAGTCGTATTGCCGGAGAATTTCAGGCGTCCGTTTTTCTCTAAGACGATCTCTGAATTCTGGACGCGCTGGCACATCACCCTCGGCGCATTTTTCCGGGATTACGTGTTTTACCCCGTGTCAGTTGCCGGCCCTATGAAAAAGCTGACCATCCTTGCCCGCAAAAAGCTCGGCAACCGCTACGGACCGCTGATCACCGGAGGCACAGCACTATTCTGCGTATGGCTTTGCAACGGCTTGTGGCACGGCGTCGGCTGGAGCTTTATATTTTTCGGGCTGTATCATTTTGCGCTGATATACGGCGGGAACCTGCTTTCTCCGCTGACCGCCCGGATCGGCGGATGGCTGCGTATAGATCCGGAACGCTTCATTTTCCGCTGGCTTCGCATAATACGAACATCGCTTCTGGTGGTCACGGGAGAGCTGTTTTTCCGCGCGCACGGACTTCGGGCGGGGATGCAGATGTTCCGGCAGATGGTCACCCGGTTTTCATTCGGGTCCCTTATCCCCGAAGCTGAACTGCTTTCAAAACTCGGTGTGGACGTACAGGACCTGCTGATCGTCGGGGTTACGGTCCTTCTCGTTTTTGTAATCGGCTTACTGCGTGAAAAAGGCGTTGATATACGCGGCGAACTGTTCCGGAAGCCGACGGCAATCCGCTGGACCGTTTTCTATGCGCTGATCATGTATATTGTGATCTTCGGAGCGTACGGCGAGGGATACGCGCCGGTCGATCCGTTATATGCACAGTATTAAGGGGGCATCATGAAAAAAACAAAACGGCGCTGCGCACTTCCCGCTGCTTTTTTGTCAGGGTTGCTCATTATACTGCTTCTGACCTCTGCGTTATTCGTACCGAAAAACAACGCGAAGGAAAACGGGATGATCGATTACAAGGCAAACGGCATCCTCGGCGAACCGGAACAGTCCGTAGACGTATTGTTTCTCGGAGACAGCGAGTGTTACTGCGCTTTTATTCCGACGTATCTTCTGGAGCGATACGGGATCACCTCTTATAACTGCGGAACTGCAGCCCAGAATTTGTATTATACGAGAGAGTTTCTGAAAAAAGCATTTGAGAAACAAACGCCGAAAGTCGTCGTGCTGGAGACCAACGCGATCTTCCGGGAGTTTTCCTTCGTCGCGACTATCGTCAACAAATTCGATCAGTGGCTGCCTGTTTTTCGATATCACGACCGATGGAAACAGTTCGGCGCAAAAGACCTGATTTTCTCCGGCGCTGTCTACACCCACAGGGAAGACGCAAAAGGCTATCGCCGACACAACAAATCTTCACCTGCTTCTCCCGGCGATTATATGGCGGACACAGATGAGACAAAATACGTATCATTTCAGAACCGCACTTTTGTTAAGGACTTTCGGGATTACTGCGAAAATCGAGGAGCAAAACTGATCCTCGTCAGTACTCCCAGCACTGTAAACTGGAATATGAAACGACATAACGGCATTGCGATTCTGGCAGAGAATCTGCAGCTTGATTATTTTGACCTGAACCTGAAGACTTCTCCGGTACAGATCGACTGGTCAAAAGACACATGGGACAAGGGCGATCATATGAACTGGTCCGGCGCGTGCAAGGTGACGGATTGGCTCGGATCGTATCTTAAATCATCCGGACTCGCATGAAGCCGTGCGAACGGTTCGCCCCGAAATCATTCCCGGGACCAAAACAACACAATATGAAATTATTTCCTCACTTTTATTATTCCGTGAGAACCTCAAAACCTGCGGGACAAGTCCTGATGACCGTGCGCGACGCAGCTATCTCCGTTCTGGACCGCGATTACAATTGTACGGAGCTTGACAGAAAAAGCAAAAGTGTCCTGCTTTATCCTGAAAGCAAACGAGCGTTTCTGCACAACCCGTTTTTGCCGATCATTCTTGTCTCAGTACACGAAAACAAAAATGGAACGACTCTCAGTATAGAGACAAGACTGCGATCAAGAGTCCGGAACTTCCTTATCGCTTTTATCGTAATCGAACTGCTTGCGGAAACAGCTCTTCTGACCCGCTGCGCAGTTCTGCACTCTTTTTCGTGGCTGTATGTTTGTGTTCCTCCTGCGGTATCCGTCGTGGCATACCTTGTATTGCTTACAGGACTTACCATTCTTTCAAAAAGCGTTTTCCGTCAATTCGAAGACGAGTTCAATGACTCTTGATTAAAAATCATTTAACATCATATCAGAGTATTATACTGAATCACTGTCATAAAATCCAAAGGAGGTTTGTTCCTATGCCGGATGACAAAAAACACGTATCATTGTCCGATCAGATATCCGGACAGTCCATGCCGCCTGACGTCATATCGACGCCCGAGCTGCACAGGAGTCCGGGAAAGAAATTTCTGATAAAGGCGGCGGCGTTAACAGTTCTCGTCTTCTGTATGGTTTTCGTCCTGATCCACCTGGATGCACACAAAGGGGGAAACGTTTCGCAGGTGGAAACGTCCGACGTCGATTCGCAGCTCTTTTCTTCCGAAGACATAGACAGTGCGATGAAAACGATAATAAAGGAATTTGAGGAAAACTGGAAAGGCTGCAAGCTGACACGTTTGTGGTATGCCGGTGATGAAACGTCGATACAGGAAAGCGAAGAAAGAGACGTGCAGACTATCGTTCTGCTCTCCGATTTTGAAACTTCAAAGCCGCCGGCTGAAAGCGCGCTGAATGAAAACCACACTTATACAAACTGGAACTGGATCCTGATCCGTTCGTCGGACGGGAAATGGGTCCATATCGACCACGGTTACGGCTGATCAAACAAGAAAGCACCGCACATCTTACTGCGCCCTTTTATCGATTAAACAAACGAGGGGCTGTAAAAGAAGTCAACAAGCAAGTCACCCGATTCTGTTGATGTTTGGGTGACTTCATATTTTGATTTCTTGTATTAAGGTGAAGTTTTTTTATAAAAAAGTGAAGTTGTTCACAGGTTCACAGTGAAGTTTTTCACCGTGGGGTGAAAAGTGAAGTAAAGTTTGCCTTACTTCACCGTCAGGTGAAACTTCACTCATGCAATGAACTTCACTTTCAAAGAAAACTTCACTTGCCACCGGCAAACTTAACCGGGGCTGTAAAAAACGCGTTTTTTACAGCCCCTTATGTCTGGTTTTGAATCAGGAGAATGATACAGTTCATAAACTGCGCCTGAAACCGGATGAGAACCGTTCTATCCGGCTGCCGAGTCTGTCTTTCAGAAAAGCGAAACCATGATCGCCGGTACAATGTCCGGTAATGATACGTTCTACCGGCGTGCGCCGGATATCTTCGCAGAGCGCATCCAGCTCTTCGTTCGTCAGCTTATAGAGGTGCAGACCGCCCACATAAGTCACGACGTCATCGCGCCCGAGCATCTGCCGGATATCGACAAGGATATTGATCATTCCGGAGTGAGAGCAGCTGTTGAAAACGGTCAGTCCGCGCCGGGTTTCGATAACCAGGCTTTGTTCGTGGGCGAAATCATCCGGAGAGAGTTTTCCGTTATCTGCGGTATAAAGGTCGTTGCGCAGCGCTATGGCGGAATAATCCGCCCTGCGGTGCGGGATCAGCCATACTCCGTCCGCTATTTCACAGACGCCGCTGACATATCGGATACGCGCCTCATACTTTTTCAGAACGCCGCTTTTTATGCCTATATAGCGCAGCTCGCCCTCTTTTATTCCGAAGCAGTTTTCTCCCGTCCCATCCCTAACCAGGAAAGGCGCGGTCCGGTTAAGGGCGAAGAACGTATCCAGTCCGTCCGCGTGATCGTAGTGAGCGTGGGACAGCACGCCGACGTCGATATCGCCGGGATCTATCCCCAGGATTTCTGCATTCCGCGCGAACATACCTCCGGCTCCGGTATCCAGAAGGATCCTCGTGCCGTCAGCCGAGATCATAATGCTCAGACCCCATTCAGCGGCAAACGGTTCTTCCGCGGAATTATCCGTCAGAACCGTCATTTCAAGATCACGTATCATAGCGTCCTGTACCGGTGATCAGTTTCCGCCGCAGTCATGCTTCGCGCAATCATTATGCCCGCAGTCGCCGTCATGATGTTCGTGATGATCGCAGCGCGCGTCCGGATCATATTCCAGCGTCCCCTGCGCCAGGGCTTTCGCGGCTGCGTCGGCAGATCCGCATACGCCGGGATATACCCTGACGCCCGCTTCAGCCAAAGCCATCCGGGCTCCCATTCCGATGCCGCCGCAGATCAGCATATCCGCTCCCGCCGAACGAAGGAACCCGGCAAGGGCTCCGTGGCCGCTTCCGTTCGTTCCGACGATCCGTTCATTCACGATCTTTCCGTCTTCGACGTCGTACAGCTTAAACTGTTCCGTTCTGCCGAAATGCTGAAAGATTTCTCCGTTTTCATAAGTTGCCGCTATCCTCATTGATATATATCCTTTCTTGTCTGCCTGACAATGATCGTGTTGCGTGTTGAGCTTATATGGTTTTTGCTTGTTTTAAAAAGATCATATACAGCTGACTGCCGTGTCGGGGAAAAACTTTACGCCGTATTCAGGAATCCCCGTAATATTACGACGCCTCGAACTCCAGACTCAGAGTATCCGAATACAGATGATAAGCGCTCTCCGCGCGGACTTCGAGCATGTATTTTTTGCCCGGTTCAAGAGTGTCCGCGCCTATGCGGAAGTCGGCGGTGTCGTCGTCGTCGAACACGTAGTAATCGTCCACAAAATTCTTTCCGAAGATCTTTTTGCCGTTCCCGTCTTTTATCGTGACCTTGTACTCATGGACGATATATCCCTCCGGAGCTTCCGCCTCGGTGAAGGAGATCACCCACTCGCCGTTCTCATTCTTAAACGCAGCCGCGGAAACGTCCTGAGGGAAAACCGGAGCCGCATCGTGCGCCTTCACGTTTTTATAGGTATAGGCGTAGGTGTCGCGGTCGTTCACGTCCGGAATGAACCAGTCGCAGAAATAAGTGCCGGACAGCAGATCGAAGCCCCTTATACGCACGCTGCCGGAGGAGGTCGCCTCCACGACGCAGATCTCGGCGGCGTCCTCGTAGCCGTCCGGATGCTGACCCACGATATAATTGTTGTCGAGCTCAAACCGTGCCAGACCTCCGCAGCCGACTGCGGTATAGGTCGCCTGGTTGATGCTGCGGGGATCGCTCATCGGGAAGTGGGAGTGACCGGAGAAATCCACGACCGCCGAATGACCGTTCAGGACCACGTTTATCTGCGGATCGCCCCAAACGGTGCTTCCGTATACGGTACCCCACGGGTGCGGATGCTGGAACACGAATATCGGTCTGTTTTCCGCTTTCGTCTCCGCCTCTTTGATCGCCTTGTCGAGCCACTTAAGGCTTCCCGCGGTAAAGGTCCACTCGGTCAGCCCCCTCTCACCTGAGAAGCCGATGAGCGAAAAGCCGTTTATCTCGGCAACCGTATTCAGTTCCTGGTTGAAGGTACTCGTGAACAGTTCCTTATATTGGTCCACGTTCTTGAACTCGTGGTTGCCCTGAATGTTTATCATCGGAGTTTCCGCCCTTATATGTTCCTTTACGGCGTTATTGTAATTCGTATAATCCGGCTCCGTGCCGATGCTGCTGATATCTCCCAGGCAGACGAAAGCGTCGACTCCCGGATATACCGGGTCGGCGTCGAACATTTCG
>JAILQN010000096.1 GCA_024699005.1 Clostridia bacterium
GCGGGAGCCGGTTTCCGGGGAGAAGGCATGTTTGTCGATCGGTCCGGGAATATCCTCGGCAGGCACAAAGGGATCATACATTATACCGTCGGTCAGCGGAAGGGGCTCGGCATCGCGCTCGGGCATCCTGTTTACGTAAACGAGATCCGCGCCGACAGAAACGAAGTGGTTCTGGGAGACGAACAGTCTCTGTATCACCGTTCACTTCTGTGCAGAGACGTTTGCTTCATGAGCATCCCTGAAATGAGAAAAGAAGAAACGATCCGGTGTACGGTCAAAGTCCGCTATCGTCACAGCGGACAGCCGGCCGAAATTGCGATGACGGAGAGCAGGAAAGTAAAAGTAACTTTTGACGATCCGGTCAGAGCCGCGACGCCCGGACAATCGGCGGTATTCTATGACGCCGCCGGATGTGTGATCGCAGGCGGAATCATAGATGAAGTGTTGTAACAGGCGAAACGCGGAACGGCAAACTTAATATCAGAAAAGGGAAAGCAGGAAAAATGAAATCTGAAAACATTTTTGTGGAATTCGAAGCGGACGTACAGGATTCTTCGCCGGAGATTTTTGAACTGAATATTGTCAGCGGCGGATGCCGGCTGTACGGATATCTTCTTTCTCCCGATCAAAGAGTCGAGAAACCCTATCCGGCCGTGATCCTGTCGCACGGTTTTCCCGGATACACGACGAACAACGATCTGGAACTGGCACTGATGCGCGCAGGTTGCGTCGTTATCCATATGAATCACAGGGGCGCATGGGGAAGCGAAGGCAATTATCTGTTCACGAATCTGAAGGACGATCTGATTGCCATAGCGAAATGGGCGCACAATCCGGCAATCGCCGATCAGTATGCCATAGACGTCAACAACATCTTCCTTGTCGGTCACAGCATGGGCGGACAGACGGTGCTCAACGCGGCGAAGGAACTGCCGTTTATCCGCGGCGTGGCTGCACTTGCCGCTTACGACATTGGCGCCTCCTTCCGATATAAAATGGAAAAGGACTTGTTTCTTATGATCGAAACAGAAGGACAATGCCTCAAGATGAACTCTGCGAGCGAGGTTTATGAGAACGCGCTGAACCACCAATATGAACTCGGCATCCTCAATGGATATGAGCGCCTTGCCGAGCGTCAGGTGCTGTTGGTTGAGGCGGCACTGGACACTGTCGCTCCCGCCGAGCGGATGATGCGGCCTCTGGCAGAGAAACTGGACATACTGTCGGCTCTTGTTACATACAAAACAATCGTCAGCACACACAGCTTTGCCGGACAAAGAATGAAACTGGCAAAATGCGTCGCTGAATGGATCGAAAGATCGATCGGATGATCCTGTGCATAAGGTCGCGGCAGAGAAAACACGCATTGGAAAAAGGTTTTTGATATGGAAGAATACATAATCCGCGAAACGGAAGACTTTTTGGCGCTCTCCACGCTGTTCCATGACAGCGGCATGGGCGTAAAAATTGAAGAACGTATGCCGGATCGGATTATAAAGATGTGGCGTATGGACGATCCTCTGACCGGAGAACTGATGGCCGCGGTCACATTGGAAATGCGAAGCGGCGTATATACTCTGGGCGATATTGCCGTGCGGAGCGACCTGCGGTGCAGGGGTTACGGAAAAGTGATGCAGGCCGTTGTGTTCGGGGAAGCGGGAAAGCGTGGCATACGGGAGCTTTGGGCGTGCGCGAAAGAGCCGCAATACTATGCACGAAACGGTTGGCAGAGGATGGACTGGGACGCATCGCCTCGAATTGCCGTTTATTGTGACGCCTGCGGTAAACGCGGCAAGGAATGTCATCCGGAAATCATGAAATACTCGCTGAATTGATTTTATGTTTGTCTGTCCATACAACCACGAAGTGAGCAAATTTTAAACGGATACCGTTTGGTATCCGTTTTTTCTTATGTATTGTCGGGAAGTCAAAAAGCGGCGGTGCGGATGATATCCGCCCCTACGGAATCAAACCGTATTGTCTTGACAATTTCAAGTAAATCTGCTATTTTAATTGTGGATGCAGTGGGAGATAAGGCATTTTTTGTCGAAGCTCCGGCCTTCGGGGCGGCTGTATCCATTTTTTGTTTGCAACAATGACAATAATAAATCAAGCCGTCAACGAAACGGCTTCTTTTTTTACGCGGTCGGCGGGGCGGTCAAAAACCCGTCTACAGAGCGTAGGTTGTTTTCCGGGCTTTCGCGTGGTATGCTGATGAAAAAGGAGGACTGACGGTTATGAATCAGTATGTGACAGGCTCAATGATCAAACGCCTGCGTGAAGGCGGAAATATGACTCAGCAGCAGCTTGCCGGGAAAATCGGCGTTAGTGAT
>JAILQN010000112.1 GCA_024699005.1 Clostridia bacterium
AGGTCTCAGGCTGACGGAGGGTACATCCTATACTCTTACCTGGTCGGGTGAGAGCAAACAGGTCGGGGACTACACGGTGACCGTGACCGCAACAGGCGACAAATATTCAGGAGCGGTCACAAAAACCTACTCGATCAAATAGAACCTTCGGCGTATTCCGTTTCTCCCCGGGGAAACGCAGCCGGTCAAACGGGGCTGGCCCCTCGGGAATTGCAATGAACACTGTTTCCGAAATATAAAACAGAAAAATCCACAGACTTTGCCGGTTTGTGGATTTTTTCCTCTTCAAGGATTTCCGTGTAATGTGTCCATCGAAATGCGATGATTGCTGATAAGATGAGATACGGATCACATATAGGTTTATGATTACCTTAATACTCCCCCCGGCGCAAGCGCCACCCCCCTCATGGAGTGGGGCTTGAAAAAGGCTCCCTCTTTGAGGGAGCTGTCGGCGAAGCCGACTGAGGGAGCTCATTCTTAGCTATCCCGCAATTATCTGCGAAGAAGCCATTTTCTGTTTTACACGCAATCCGTGAAGAGGAAAAAAATCCTTTGATTTGACAATATACACAAAAACAGACGAAAAAATTTGTCGTGCAAAAACGAAAAAAGAGCCTTTTGCAGTAGTCTGTGATGTTGTGATACAGTTTTTTTTATGATATAATATATTTGTATGATTATACCCGGATCGGGATACTATGAGTTCCGGGTTTAGAGTTCAAAGTGCAAAGGTCATAGTTCATAGTTCAAAGCTCAAAAAAGGAGATACATACCCATGAAACGTATTCTTTCAATTCTTATCACCATGATAATGCTCGCCGGGGTCATAGCGGTCCCTGGGGTGATCACCGCATCCGCCGCGGATCTGCGGACCGGCGATTACGTCACCTTCGGCAGTTATCCTCAGACCCGTGTGGTCGACGTCGATCTGCTTGATGCTCTGAATTCACAGACTCTTAACTGGACGTATTACGATTATTACGTAAACGGCGTCAGGGAAGATTTTATGAAATACGCGGACGTGACCATCTCCGGCATCCGTTACAGAGCCGTCAGATTTATGGTTTACAGGCCATCCTGTACAAATGCTTCGTACGACGACTCTTATCAGGATGACAACGGCTATGTCCCCGGACAGGTATACTGGTTCAGATATGAGCCAATAGTATGGCGTGTGCTCGATCCCGACGCCGGGCTTCTGATGACAGAAGAAATAATCGACAGCCAGCCTTTTAATAATGAGTTGTACGGCGACGAATACGGCAATGCGGGACATACGCACTACGCTTCAAACTGGGCGTATTCTTCTCTTCGTTCCTGGATGAACGGCGACTTCTATGACACCGCGTTCGACGTTGAAAAAGTTATATAAAAAAATCAACGGTTGAATCAAAATCGTGGTTTTTACCGAAATATGACGGGCATACGACCTCAGACCATGTTTTCTCGCTTACAGCATCTGATATGAGAAATTATTACTACGGTTTCCCGGGCTCATTGGATGCCGGTGCTGATACAAACAGAACGGCATGCGGTACGGATTACGCGAAGTGTCAGGGATTGCGTGTTTTTCCTGAATATAACAACTGCTCGTCGTGGATCCTGCGTACTCCCGAAACAGGCGATCAAACTTATGGCGTCCAACCCGACGGCTCAGTCATAATGCATTTCGGTACTTACCGTGCTAATTGCGGTATTCGCCCTGCTTTGAATGTTGATCTTCAGGCGGCGATTTCAAAAGGAGTGATAAAAACTTCCTCCTTCCGGACGGGCGATCTTGTTATCTTCGGCAACTATCCTCAGACCCGTGTGACCGATCCGGATCTGCTTGAGACTCTCAACTCAAAATCCCTAACCTGGAGATACTATAATTACTTCACCAACGGTGAGCCTGAGCTTTACATGAGGTATTCCGACGTGACCTTCGCCGGCGAAAGATACCGGGCTGTTTACTTTGCTCATTACAGGCCGTGGTCGACAACACTCTCTGCTGACTATTCTGATCAGATCTTCAACGGTTATGAGCTGAAGCAGGTTTACTGGTTTAAATATGAGCCTGTTGTCTGGTGTGTGCTGGATCCCGACTCCGGACTTATGATGACCGAGAGCATAATCGACAGTCAGCCTTTCCATAATTACAATTACGACGGTTACGGCGATTCGGATCAGACCCACTACGCTTCAAACTGGGCTTATTCATCCCTGCGCACGTGGATGAATTCGGACTTCTTCAACACGGCGTTCGGCGATGAGATGGATCATATAAAATACACCGTTCTGGAAACGCCAGGAAGATATTCGTCGACTTACAGCGTTGAAGAAACCAACGACAGGGTATTTCCGCTTACATATGCCGACGTTACTACTGAATCATATGGTTTTTCGTCGGATAATGCCGCCGGCGAGGATGCCGGCCGCACGGCGTTCGGCACCGATTACGCGAAATGTCAGGGGCTGTATGTTGACGTTTCCACGGGAAATTACTACAGCGGCGCGTCTGATTGGTTTTTGCGTACTCCCAGATACACGGATGAAATTATACGCGTTTTTTATTCCGGGGGAATAAATGACGGAACAACGACTAATTATTGCACAGGCATCCGCCCGGCTCTGACTGCCGATCTAAAAACCGCTTTCTCGAAGTCTCTTCTCAGCCTGTACGAAAATACGGAACCACTTGACGATTCCGGGGTGACGCTCTCCTGGACGAGCAAAGCATATAACAGCAGCGTGCAGAAGCCGGCAGTCACGGTGAAGAATGCAGCTGATGAGACGCTGTCCGAGGGAACGGATTACACTCTCGAATGGTCGGGCGACAGCAAGCTGCCCGGGACCTATACGGTGACGGTGAACGGTACGGGAAGCTATACCGGTTCTGTTTCAAAGACCTATACCATCGGCAAACAGGCTCTTGCCTCCTCCCGTATAACTCTCTCCTGGACAAGCAAACCGTATAACAGCGCCGTACAGAAGCCGACGGTCACTGTAAAGAACGCCGCAGGCACGAAGCTTACGGAGGGAACTTCATACACGCTCAGCTGGTCGGGGGACAGCAAGCTGCCGGGAACATACACCGTGACGGTGAAGGGCAAGGGCAATTTCTCCGGTTCGGTACCGATGACCTATACCATCGGCAAACAGGCTCTTAACGCCTCCCGTATAACACTCTCCTGGACAAGCAAGGCGTATAACGGCGAAGTTCAGAAGCCGACGGTCACTGTAAAGAACGCCGCAGGTACAAAACTTACGGAGGGAACTTCATACACGCTCAGCTGGTCGGGGGACAGCAAGCTGCCGGGAACATACACTGTGACGGTGAAGGGCAAGGGCAGTTTCTCCGGCTCGGTACCTATGACGTATACCATCGGCAAACAGGCTCTTGCCGCCTCCCGGATAACTCTCTCCTGGACGAGCAAGGCGTATAACAGCGCCGTACAGAAGCCGACGGTCACTGTAAAGAACGCCGCAGGTACGAAGCTGACGGAGGGGACCTCATATACCCTCGAATGGTCCGGCGAGAGCAAGCTGCCCGGGACTTACACCGTGACTGTTAAGGGCAAGGGCAGTTTCTCAGGCTCGGTGCCGATGACCTATACCATAAGCAAACAGGCTCTTGCCGCCTCCCGGATAACTCTTTCCTGGACAAACAAGGCGTATAACGGCGAGGTACAGAAGCCAACGGTCACTGTAAAGAACGCCGCAGGTACGAAGCTGACGGAGGGGACCTCCTACACCCTCGAATGGTCGGGGGACAGTAAGCTGCCGGGGACTTACACTGTGACCGTAAAGGGCAAGGGCAGTTTCTCCGGCTCGGTACCGATGACGTATGCCATCGGCAAACAGCCGCTCAATGCGTCGCGTATAACGCTCTCCTGGACGAGCAAAGCATATAACGGAGAAGTTCAGAAGCCGACGGTGACGGTAAAGAACGCGGCAGGTCTCAGACTGACGGAGGGGACCTCCTATACCCTCGAATGGTCGGGCGAGAGCAAGCTGCCCGGCACGTACACGGTGACAGTAAAAGGAAAGGGCGACAAATACTCCGGCTCGGTATCAAAGACCTATATCATAAGCAAACAGGCTCTTGCTGCCTCCCGGGTGACTCTCTCCTGGACGAGCAAAGCGTATAACGGCAAGGTGCAGAAGCCTACCGTTACGGTAAAGAACGCCGCGGGTCTTACACTGACGGATGGGACTTCGTACACGCTCACCTGGTCGGGCGAGAGCAAACAGGCCGGGGAGTACACGGTGACCGTAAAAGCGAATGGCGACAGATATTCCGGAACGGTCACAAAAACCTACTCGATCAAATAGAGTATATTGCGTATTCAGTTTTTCCGCACGGAAACGCAGCCGATCAAAAAATGCAATCCCGGTTTTCCGGGGTTGCATATTTTTGAATTTGTTCAGATCTTTATGCGGCCGTATGCTGCGCCCTTAAAAAACTTTTACCGGCGCTCCGCCGTTGTCGTTCGACTCATCGGCTGCGAAAACGGCGAGGTGGCCGTTCAGGCTGTTCTCAAGGGCGGTGCAGGACTGGGACGTCTCTTCGCCCCGTACGCACTTTACGAAATCACGGACGATGCCGTAATCTCCGCCGCCGTGATTGACGAACGCGGAGGCGTCGCCCGAAAGATCGTAAACGGTCTCGGTATGGTCGTTCTCCGCGGTGGGATCAATAAGCGATACAGTGAATTTCTGATCCTCGAAGACGCCTTCGATCTCGCCTTTCGTGCCGACTATGCGTATGATCCTTTTTGAATAGGCGGTGTTCGACGTCAGGCTGTGGGTGGCGACCGCGCCGTTTTTGAAGCGGATGAGCACGGACTGCCTGTCGTTGACGTTGTTGCCGCATTTAAAGGCGCATCTGCCGTATGGATTGGTCTTAAGGTCTTCGTACAGTTCCTGTTCCGGAGCGTCGTGTATGGTCGGCCAGACGTAGAAATCCCATTTGTGGGGCATGTCCAGGTAGATGCGCTTCGCGGAAAGCGGACAGGTATCCTCGTATCTGCATTCCGTGCAGCGCTGCGCGCTGCCCTCCGGGGCGTTTTCGGGAATGAAATACTTAAGAGCTCCGGAGCTCATCACGCAGTCCGGCACTACGGGATCCATCATCCACATGATTATATCGATATCGTGGCAGCATTTTGCCAGAAGCGACGTGGTGCCGCTGATTTCCTTGTTTGCCCATTTTCCGCGTACGTAAGAGGTCGCGAAGTGGTGGTAGCTGACGTCCTCGGAGGTGTGCATCGCTATTATCTCGCCGATTTTGCCGCCGGACACGACTTCTTTTATCGCCGCATAAAAGGCAGAATATCTCAGCACGTGGCAGATGAGTATTTTGCTGTTATACTGTTTCGCGGTTTCGGCAAGCAGATACAGCTCCCCGCGCGAGCAGGCAAAGGGCTTCTCCAGTATCATATCATAGCCGCGCTTCAGAAGGGGAACGGCAGTGGCGACGTGATCCCTGTCCATCGTGCCGTTTATCACGGCGTCGGCGAGGCGGGGGACCTTTGAGAGCTCTTCCGCGGTGGAAAACTGCATTTCCGGCGGGATGTCATACTCTTTCGCGCACACCAGCCGCGTCTCTTTGTTCGGCTCGGCAACGGCGACGATCTTCAGCTCGTCGGGATGCTCCTTTGCGTAGGCGGCGTATATCATCGAGCGGTGCCCCGCGCCTACTATCGCCGCGGTCACCGGTTTCGGATTTTGTGCTGCGTTCTGCGTGTTGTTTGTTTTGCTCATAATGCGTCTTGTTCAGATAAACTATGACATTGGAACTTGGAACTCGGAACTTGGAACTAATCCTTCACCGATCCGTCAGGGTTGAACAGCGGCAGCTTCTCAAGATAGATGAGCCCTTCCTTTTCCTGCGATTCGCCCTCGGCCAGGATCGCCATTTCTCCGCAGATATCTCCGCCCGCTTCGTGAACGAGCGCCTCGAGCGCGTGCAGCGATTCGCCGGTGGAGATGACGTCGTCTACTATAAGGATGCGTTTGCCCTTCATCATCGCGGCGTCCGAAGTGTCCAGGTACAGATGCTGTACGCCGGCGGTGGTGATCGACTGTACGGATACGTCCAGCACGCCGGACATATAGAACTTGGGTTTTTTGCGCGCGACGAAGTATTTTTTGTCGCCGTGCAGCCTTGCCATCTCATGCGCGAGCGGGATGCCCTTGGCCTCGGCGGTGATAAGATAGTCGTATTCGGGAGCTTTTTCGAGCAACGCTTTTGCACAGGCGGTCGTCAGTTCGCAGTCCCCGAAGATGATGAACGCGCCGATATACAGGTCGTCTGTCACTTTGCAGAGGGGGAGCGCTCTTTCGAGCCCCGCGATAGTCATTTTGTGTTCCATAAGCAGAACCAACCTTTCCGAAATATGTATTGAGGAACATACCACACAGAATTATACAACACATAAACAAAATGTCAACGACTTATTGTCGGTTTTGCTTTGTTAAAAAAATATTAATTTTTTTTAAATAACTCTTGAATTTTTTTTTGATATGTGTTACTATCAAAACGTGAAAAATCACAAAACAATAACCAATAACGAAGAGAGGTAAAATATTATGGAATTCCTTCAGAGCTTTATCACTTTCATCATGGGCATCGTTTCCGCCATCAAGGGACTTATCGCAGAGATCCGTTCAGTCAACGATCAGGGCTGAGCCGGTTTCTCAGCCGGGTGGAATCGCCCCTGCGGGGGCGATGAAGACGCTCTTGCAGATGAAGAAATGAAGTCGCTCGCAAAGCTCACCGATGCTTTGCGGGCGGCTTTTGTTTTGCCATGCGCAGTATGCTGCACTGTCTGCATCGGCGTGAAGCACGTCCTTATTGAAACAAACTATATATTTCTTGACAAAATCTATTATTATAAGTTATTATGTATAAGATAAGAATTATGTAAACCAAGAAACCCCTGAGCCCGGAACTCAGGACCGGAAATTGCCACATCAGCGGCTCTCGGAACCCGGAACTCAAAGCTGAAAAAGCGGAATATGAACGAGGCTACAGAAAAAAAACAGAATCCCGTCTCCCGACTGTTTAAGAATGCGTTCAACGCTCTCGCGGGCAGGCGTCCGGACGGGTATCATTATCCCGCCGAAGGTTACGTGCGGTTTTTTATGATCTTCTTCATAGTAAACTTCGGTATAATGATGGGGGCTATGTTTATCACACACGGCGCGTCTTTCTCATACGCGCTGTTCGGTCGCGGCGTCACGAACGACCTGTTTATGGATTTCTTCAATTCCATCCGCGACGCTGTAGGTAACGTATATACCGACAAAAACAACATTTATCCCCCGCTGTGCATACTTCTTTTCAGATTCTTCGGCAAGTTTGTGCGCGCCGATTACGTCGCGATAGACAACACCGTCAAGCCCGGTTCGAAATACCTTCTGCAGATGGATCAACGCTGCATGATGATCTATCTGCTGTTCGCCTGTGTATGCATACTCGTTCTTGTCAAGACGTTGTCTTCATTTGTTTCGAACCTGCATGCAAACAGATATGCGGATGCTCACGGCAAAATACTGACCATGCTCGTGTGCGTGAGTTACCCGATGATGTACTGTCTTGAGAGAGGCAATATCCTGACTCTGTGTTTCGTGTTCACGGCGTTTTTTGTGTTCTTTGAGGGTGATGAAAACAGACTTGTCAGCGAACTGGCGCTTATTTCCCTGGCTCTTGCCGCAGGGATCAAGCTCTATCCGGCGATATTCGGCGTGATCCTCATCCTTGAGAAAAAATACAAAAAAGCCGTTCGATGCCTTATATACGGTATCCTGGCGTTCGCGCTGCCTGCCGTCCCGTTCCTTATCAAATTCATCCGCACCGGATCCGCGGTAATAGAGCCCGGTTTTACTTTCGTTTTTCCGGGCACGGCAATGATCACCGGAGCTGTCACCCACGTGCAGGGCAGCAGCTTTTTAGCTACTTTTGCGGCGAATCTCATGAGATTCGTGGTCAACAAAAAATCCTCTTTTGCGTTCTCCAGCGTCAGCATACAGAATCTTGTACTGATGATGGACAACGACTGGATCATCCCGGCGACCATACTCTATATCCTGACGGATATCATCGCCGTATTCGCGCTCTTCTTTGTGAAAAAAAGATGGCAAAGGCTGTTCCTGCTGTGTTATATAGCGCTTAATGTGCCCGCTTTTTCAAGCTCGTATTCGCTTGTGTTTCTTATAATTCCGTTTTTCTCGTTCCTGTTTGAGGAGCCGGAACACTCGAAAGCGGACGTGTTTTACAATGTTTTTTATGCTCTTCTGCTTACCCCGATACCGACATACTGGTATCATTTTTCGCCTGCCATTCAGGCATGGGCAGAACGGAACGGGTTCCAGTATACGCCTAACGTCAATCAGCTCATAGGTATGTTCGTGTTCCAGACGTTCTTCTTCGTACTGCTTTCGGAGTTTATTCCCGCGGACGGAAGACGCAGAAAAACAACAGCTCTAAAATCAAAAAAGGGGTCCGCAGCCCCGGAATAATAAGGAGAATCAGATATGCTTTCAAGAACTCCCCCTATGGGATTCAACACATGGAATACTTTTGCCGCGGACATCAGCGAACAGGTCATCCGTGAGATGGCGGACGTCATGGTCGAAAAGGGCCTGCGTGACGCCGGCTACGAATACCTCGTCATCGACGACTGCTGGTCAAAGCGTAAGCGCGACCCGGAGACCGGCAAGATCGTGCCCGACCCGGTCAAATTCCCGAACGGAATGAACAGCGTGAGCGATTACGTGCACTCCAAAGGGCTCAAGTTCGGAATGTACTCCTGCGCCGGCACAAGGACCTGCGCCGATTATCCCGGTTCGTTTGATCACGAATTCCTTGACGCGAAGACTTTCGCGGAATACGGCGTGGATTTTCTGAAGTACGATTTCTGCTACAAGCCGAAGGCGGCTTACGGCCCGCAGCTTTACCGCAGAATGGCCATGGCGCTGCGCTCTTGCGGCAGGGAGATACTTTTCTCCGCCTGCAACTGGGGCTGCGACGACGTCGAGACCTGGATCCGCTCCACCGGCGCCCATATGTACCGCTCCACAGGCGATATAGTGGATAATTTCGAATCTTATCGCGATATCGTGCTGAGCCAGCTTCAGAAGATCAATTACTCCGCAGTCTCCTGCTTCAACGATATGGATATGCTTACCGTCGGCATGAACGGCATGGGCAACGTCGGCAGGACCAATTACTGCTCCGAGACCGAGTACAAGACCGAGTTTGCGATCTGGTGCATGTTCTCCTGCCCGCTGATGCTCGGATGCGATCTGCGCAAGCTGGACGGCGATATGCTGGCTCTTGTAAAGAACAAAGGGCTGCTGCGCATAAATCAGGATGAGGAGGGCAGACCTCCGTTCTATATCCCGGACGGCGACAAGCGCTTCACGTTCTGCAAGGTCATGTCCGGTAATCAGCTGGCCGTCGCATTTGTGAACCTGGATGACCGCGACAGTTCCGCACAGCTCTATTTCAGCGACATCGGGCTTCCGGCAGCTTCAAAAACGGGGCTCCGTATGGAGAACGTCATCACCGGCGAAGTCCTGCACGAGAGCGAATTCATGCAGCGTCATCTTGCTGCGCACGATTCCGAAATCTATATCTGCGATTTCGAGCAGATATAACAGCTTTATGCGGGCGGTAAATGCCTGCCCCTGCAGATTTGTAAAATGAAGTATTACATCGGAGTGGACGGAGGCGGTACAAAAACCGCCTGCGCCCTTTTTAATGAAAAGAAAGAGATACTTTCCGAATACAAGGTCCCGGGGAGCAATCACGAGAACCTGGAGGGTTCTTATGACGAGGCGGCGGATATCATTGCGTCCGGCGTATTCGGACTGACAGAGAGCAGCGGTCTGACTATGGCAGATATATCCGGCATGTTCATGGGGCTTGCCGGTGTGGATCACCCGTTCCAGCACGATATCCTCTGCGAAAAACTTGCCGAAAGGGGACTCGTTCGCTTTGAGATATGCAACGACGGCTTTCTCGGGCTTATGGCGGGCATACCGGACTGCGTAGGAGTCGCCTATAACTGCGGAACGGGCACTGTCTCCGTTTCTATAGGCGAGGACGGGAAGCAGCTTCAGCTGGGCGGCTTCGGCGATCTGTCCGGGGATGCCGGCAACGGCGACTGGATCACGCACCGGGTGGTCGCAGCGGTGTATACGGACTCGTTCCTGGGCCGCGAGCGGACGGCGCTGACAGAGATAGTCGGCAGGACCGAGCCGGAATTCCTGAATATCATATCGGGGCTGGACGGCGATGACCTCGATCACTGGCGTCGGATACTGACGGACGCTTTTTTCGAAGCGGTCAATTCCGGCGACGGGGTCGCTTTGCGTATAGTGGATATCATGGCGGACCGCGGCTCGGCTCTTATCGCCGCGCATATCGGAGCGCAGAAATTCACGAAGGACCCGGTGCCCGTACTGCTTTCAGGTTCAATGCATACAAAAATGCCGAACGATATCTATATCGAAAAGCTGAAGAAGCAGACGGAGGAGCGCTCCGGGAGACTTGTCGATATGAAAAAACTCGACGTACCGCCGGTATATGGGTGCATTAATAAGCTGATAGCGGACAGCTTATAAGGTTGCTGATTTTTTATATTTACGGTGACGATATGAAGGTTAAGGATTTTCCATACAAAAGATATACCATCGAAGAGGGTATTAAGGATTTTGCCTGCTTCAAAGAGGCGGCAAAGAATGCAAAAAACGCCGGCGACATGATCGCTGCGCGCGGGATCTGGCTGGATTGCTTCAATAACTATCAGACTGCGCAGTCGCTGTCATACTGCCGTTTTACACTTGATACCGCCGATGAATTCTATAACGGCGAGATAGAGTATTACGACAGCGAGGGTCCGGAATTTGAAAAGCTGTATTCCGAATACGCTGACATAATGCTCTCGTCTCCATACAGAGCGGAACTGGAAAAACGGCTCGGTTCTCAGCTTTTCAGAAAGCTGGAGTGCCGCAAAAAAGCGTTCGCACCCGGGATCGCGGAGCTCTGCAAACAGGAGAACACGACGGTCACGGAATACGCTCAGCTTATGGCTTCCATGGAGTTTGAGTTCCGCGGCGAAAAAATGCCGCTTTCGCGCCTTCGCGGCAATCTGGAAAACGCCGACAGAAACACCCGCAGAGAAGCGGCGGAGGCGATAGGCAGGGGACTCGCGGAGCATAAGGCTCAGCTGGACGATATCTACGACCGTCTCGTGCATATCCGCGACCGGGAAGCAAAAGCGATGGGCTACCGCGACTTTGTGGAACTGGGTTACTACCGCATGGGCAGAACGGATTACACTCCCGGAATGATCGACGCTTTCCGCGGGAACGTAAAGCGTGATCTTGTGCCCGCTGTGGCGGAACTCAAGGCGAAAACTGCCGCAGAGCTCGGAATAGACGGCGTTATGTATTACGACGACGCTATCTATTTTACAGGCGATATGCCGACGCCTCCCGCGGATAAGGACGAGATATTCCGTATCGCGCAGGGGATGTACGACGATATGCATCCGGAGATCGGCGCCTTTATGCGCTCCATGCAGGAAAACGGAGCTTTTGACGTGGAGGCGCGGCAGAATAAATGGGGCGGCGGCTACTGCATAGCCTTCAACAATTTCAGACAGCCGTTTATCCTTGCGAATTTCAACGGCTCGTCGGATGATATAGACGTCATCACCCACGAATTCGGGCACGCGCTGGCGGGTTCGTACGTGTTCAGAAACGGCGATCCCGAGCTGGACGTGGGCGGTATGGAGACCGCTGAGTGTCACTCCATGAGCATGGAATTCCTGGCGTGGAAGTACATAGACAGGTTTTTCGGAGCGAACGCGGATAAATACAAAAAGAAGCATCTGCTCTCTTCCCTGAGTTTCATACCCTACGGCGTCATTGTGGACGAGTTCCAGCATATCGTTTACCGGAATCCGGATATGACCCCCGCCGAGCGCGACAAGGCGTATCTGGAGCTTGAGAAGAAGTACCGCCCCTACATCTCTTTCGAAGGTATACCTTACCTGGAGGATGGCACCCGCTGGCAGTATCAGATGCACATTTACGAGTCGCCTTTCTATTATATAGATTACTGCCTCGCTCAGACCGTGGCTCTCGGCTTCCTTGTGAAATCGAAGCGGGATTACGCCGACGCGCTGGAAAAATACCTCGGATTCGTCAGGAAGGGCGGTACGGAGGATTTTATCAGCCTCGTAAAGGCGGCGGACATCCCATCGCCTTTTGACGAAGGGGCGCTGAAGGGAATAGCCGGGCTGATCGATGATCCGGATGCCGGAAACTGATCTCTGATCCCTGACCACTGAATATGCCAGAAATCCTTTATCAGTCGGATGAACTTATCGCATGTGTAAAGCCCGCCGGAGTTTTATCCGAAGCATCGCCCGACGGGCAGGATATCGTATCCATGCTCGAGGGCGTTACGGGCGGAAAAATATATCCCCTCCACCGGCTAGACAGACCCGTGGGGGGAGTAATGATATTTGCCCGCACTCCTGCCGCCGCCGCAAAATATATGGAGCTTATAAAAAACGGCGGGGTGGTTAAAAGCTATCTTGCCCTTGCTGACGGCGCGCCTGAGCCGTCGGAGGGGGAGCTGCGGGATCTTCTGTTCAAAGACAGCCGTAAAAACAAGGTCTACGTTGTCAGAAGAGAGCGGAAGGGAGTCAGGGAGGCGGTTCTTTATTATAAAACGCTTGAGATCAGAAATAACGGAGCCGCCCTTCTTCTTATCACGCTGAAGACCGGACGTTCACACCAGATAAGGGCTCAGCTCGCCTCGCGCGGGATACCCGTATCGGGCGACGGCAAATACGGCTCAAAGGTGAACCGCCCCATTGCCCTCTGGAGTTACTGCGTAGAAGTCGGCGGGATGAGATTCACCGCACTGCCGGAATGGGCAGGAGTTATTTAATGTGCAATTAGCAATGTGCAATGTGTAATTGCGCTTAAGAATGTATGATATTCAGACTGTTTTCCGCCCCGGAAGGTTATCTGACGGGGCGGTGAAAAGCCATATGTCGCCGAAATGTTCGTCGCGATTGTACATTGCTAATTGCACATTGCACATTCTAAAATTCAGTAGTCGGGTCACGGAACTCTTTCAGTCTCTGTTCGTAAGCCGCGAGGGCTTCCTCTCTGAACGCGGCTTCGGTCTCGCTACCGGCAATGGACAGCAGCCGTTCGGTAAAGAGCGGATTGTCCGGCAGTATAGGCCCCAGAACGGACGTGCAGAAAAGATTATTGAGCCTTACGCCCTCGTACTTCGCGTTTCCGGTATTATAACCCACGCCTCGCTCCACTCTTAAAAAGGGCGAGGCGCTGTTGTCGACGTACACCTGAGAGAAGCGGGACTGGAAGCCGACAACGTCCAGGTCGTCAAATTTTCCGAGCACCTTGCCGTTGAGCCTGTTGAACAGATCGGTTTTAACGGTCAGGTTTATAAGTCCGAGGCCGTCGGTCTCGATCTTCTCCGTGACGTAGGAGATATGTTTCATGAATATCTCGCCGGCGTTGCCGGTCGCCAGTATCACCGTGCCGGAATCTATGAGCTCCCTGATCCTGTCCGTATACGGGCGAAGCTTATCTATGATCTGTCTCTGGAGCTTTTCGGTCATGGATCCTATAAGGATCAGATCGGGTGTTTCGTTCACGAAATACGGCTCATCCGGCAGTGCGTCGTCGATAAACCCGGCGTCCGGAACGGTCAGACGCAGGTATTCTTCGTTTTTCGAGTCCCCGAACAGGTTGCAGACCTCCGGGAAAAGAGTTTCTATCGTCATTTCGCCGCGCCTCCTTTCCTGACAAGCTTTTCCGCCTCGGCGTTCGCCACGTCCAGAAGGTAGTTATCGTAAAGGATATAGATATCGTCGAATTTATCCGGCTCTAGCAGATCGGAGAAGCCTTCGACCTTTTCGGCGGTTTCGATCTTCGAGGTGTCGACCCCGCTCATTCTGCATCTCAGGATGTGGTCGAACCTGCGTTTGCCGGCAAAGATCAGTTTTTTGATCGCGGGATCTGCGAAGGGGGTATAATCCGCGTCGTAAAGCCAGCAGGTGCTCTCCGAGTTCCTGATATTGTCGCCCACGTCGTCCACGCATACCAGCACGCATTTATTGTCCCCGGGCAGGGAGGCGACGTAATTGTACACGCGGCTGCACGCCACGGGGTTCTGCCCCTTGGCGAGGATCATCGTGACGTTCGCTCTGCCGGCTTTCAGCTCCTGAAAACGCGTCTTGACGATATTCGCGCCGCCGAACGCCTCCGCGATCGTGTCGGCGGATATGCCGAGTCTGGTCAGAGCCGCCGTAACCGCGCAGAAGTTGTAAACGTTGGTTATATTGTCGTTGGGCAGTCTGAACTTCAGTTCGCCGCTGCCGCAGCTCACCGTGAAGGTATCGTTTTCTCTGTCGATGTCGGTAACGGTGAAATCCCGTTCCGGAGACCTGAAATCGCAGTCCTCGCAGTGAAATCTGCCTATGTGATTATACCTTATCCAGTCGGCGCGCAGTCTGCCGCCGCATTTCGGGCAGTATACTATATCCCTCGCGGTTTTCGGTGACTCCGCCGGGATCTCTGCATCCACGCCGAAATACGTGCGGTCCCCGCTCTGCGGCAGCAGCTGGGAACAGATGATATCGTCGGCGTTCAGTACGACCGGCACTCCCTCCGGCACGCCCGAATTGATGATGAACGAGATAAAGTCTGTATGCGCGTTCCGCTTGAGTGAGTCGCGCATTATATTGTTGACTATTATCAGGTCGGGCTTCATGTACGGGTAGAATTTCAGTGACGATCTCTCGTCCACCTCCAGTACAGCCGCTGACTTCTTCGTTTTGCCGGAAAAGGATGAATTCTGCAGAAGTACGCAGGCGAGCCCCGCCTGGATATTGGAGCCGTAGGAATTGTTTATCACGTCATATCCCGCCGACTTCAGCGCGTTTGTCATCAGGTTGCTGACCGTGGTCTTGCCGTTGGTGCCCGTCACGCAGACGAGCAGGTCGGGCTTCTTTATATGCCCTATAAAGTCCGGGCAGATCGAAACGGCAAGCTTGCCCGGGGTGTGGGTCGCGTTTCTGCCCGCTGCCCGTAAAACGGCGGTGGACAGCTTGCCTGCCGCCATCGCCGCGTAAAATCTGAAATTGCTCATTTTCTTTGTTTATTTGAAACCTTAATGCTCAGAAATCGACATAGCTTCCTATAAGTCCGGCGGAAGCCCTTAAAATCAGTCTCGCATCGGCGGCGGTTATCCGACCGTCAAGATCGACGTCGCAGAGTTTGAACGCTCTGCCCTTGACCGCGGGTTCCAGTTTCGCCGACAGGCGCAGCACGTAGCGCGCGTCGTTTGCAAGGATCTCGCCGTCTTCGTCGGTGTCGCCTCTGTAAAGAAATACTGTTTTGTCAAGATCCTTATTGATCGGCTTTACGTATACGTTCTTTCCGTCGACAGCCGCGCTTGCAGCTCCGGCAGAGATATTCACCGTGTCTTCCACCGGGATGCGGTTGCCCAGGTTATCCTTGGGGCAAAGGAAGCTGAAGGTGGCAAGGGTCAGAGAACCGTCTTCGTCGCAGGCGTCAGCCGGGACGGGTTTCGCTCCGGCTGCGGCAATGCCCAGCTTGCCGTCCTTTATTTTGCCGGCGAGCACAGTGGTGCCGTCGATCCGGGCGGGCGTCGCGTCTTTGTATTTAAGCACGGAATCGTCGTAGTCGATAATGAAGCACGCGTTGTTCAGCCCCTCCGCTTCGGTAAGTTTAACCCTTAATGCGAACGTATTCTGGAGCGGGTTATAGTCGTACTCAAGCACCAGATTTGAACCGGCATTGGCAAGTTTGCCCTTTTCTGTCCTGTATTCGATATTGATACCGCTCAGATGCCCCGGATCAAGGCCGCCGGCTGCCGCAAGTATAGCCGTGGCGTCGTCTTCGGTAATGACGCCGTCGGAATCAACGTCCGCGTTTTTGAATACGACAGATTCTTCATCTACGTATTCCTGCCCGGCGGCCGCGCGGAAAGCGAAAACGGCGTCGGCAGGCGTTACCGTGCCGTCAAGGTCGGCATCGCCCCAGAGGTAATTGCCTGGGATATCGGAATGAGTATAGGTGTAACCGTTGTTGGAGAGCACCCCGGGGTTCACATAGCGGTTATACTGCATGAACTGCGGGTAAGCCGTTTCCTCCCATACCTCGAGCTCGTGATCGGCCTCGATAAGCCAGATAAGGAAATCGGTGGAGTTGGACGCAGAATCCCATGTGTCATGTTTCATGTTGTGGATGAACCATGTGTTTTCCGGAAGGACGCAGGTCGACGCGTCGATATAATGGCAGCGGCCGGCATATTTTGCCAGTGGGTCAAGAGCGTCAAAGCTGTTGGACATGTGGTCGTGATCGGTGTCCTCCTGCTGGACCGCCTGCATGGCCTCCGCGACTTCATTCAGATCGATGCAGGTGGCGCCGAAGCTCTGATACGCGGTATCAATAAAACCGTCCGACTGAACTCCGCAGTTTTTGCCTATAGGCAGCATCTGTACGTTCCACAGCGCCACTACGTCCATCCTGACGCCGGATTCCCTGACATACAGAAGGATATCGGTCGGATCCTCCTGAAGTTCTTTGAATTCATCGATGGCGGCTGCCAGCTTTTTGTTTGCATTGAGCTCTTCTCCGCCGCCTTCCGGTTCGATGTAGCCGAACGTGTGATCAAGTGCGTCTCCGTAATAATCAAAGGGGACAAGAGCCCACAGACCAGGTGTGTATTTGAGGAAGTCTCTTATAAATGCGAATCTTTCATCCCTGGCGATCCCGTTGATAAGGTCGATGATGTGAACGCCGAGTTCCTGGATCTCCCACTCACGGGCGAGAGTGTAGGCGGCTATCCACGCCGCGCCGCCGGTTATGGGGTTGTCGGAGCGGTCGTTGATGAATCTTACGAGCGCCCTTGAATAATCTTCAATATCAAATACTCTGCTCGGAAGATTGCCGGTGTAGATATCCGCGGCAAGGCTTGTGCCCTCAAAAGCGGATGACACGGTTATGAAATCCTGAAGTACCTTTTTCGCGCGCTCGGCGTGTTTGGCAAGATAAGTCACTGCTATCGTGGAGCCGTAACCCTCGGAGATAAGGTCGATCTTTTTGGAACCGGTCTCTTTGCGGACCACGCCCTCGATATATGTGTTGAGCGCTTTCGCATTGGCTATGGGGCTTAAACGCCAGTCATAGGTGAAAAGGTAGGTGTAGTCCGTGTCGTAGACATCCGATATAGTGGTTGCCAGATTGCCCAGAGCTGCCTCCGCCGCGTCGGGGTACTCGCTGTTCAGCCAGTCGATATTGCCGCCGGCGGGGATGCCGGAGGTTTTTTTGTCCTCGGGAGTGCCGTCCTCTTTCATGCGGATGCGCTTCAGGTCTTTTTCCGTCTGTTCAAGCTTATGAACAAGGTCGACCGCGATCTGCTGCCAGTCGATGGCGCCGAGCAGAGCCTTTATGTCGAAGTTGCTCATGTCGAGCTCCATATCCGCAAGCAGGGGAGTGATCAGCTCGATGAGCTTGTTGGTGATCTTGGTTATATCATCCGAAAAGCCGAGGTACTCCGCCAAAGTAGTGACGATATCCATTGCCTGCTTATCTTCGCCCGAGAGCTCTTTGATGACCTCCGCGGAAAACAGCTCCTCGAAATTCTCCGGGAAACCGGAGGCAAAAAGCAGATCGGGAGTCAGCATGCCGGGATCGAACAGAACCTCGCCTGTGTCTTTGTCTATTATCGGGTTGGACTCGATGCCGCTGATCACCACTACGGGCAGCGGCTCATCCGACACGGCGGCTGCCGGCAGACAGAGCGCGGCGGTCATGATAAGCGCGAGCAGCAGGGAAAGGACCTTTTTTGTTCCGGAACTCATAATAATTCCTCCGTTTACATAATTACATAGAGTAATTATATAATATAATTATTTGGTTTTCAACTGTTTTGATAAATTATTTCTTAACTCTTGACTTTGATCAGCAGTGTAATTAAAATAATATAATTAAGTAAAAGTTTCCTGAAGCTAAAAGCTAAAAACTAAAAACTAAAACGGGGGGCGCCCGGATGGAACTGACCGAACTTCGCAATATGAAGCATATGGCGGATTATGCCGCCGCGGAATACGGCGATAAGGTCTATATGGAATACCGCAGAGACGGCGAAATTGAAAAGAAGACGTTCGTTGACTTCAAAAAAGCCGCAGACGCCGTTTCGCTTATGCTTGCCGATCTTAGGGAGCGCGGCATCGTTCCGTCGGGACCTCACGCTGCTCTTATCGGTCCTTCGAGTTTCGAGTGGGTCGCGTTCTGGTTCGGCACCGCCGCTGTCGGCGGAGTCAATATCCCTCTTGCCACCGCAGAGACCGACGATATGAACGCGCGTCTTGCGGATTTCGCCGACGCGGATATCCTCGCTTTTACCGCGAAACAGAAGCCGCTCTATGAAAAAATCAGAGAAACGCTCCCGAGGGTAAAGTTGTTCATATCCCTTGACGATACCGGCGACGGCGAACAGGTGCTCAATATTTCCGATATATTCTCACGGTATGCCGGAGTTTACGATTCCGAGCCCGACGGCCGGGACGTCGCCGCGATCTGTTTCACTTCCGGCACTACCGGCTTCCCCAAGGGGGTGATGCTGACTCACCGCAACTTCGTCATGACCTCCACGAGCGAGCACGTGGAGTGCGCGGGAGTCAGGAAGTTCAGCCTGCTGCCCATCAACCACTGCTACAGCTTCGTCATCAATTTTACAAAGACCCTCTCCCACGGGCTCACGGTCATAATCAACGACGATTTTACAAAACTCTACGAAAATATTAGATTTTTCAAACCCGACCATATAGTCTGCGTTCCGGCGATACTTAAAAAAATGATGGGCGACGCGCTCTCGTTCGCCGCCGCGCATCCCGAAAAATCCGAGCAGGAAGCGGTCAAGGAGTTTTTCGGCGGCACCGTCGTGGACATCGCCTCGGGCGGGGCGCCGCTGGAGGCTGCCGCCGCGGAGCGTTTCAACGCCACCGGGATATACTGCTTCAACGGCTACGGTATGACGGAGTGCGCGCCGGTCATATCAAAGAATTCTCTCTATCTGAACAAGGCGGGCAGCGTGGGTATGCCCATCCCCTGCTGCGACGTCCGGATAGCCGACGACGGGGAGATACAGGTCAGAGGCGAAAACGTCATGAAGGGATATTACAAAAATCCCGAAGCGACAGCCGGGGCGTTCACGGAGGACGGTTATCTGCATACCGGCGATATCGGTCATTTTGACGAAGAAGGGTTCCTGTATGTTACGGGCAGGCTCAAAAACCTGATACTTCTGGACAACGGCGAGAACGTCTCCGCCGAATTTGTGGAAGCTGCTTTCGCTTCCGAACCGCTGGTGAAAGAAGTCATCTGCTTCGGCGAGGACGGCGCTGTCTGCGCCGAGATCTTCCCCGATATGAAATACGCGGCGGAACACGGTATTACGGACGTAAACAAAGAGATGCCCGACCTGCTCATGCGGGTGAATTCGTCTCTGGCGGCGTTCCAGAGGGTGTCGGGCTTCATCCTTCGCGACAGGCCTTTCGAGCGTACGGCGTCGTCCAAAATAAAACGCGGGGAACACGGAAAAGCGGAAAAGGCCCCCGCTGTTCTGCCGGCGAACGATACGGAAAAAAAGGTCTGGGGCGCGGTAATGTCCACTCTGCCTGTAAAGGACCTGAGCATGACCGACAATTTCTTCGCTGTCGGCGGGGATTCCCTGACCGCGGTGGAGCTGAGCTTCAGGCTCGGGACGAACGTGCAGCTTATTTACGACAGACCTTTCCTCTCTTCCCTTGCCGAGGCTCTTGACGCCGAGGATGACAGCGAGGAAAAAGTCGAAGGGATAAATGAGATATTAGTTCAAAGTTCAAAGTTCAAAGTTCAAAGCGTTCCGTCATACGGAACAGCTCTTATCACCGGCGCGACCGGTTTCTTAGGCGTTCATATACTTAAAAACCTTGCCGATTCCGGTATGGGGGTCTTCGCTCTTGTCAGAAACGAGAGAAAGCTCAGAAAACAGCTTGAATACTATTTCGGCTCTCCGGATATGACCGGCGTGACCGCCGTTATAGGCGATATCGAGAGCGAACGGCTGGGTCTTGCGGACAGCGTATACGAAAGACTGAAAAACGAGGTGGACGTCGTTTTCCACGTCGCTGCGAACGTGCATCACGCCGGCGATTATCAGGCGCTCAGAAAAACGAACGTCACGGGAACGCAGAACGTGATATATTTCTGCCTTGATTCTGGCGCAGTGATGCAGCACACGTCCACGGTATCCGTCCACGGCGCCGCCACCACGAAACAGCGCAACAGGCGGGCGGTGTTCACGGAGGATATTCTGGACATAGGTCAGAAGTATACGGACAACGTTTATATCCGCTCAAAATACATGGCGGAGCAGGCTGTCATCACCGCCAGGCAGAGGGGGCTTAAAGCCAATATCTTCAGGATAGGCAACCTGACCTGGCGCTCTTCCGACGGTAAATTCCAGAAGAACAGCGCGGACAACGGCTTCCTCGCGCGTATAAGAGCGATACTCAGGCTCGGCATATATCACGAGAATTCGGACAAATATCCCATCGATATCACCCCCGTCGACGAGTGCGCCGACGCTTACGTCCGGCTTGCTCTTACGGGCGACGTTAACCGGGTCTGGCATATGTTCAGTCAGAATTATCTGGGCGTGCGCGAAATGTTCGGTATGATGGGGCTGCCTTGGCACCGCGCTTCTCAGCTTGAACAGACGGAGATTTTGAAAGCGAATCCCGACGACAGGGATTTCAGGGTTCTGATGTTCTATATGCTGATCTCCGGCAGGTCGGAAAACATAGAGATGAGGAACGACATTACCGTCGCCCGGCTTAGGGAACTTGGTTTTGAATGGTCTGTCCCGACAGGAGAATATCTCAGAAGCTGCAACGACGGCGCCGGCAATTATTTTCTCAGGGATATAGACACCGACGTGAAGCCCATGAGGAAAACCGGCGGAACCCTGACGCCGATAGGCGAACTGACGCTGAGCGTTCTGAAGCAGGCGAAACCGAAAGACTCGATCGTCAGCGATAATATATCGGATATCCCCGCTATTGCCGGAAAGCTCGGCATAAAGGCTCCCATAATCATCACTGCGGAATTTTTCACCGATACGGATTGGTTCCGCACTCTCCTTGATTCTTCATGCTTCATACTCCATACCTCATACTTCATTTCCGCGGAGCCCACGGTACAAGATACCGACAAAGCTCTTGATGCTTATATAAAAGCCGGCTGCGACGGCGTTATCGGAATAGGCGGCGGCTCGGTCCTGGACGTCGCGAAGATCACCGCCCTCAGAGCCGCGAACGCCGACAGGGATATCAGGGATATCGCAAAGGTGGACAGCGAAGCGAACCCGGCGATCCCGCTTATCCTCGCTCCGACCACCGCCGGCACCGGCTCGGAGGAGACGCTTTTCGCCATGGCGTACGATACGGAAGAGGACAAAAAGCGACCCTTTACGTCAGACAGGTTCCTGCCCGACGGCGTGGTGCTCGACGCCTCGCTGACCCTGTCGGTGCCTGCGGCGAGCACTGCTTTTACCGGTATCGACGCTCTTTCCCACGCGGTCGAAGCGTCACTGAGTCTGTTCGCGCCTTCTTTCCCGGAGGACCTTCCGTACGCTTATGAGGCGGCGAGACTGATCTTTGACAATCTTGTCACGGCTGTTAAAATACCGGATGATACCGGAGCAAGGAAGAATATGCTTCACGCCGCCAATCTTGCCGGAAAGGCGTTCAGGAGGATAAGCACCGGATATATCCACGCCATAGCGCACAGGCTCGGTGAAATCTATCACATTCCCCACGGACTGGCGATAGCAAAGGCGTTTACTCCTGTGCTCCGGGCTTACGGGCCCTGCGGGCAGAGCGCTCTCGCACGGATGTATTCAATGTGCAATGTGCAATGTGCAATGTGCAATGAAAACAGCACGGAGTCAGAAAAGGCGGCTGCTTTTATCGGGTTGATCGATAATCTGATCGGGGACTGCGGGATAGATACGTCATCGGTCATTATCCGGGATGAGGATATCCCGGAGATAGTCGCAAAGGCCCAGGACGAGGCAAAGGCGATAGGATATCCGAGGCCTTTCTCCGACGAAGAACTGGCAAAGCTGATCCATATCCTCTGAGTTCCAGGTTCCAAGTTCCAAGTTCCAAGTTCAAAGTTCTGAGCTCAAAGCTCAAAGCTCAATACACACAGGAGAATACCATGAACAGAAAAGTCGTAAGAATAATAGCCATCACACTCGCAGTTCTGCTGGCGCTCAGCGTCATGAGCGTCCTTATCTACACCCTCGCTTATGTCCGTTGAGAATCGCGCTGCCGCCCCGGAGTTTGCCGGAACGGAGCTGCTGCTGCCGGCAGGGGATTACGAAGCCCTGCGGACGGCGGTTTATTTCGGCGCGGACGCCGTATACGTGGGCGGACCGTTCATGCAGCTTCGCGCGGCCTCGGCGGGTTTTGACAAAGAGACTTTGCGGCAGTCCGCGGAATACTGTCACTCACGCGGCGTAAAGCTGTACGTAACGGTCAACTGTTTCGCGAACGAGGACGAGATACCGAAAATCGGCGATTACGCTAAGGAGCTTTATGACCTCGGCGCGGACGCGGCGATCGTTTCGGACCCCGGCGCGATATTCGTTATGAAGAACGCGGAGCCCGGGCTCCCTATACACGTCAGCACGCAGGCGAATATCCAGAATTCGGCCGCCGCGAACGTCTTTTACAATATGGGCGCGTCGCGGGTGGTGCTCGGGCGGGAGATGACCCTTGACGCCGTCGCCGCTCTGAGGCGGAACACTCCGCCCGATCTCGAGATAGAGACTTTCGTCCACGGAGCGATGTGCATGGCGTATTCCGGCAGGTGCCTGATCTCCTCTTTCATGAACGGACGGTCCGGCAACCGCGGAGAGTGTACCCAGCCCTGCCGGTGGATATACCGTGTGGTGGAGGAAAAGCGTCCCGGGCAGATGTTCGAGGCGGTCGAAGAGTCGGAATCAACGGCGTTTTTCTCCTCACACGACCTGAACTGCATAAATTTTCTGGATAAGATAGCCGCGGCGGGCGTCACGTCTTTCAAGGTCGAAGGCAGGATGAAATCCCCATATTACGTGGCGACCGTCGGCAACGCCTACCGCCGCAGGATGGACGGCTGCCGCGATCTCGATCTGCTGAACGCGGAACTGGACCGGGCGAGCCACAGACCGTATTCCTCCGGTTTTTATTTCGGACACGAAAAATACAACCCGCATAACGATGGACAGTACCGCTCAAGCGGAAAATTCGTCGCCGTGGTCACGGGTAAGCTGAGCGGTACCGAATATGCCGTTCAGATGCGCAACCGTTTCGCGGTGGGGGAGAACCTTGAGATACTCTCGCCTGATTCGATCGGAGAGTCCCTGACAGTCGAAGCGATGCGAGATACTGACGGCAATCCGAAGGATGAGGCTATACTTCCCTGCGAAAACGTGATCATACGGTGCGAAGCCTCTCTCAGCCCGGGCGATATGCTCAGGAGACATTTGATGACATGAAACAAACAACATACGGAAAAGCGAAAAAAATACTTCTGATACTTCTTGCCGTGCTGATCGTGCTCTGCGCGGTGAATATCGTTGTCAGGCTTGTTATACGAAAGACCGAAAAGCAAATCGAACCGATAACCGAGACGACTTTGACTGCGGATCAGGTGACGGCGGCGCAGGTAACGAACGCCAGCACGACAACGGCTGTTACTGCGGCTGCCGCTCCGACAACTGCCGTTCCGACGACCGCCGCTTTGCAGATGAGCACACAGGAGATACTGTCGCTCGTCAGGACTTCGTTTGAAAAAACAAGGAACTATCAGGACGATCTGGAAGTTATGCATTCCGAGGACTTTGAGTTCGAAATAAAGGAAATAACCGGAGGCGAACCGGTCAAGGCGCTGTCGAACGTGTTCATTCAGGCTGTGCTGTCCCCTCAGAAGGAAACACTTAACTATAAAAACGGCAAAGCTACGGACTCGGACGGTGAAGAACTGCCCATACTGCTGCCCGATTCCAACGATTTCAGCCTGCCGGATGAAGCTTGTCAGTCAGTCTCCGCCAAACGCAACGGCGACGATATCGTAGTAAATATCAGGCTCGTGCCGGAAACGGCGAGCTATCCCGATATGCCGAAATACAATGCCGGAGCGTTCGGGTATGTGGATTTCTCCAAACTGAGTTTGCCCGGCGTGACCCCGGAGAGGATAGACTATACCTATCCGCAGACGGATATCGAGTACGTTATCGGTTCCGACGGCTTTATCAGGAAGGCGACTTATACGGCACAGCTCACAATAGACGGCAACGGCAAGCTTCTGCTTATCGACGCCTCCCTGAAATCGGGCGGCACTCTGACGGAAGTCTGGGAACTGAATTGGTAATGTGCAATATCTAATGTGCAATGTGCAATTAGCAATGTGCAATTGCGACGGACAAAATCTCAACCGTTTACTTCACACCGCTCCGTCAGCGTCAGAACAAAATCTTCCGGAGCGGAGACAAGTCAGCAGTTATACTATCCAAAGCGCAATTGCACATTGCACATTGCTAATTGCACATTGTTATTTGCACATTGCACATTA
>JAILQN010000114.1 GCA_024699005.1 Clostridia bacterium
AACAACTTCAGCGCGTATTCGGATTTCAACTACGGTCATTCGATAACGGGTATCGTCTACGACTCCGATCCCGACAGATCTTCAGAGCAGTTCGGTGATGATGATTATATCGGAAACGTCCATATCGCCACAAAGGAGTACGACTTCCTTCCGGGCTACTCTGTCGGCGCTGACTGCGATGATATCGGTGCTGAAATCTCCGATGCTGAACCTGACACCGGATTTCTCGGTACGTTCTTTGTGGCGGGAATATTTGTTGAAGTATACGTCTATGTCAGCAACGGCAGCGTGACCCAGTATGTGTGTCACGGCAAGCAGTTGTTCTGAAGCAAAGGCAAAAACGCACGTCATAGTATTCGGTATTGTCTGTTTTTCCGTCGGTATTGAATGGTCTGTAAAAAAGTCAATAAGCAAGTCACCCGACGCTGCCGACGTTTGGGTGACTTCATATTTTGATCTTATGCCTAAGGTGAAGTTTTTTCTGTGAAAAAGTGAAGTTGTTCACAGGTTCACAGTGAAGTTTTTCACCGCGCGGTGAAAAGTGAAGTGAAGTTTGCCTGACTTCACCGTCAGGTGAAACTTCACTCATGAAATGAACTTCACTTTCAAAGAAAACCGCACTTGCCGCAGGCAAACTTAGTCGGGGCTGTAAAAAAGCAGTTTTTTACAGCTCTACAGCACCGCATTCAGGAATTCCTTCGTCCTCTGCTCTTTCGTATGATCGAAAAGCTCCTCCGGCGTGCCTTCCTCGACGATGTAGCCGTCCTCCATGAAGATGACACGGTCCGCCACCTCGCGGGCGAAGCCCATCTCGTGGGTTACCACCAGCATGGTCATGCCCTCGGAAGCGAGTTTTTTCATGACGTTCAGCACCTCTCCGACCATTTCAGGGTCAAGGGCGCTGGTAGGCTCGTCAAAAAGCATTATATCCGGGTTCATGGCAAGGGCGCGGGCTATGGCAACCCTCTGCTGCTGCCCTCCGGAGAGCTCGCCGGGATAGGCATCCGCCTTATCCGAAAGTCCGACCATCTCCAGCAGCTCGCGGGCGCGCTTTTCCGCTTCCGGTTTATTCATTTTACGTCTGTCGATAGGGGCGAGGGTTATGTTGTGCAGTACGTTTTTATTTAGGAACAGGTTGAACTGCTGGAACACCATGCCTATGTTTTCCCTGATTTTGTTGATATCCGCTTTTTTCGCAGTGATATCCATGTCGTCGACTATGATCGTGCCGTCAGTGGGGTCTTCCAGTCTGTTTATGCACCGCAGCATCGTGGATTTTCCGCTGCCGGAGGGACCGATAACGCACACGACTTCGCTCTTGTCCACCTCGAGGTTGATGTCTTTGAGCACCTCATTGTCGCCGAAATGCTTTTTGAGGTGGGATATGACTATCTTTTTTGTCGGCTGGGCTTTATTTGTGTTTAGCTGCATATTTCAACTTCCTTTCGATAACGCGGGAGATGATCATAAGCACGGACGTGAACACAAGGTAGCAGACCGCGACGAAAAGATAAGTCTCCATGTACTGGTAAGTCGCTCCGACGTAGACCTTCGCCTTGTTGACGATCTCCATGAGTCCGATGATGGAAAGAATAGACGTGTCCTTTATGGTTATGATGAACTGGTTCACGAGGGAGGGGATCACTATCTTGAACGCCTGGGGAAGCACGATCTTGCGCATCGTTCCGAATGCTGTGAGCCCCAGACTCCTTGCCGCCTCGCTCTGCCCCTTTGGCACTGCCTGAATGCCGCTTCTGAATATTTCTGCGAGGTAGGCGCCGGCGTTCAGACTCAGCGTGATGACGCCGGAGGCGAAAGCGGTGAACGTGAATTTGCTGTACGCACCGCCGTCCGCCAGAGCCTTGAGTATCATATTGACTATCTGCGGGATGCCGAAATGGATGATCAGGGCCTGCACCAGCATGGGCGTGCCCCGGATTATCCAGATGTATACCCCGGCGAGGAACTTCATGACTTTAAGATTTGAAAGCCGGAACAGACATGTTATGAGGCCCAGGACCATTCCGATAAGCAGTGAAACGATCGAGATCCTGACGGTGAGCCACAAGCCTTGAAGGATCATGGGCGTGGCGTTCTGGAACATTCGCGCGAAATCCATAAAAAACCTGCCTTAATTTAAATATCAATTCGGTACAACTCTTTCAGGAGTCGTACCGAATTGCTTCATTAACGTGCCGCGTCAGAGCGGCTCAGGGTACGACGATGATCAATAACCGTATTTGGCAAGGATCTTATCGTATGTGCCGTTAGCCTTGATGTTGGCGAGGCCGGCGTTGAAAAGGGAGAGAAGCTCTGAGTTCTGGCCTTCCTTTACGCCGAATCCGTAGGGCTTCTGGTTGACGACGTCGCCGACGACCTTAAGGGAGAGCCCCTGAGACTGGATGGAGTAACGGGCGACCGGATCGTCCTCGAAGCAGGCGGAATTGGTGCCCTGCATGACAGCCTGATACATTGTGGGTGAGTCTTCGTAAGTCTGGACGGTGAAGCCGTACTGGTCTTTGATGCTCTCGGCATAATCGGCGCCCTGAGTGGAGATCTTGACCGCGACTACCGTTCCGGCGAGATCTTCGAAAGATGCGATATTGCTGTCCGCGGCTACGACGAGGATCTGACCTGCGTCAAAGTAGCTGTCGGAGAAATCGAAGGTCTTCTCGCGCTCTTCGGTGATGGTGCAGCCCGCGATAACGGCGTCAGCCTGATCGGACTGGACGGCGTTGAGAGCGGCGTCGAAACCGAGGTTCCGGATCTCATACTCGAAACCCTGATCCTCCGCGATGGCAGCCATAATGTCCATGTCTATGCCGACGTATTTATCTGTGTCTGTGTCAAGATACTCGAACGGCGCGAAAGCGTTATCGGAAGCGATGATGTACTTTGTGGCGGGTGCGCTTCCGCACGCGGCAAGAGCGGCAGTCATCATGACCGCAAGAATTACAGCGGCAATTTTCGTAAGCTTTTTCATTTCATATCCTCCTTAAGAAATGTGTAAACGGCGGATACTCCCGCACGAATTACAGTATATTTTAGCACAGTAAAGAATATTTTGTCAAGAGATGGGAAAGGTGGTTACAATTTTGTCAATAGTCTGCGTTCCGATTTTGAATATTCCGCAGGTGTCTCAGTTAGAAGCGTTTACCGTTGTTGTCTGTGAATCCATGACCGCGTCGATGGCGAGCACCACTGCGAGAGCTAGGACCTCGTCCCTGTCGTTTTCTATATCGAGCTCGAAGGTGTCGCCCCACGCCATCCATTTTTTGTGGATGGAAACGATGGTCCGGTCGCCGTCGACGATAGTGTAATCGTGGGCGAACATATCGCCCTGTACTTCCCAGCCGAGTCCTTCCACGACGTACTTCGGCTTTAAAAAGCTGATCTTTTTCACGATCCGGGCGACCTCTTCGCCGCCGATCTCAACGATGAATCGCGGCATAAGGACAGTTATCTTCTGTCTCACAAAAGCGACCTCGTCCCCCTGCGCGTCAAAGATATGCAGTTTTTTGCCGATCGATATGACTTTGCCTTCAACGGAGTATCTGTCGTTGCCGTCTGAATCCGTTATCGTGAATCTGTCTTTCCACGAAAAGACCTTCTGTTTCATGTAGAGATACATATTTTCCTCCGTATCATAAACGGGTGCGGGCGAAGCCCGCCCGATTATTCATTATTCATTCTTCAGTATTCATTATTCATTTAAAAAATCCTGCCGCGACTGCGACAGGATTTTTGCTTTGTTCCGGCATCGTTCTATCTTTCCAGGGGGCCGCCCCCCAAGTATTGTCGACGCGGCTGAGCTTAACTACTGTGTTCGGGATGGGAACAGGTGGGACCTCAGCGCCATAGACACCGGATAGAATCAAGGGCGCTTGCCCTCTCAACGAAATGCATTATATCACAGAAAAAACGATTGTCAAGAGTTTTTTTGAATTTTTTTCATTATCGTCAAGCTTGACAAAACTTAACTCTTATATATAATTTATGTATTATGATTACTGAAGCAAAAAGACTGATTCCGATCGTTCTGGTATTGGCTGCCGCGTTCGCTTTTTCCTGCGCGGCCCGGGCGGGCGTGACCCTTGTCGATCTTCCGGAAAGCGGCTCTGAGACGGAGCTTCTTTGGCAGAAGAAATTCAGCGACACTTTTTTCAAGGCTCCGTCCGTGCCTGCGATCCGCGGCGACAGTCTGTTCATCATGACCGGAAACGAGCTGTCGCGCCTCGACCGCTTTACCGGCGAGGTGACCGGGACCGCCGCGCTCAGAAGCCGATGCGTATTCTCCACGGTATCCGTAGTGTTCTGCGGCAACACGGCGATCTGCCCTATGGTGGACGGTATCGTTCAGGCTTTTGACGCCGATACGCTCGGGGAGAAATGGACCTATACCGATCCGCTCGGCGGGCAGTGCCTGACTCAGCCGGTCATAGAAAGCGGTCTTATCTTTACCGGTTTCTGGTACGGCGAGACGGACGACGCCGCTTTCGTTTGCCTTGACGCCGGGACGGGCGAAGCCGTCTGGCGCTACGTGCGCCCGGGCGGGTTTTACGGCACGGTCGCCTGTATCGTCGACGACTGCGTGATAATCGGCAGCGAGGACGCCGCGGTCGGATCCGACGGCGGGTCGGAGCTCATCTGCCTTGACGCTCTGACGGGGAAAGTCCTTTCGACCCTTCCGGTCACCGGGGAGATCCGCTCCGGCGTCGCTTACGACGATATCTCCGGCAGGATGTTCGCCGTGTCGAAGGCGGCGTATCTTTATTCATTCTCGCTTGATAACGGGAAGCTGACGGACCTTGAGACGCTGAAGCTGTCCGGCGCTTCCACCTCCCGTCCTGTCGTTTACAACGGGCGGCTGTATATCGGAGTCAGCGGAGGCTGCCGCGATTCGGGCGGTATCGCCGTGATCGACGCCGGGAATCTGAGTGTGATCTACACCATGAAAACTCCCGGCTACTGCCAGACCGAGCTGACCGTCAAGCCGCGTTTCGACGATTATAAAACCGTTACGGTATACGGTACGTACAATTACCCGCCCGGAGGGATAATAGCCTTTACGGACGGCGAGGGAGTAACCTCGGCTGAGGCGAGGGAGATCTTTTCGCCCGCAGCCTCCGCTTACTGCCTGTCGCCGATAGTCGCCGCCGACACGGGTGAGTTATATTATAAAAACGACACCTGCACCGTGTTCGCCCTGAAAAAAACGAACGCGGGAGTAAACCCCGTTCTTTCAAAACTCTTCAGTCTGATCACTTCGGTCATTTCGGTATTCGCAAATGCGGGATTTTTCGGATAGTCATCCTCTGCCGCTCATACTGTTCTTCGTCTGCGCGCTTTTCCAGACCATGACCTTCACCCACCCGGCGGTCATCGCGGCGGGCTTTATCGGCGCGCTTTTGTATTATATATTGTTAAAGGGCAGGAAGGCTCTTTCCTTTGTTCTGCGGTTCTGCCTGCCGACGCTTGTTCTGGTCACGTTCATAAACGGAATGACCGCGCACTACGGAGTGACGAAACTGTTCACCTCGCCCTGGGGAGCGGACATCCGTCTCGAGCCGATAGTCAGGGGCTTCGTCATGGGTGTGACTGTGGTCGTCGCGCTGCTCTGGTTCGCCTGCTTTTACGTGACCGTCACATCCGAAAAGCTTGTTTTTGCGCTTTCCGGGGGAATTCCGCAGATCTCGCTGATAATAACTTCCGCCCTGCGCTTCGCGCCGCTGTATTCCCGCTCCATGCGCGAGTCCTATGACGCGCGGCGGGTGAATTCCGGCGGAAAATCAAATATTAAAAACGCCGCGAAAGCCCTGGAGGGCACGCTGTACGCCACGGCGGAACGCAGCATAATCACCGCGAATTCCATGGAGGCCCGCGGCTACGGGCTCCCGGGCGCGAAACGGTACGTCCCTTTCGCTTTTACCCCTCAGGATCTGGCGCTGACCGTGCTGACCGCACTGTTCTCAGCGGTGCTGATCGCAGGCTTTGCGCTCGGCAGTACAAAAACTCTTTATAACCCGCAGATAATACTTCCGGAGAGCTCCGTCGGACTTGTTGTTGTATGCGCGTGTTCCGCTGCTCTCAGTCTTATGCCGTCGGCCGTGACCCTGTTTTCGATATGCCGCGACCGGCCGGTTGTCACCTGAACCCGGAACTTGCGACTCGTAATTCGCAACTTGGAACTTAGAACTTGGAACTCGGAACTTTTAAAACTTTGAATCTGGAACTTAAAAACTTCACCTTCACCTACGCGCTCGGAGATTCCCCGGCGCTCGACAATATCTCCGCCGGGATACAGCGGGGAGATTTCTGCGTGATCGCGGGCAGGAGCGGCTCCGGCAAGACCACGCTCCTGAAATGCTTTAAGCCCTCAGTCGCGCCGGCGGGCAAAAAGTCCGGTGAGATACTTTTTGACGGCGCGGATATCGGTTCACTTTCAAAGCGCGACGCGGCGGAAAAGATCGGCTACGTCGCCCAGCGTCCGGACGAGCAGCTCGTCTGTGACACCGTCCGTCACGAACTGGCTTTCGGCATGCTCAACCTCGGTTACGGTATGGAAGAGGCGAAGCTGCGCAGCGCGGAGGTCTGCGAGTTTTTCGGCATATCCGATCTGTACCGCAAAAAGACGGCGGAGCTCTCCGGCGGTGAAAAGCAGCTTGTGAATCTTGCTGCGGTAATGACCTTTTCGCCCTCCGTTCTTCTGCTGGATGAACCGGAAGCACAGCTTGATCCCGTCTCAAAAAACAGGCTGTTTGACGTCCTCGCACGGCTGAATCTGGAAACGGGCGTGACGGTCGTTATCGCCTGTCACAGGCTGGAGGGGCTTCTGAATCTGGCGACAAAGATCATTTATCTGGAAAACGGCAGGGCGGTTTTCTGCGGCGGACCGAGGCGCGCCGTAAAGACCCTTGACGACGATAATTTTATAAAATCCCTTCCCGCTCCGGCGAGGCTCGGCAGGGATATGCCCGAGGAAAAGATCCCTCTGACTGTGCGCGACGCCAGACGGCTGGGCCTCTCTTTCAGTTCGCAGGCAGGGACGACCCCGTGCGGTCGCCCGCCGGACGGCGACCCGCTTACGGGCGACCGCACAGGGTCGCCTCCACCTGCCGCACTGGAAGTCAGGCGCGTATATTACCGCTACGGCAGGAAAGCCGACTATATACTGAACGGCGTGACCGCGGCGTTCCCGAAGGGGAAGATAACGGCGGTCACCGGCGGGAACGGCGCGGGCAAATCCACGTTGCTCAAGGTGCTCGCGGGCATCCTGAAACCGCAGTCCGGAAAGGTAAAGCATCCTGCCTTCGAAGCGCAAAACGCAACACGCAAAACGCAACACGCAATAGGCTATCTCCCCCAGGACCCGCTGCCTCTGTTCACCGAAAAAACGGTCGGAGCGGAACTTTCGAAGCTTCCCGGCGGCGCGGAATACTCGTATATCGCGGACGGGCTGCTCGACAGAAATCCTTTTGACCTGAGCGGAGGAGAGCTGCAGCGGGCTGCGCTTGCCTTCGTTATGAGCGCCGGGCCGGATATTCTGCTTGCGGACGAGCCCGTCAAGGGTGCGGACAGCCTCTTCCGCGAGGAGCTTGGGGACCTGCTCCGGCAGCTCTGCCGGGAGGGCAAGACGGTCATTGCCGTCTCCCACGATCTGGATTTCTGCCGCCTGTGCGCAGATCAGTGCGCGTTCCTGTTCGACGGCGAGATCGTCGCCTTTGCTCCGGCCGATAAATTCTTTGAGGACAGGCTTTACTATACTACCGAGGAGGCGCGGCTGACCGAATGAACCGATGGTATATCCCCGCCGCAGTCATCTGCGTTGCCGCCCTCGTGCCGTTCTTCGCCGTGTACGAACGGCGGCGGCATCTTACCGCGGAGCTGACGATCACAGCCGTGTTTACGGCGGCGGCGGCGCTGTCCCGCGCGGCGTTCCACGCTCTTCCTGAGATAAAGCCGATAGCCGCTGTCTGTATGATTGCCGGGATGGCGTTCGGCGCGCACATGGGCTTTATGTGCGGCGCGCTTTCCATGCTGGTGTCGAATATTTTCTTCGGGCAGGGACCGTGGACTCCTTTCCAGATGCTGGGGCTGGGGCTTGCCGTGCTTATATGTTCGCTGATATTCAGAAACCGGCGATTAAGGGGCAGCCGGATCGCCCTGGGGATCATCCCCGCCGTCGCGGTTTTTGCGATTTACGGTTTTACAGTTGACCTCTCCTCGGCGCTTTTCTACGTGACCGAACCGAATCTGAAGGCGATCCTCGCCGTGTTCGCTGCGGGCATGCCATTCAACGCGATATTCGGCGTCACCACCGGGATAATAACCGGCCTGATCGGGAAAAACGCGATCGAACGGCTGGAAAGAATAAAGATCAAGTATGGATTAGGCAATAGGGATCAGGCAGCAGGCAGTTTATAAGTTCCAAGTTCCAAGTTCAAAGACAGAAAAAATGAAAAAATTCATCTGTATTATTTCAATCCTTCTCATCCTTTGTTCCGCTTTCACTGCGTGTTCGCGTTCCGGAGGTTCTCCGGCGGACGTTATAGACGTCGCCGACCCCGGGGCGGGCGTGACTGCGCCGCAGCCGACCGCGCGCGTTACCGCGACAGAGGCGAAAAGTGAAACGACCGAGGTTACGAGCGAGCATACAACCTTCGGGCGAAAACCCATAGAGGTCATAACGAACTATACCGTGCCGTCGACCGCCGCCGTTCAGACGACCGTCACCACCACGGCTGTCACCACGACAGCCGCTGTGACCGCCGTTCCGACGACAGTCGCTCCGACGACCGCGGCTCCGACCGCATCCGCGTCCGCGACCGCTGCCCGGACTACGATAACAGCGCCGGCTACTGAGCCGGAATCGACGGTGACGCTGTCGATCAATTGCGCGACGGTCCTCGGACAGATGGACAGGCTGCGCGATGGCAAGGAGCCGTTCGTGCCTATCGACGGGGTGATTCTGCCGGAGATACCGGTGGATATAAAACAGGGCGACACCGTTTTTGACGTTCTGAAAGCCGCGTGCGCAAAATACGATATCCAGTTCGAATACAGCGGACAGAACATGTACAATACGATTTATATAGAGGGTATCAATCAGCTTTACGAGAAGGACTGCGGTTCTCTCTCCGGATGGATATATAAGGTAAACGGCGTACAGCCGCAGACCGGCTGCAGCGATTATAAATTAAAAGCCGGCGACGTGGTCGAATGGGTGTATACCTGCGATCTGGGGAACGACGTGTAGGAATGTTCGTGTTGCGTTTTGCGTGTTGCGGTGTATGGTTGCCTGATAATAAAGTGACCGGTATTGACATATTTCTGTGAATGAATTAAAATAATAACGCAGTTTTTTGACAGGATTTACAAATTTACAGGCTGATTATATCATACGTTTACAAAAGGGGACGTATTTATGAAACGAGCAATATCGATTCTGCTGACCTTTATCCTGCTTTCCGGCATCATCACCGCGCCGGGGATCACGGCTTCTGCGGCTGACGTTGTTAAATCCGGTTCCTGCGGGAAAAACGTTTCGTACAAACTGTACCTGGACGGTTCGCTGGTCATCAGCGGAAACGGGGCAATGAATGATTATAATAATGAGTGGGACATACCTTGGTATATAGAATGCCTGGAAAACTACTATGGTGAAGACGGTCTTTTTTCCGTCAAAGATCTTGTCATATCAGACGGCGTAACGTCGATAGGCGAATATGCGTTCCTCTGCTGCACCGGACTTGCAAATATAACGATTCCGGCCAGCGTGACGTCGATAGGCAAATATGCGTTCTGTTACTGCACCGGTCTTACAGACATAACGATCCCGGACAACGTGACGGCGATAGGCGAAGGCGCGTTCTATGGCTGCACAGGACTGGAAACCATAGAAGCTGCAGCCGGAAATACCGTATACCACAGCCGGGAAAACTGTGTTATCGGGACGGAATCAAAGGAGCTCATTCTTGGTTGTAAAAGCAGTATTATACCGAATGACGGCAGCGTAACGTCGATAGGCAAACGGGCGTTTTCCGGCTGCAAAGGACTTACAGGAATAACGATCCCGGGCAGCGTAACGTCGATAGGCGAATATGCGTTCTCCGACTGCGCCGGACTTACAGGCATAATGATCCCCGGCAGCATAACGTCGATAGGCGAATATGCGTTCTCCGGCTGCACCGGACTTGCAGGCATAATGATTCCCGGCAGTGTAAGGTCGATAGGCGGATATGCGTTCTCCGGCTGTACCGGACTTGAAAGGATAATGATTTCCGGAAACGAAACGTCGATAGGCAATCATGCGTTCTCCGGCTGCACCGGTCTTACAGGGCTGATGTTTTCCGGAATCGTAACGTCGACGGGCGAATCTGCGTTCTCCGGCTGCACCGGTCTTAAAAGCATAACGATTCCAGGCACCGTATCGTCGATAGGCAAGTATTCGTTCTCCGGCTGCACCGGTCTTACGGGCGTAACTATAGAAAACGGCGTAACGTCGATAGGCGCCGGCGCTTTCTCCGGCTGCGCCGGACTTACAGGCATAACGATTCCCGGCAGTGTGACGGCTATAGAAAACTTTGCGTTCTCCGGCTGCACCGGATTGGAAAACGTAGAAGCGGCAGACGGAAATACCGTGTACAGCAGTTCGGGAAACTGTCTTATCAGGACGGAATCAAAAGAACTATTTTTCGGCTGTAAAAACAGTCTGATACCGGATGACGATAGCGTGACGGCGATAGACGTATCTGCGTTCTCCGGCTGCACCGGTCTTACAGACATAACAATCCCGGGCAGCGTAACGTCGATAGGAAAAAATGCGTTCTACGGCTGCACCGGGCTTACAGGTCTGACTATAGAAGACGGCGTAACGTCGATAGGCGAAAAAGCGTTCTCCGGCTGCGCTGGTCTTACGGGCATAACGATCCCGGGCAGCGTGACGTCGATAGGCGGATCTGCGTTCAGAGACTGCGTCGGGCTTACAAGCGTAATTATAGAAGACGGCGTAACGTCGACAGGCGAAGATGCGTTCTACGGCTGCGCCGGAATTACAGGCATAACGATTCCCGGCAGCGTAACGTCGATAGGTAAATATGCGTTCAGAGGCTGCGCCGGTCTTACAAGCGTAACTATAGAAGACGGCGTAACGTCGATAGGAGAAAGCGCGTTCTCCGGCTGCGCAGGTCTTACAGACGTAACGATTCCCGGCAGCGTGACGTCGATAGACAAATATGCGTTCTCCGGCTGCGCCGGACTTACGGGTATAACGATCCCCGGCAGCGTAACGTCGATAGGCGACGGCGCTTTCTACGGCTGCAAAGGACTTGCAGGCATAACGATCCCCGGCAGCGTGACGTCGATAGGCGGATCTGCGTTCAAAGACTGCGCCTGGCTTATAAGTATCACCATAGAAGACGGCGTGACGTCGATAGGCGAACAGGCTTTCTCCGGCTGCAAAGGACTTACAAACATTACGATCCCCGGCAGCGTGACGTCGATAGGCGGACATGCGTTCTCCGCCTGCACATGGCTTACAAGCGCAGATATAGAAGACGGAGTAACGTCGATAGGCGAGTATGCGTTTTCCGGCTGCAAAGGACTTACAGGCATAATGATTCCCGGCAGCGTAACGTCGATAGGCGAAGGCGCTTTCTCCGGCTGCGCCGAACTGAAAACCATTGAAGTTGCAGCCGGAAATACCGTATACCACAGCCGGGACAATTGTGTTATCGGGACGGAATCAAAAGAACTCATTCTTGGCTGTAAAAACAGCCTTATTCCGGATAACGGCAGCGTAACGTCGATAGGCGCATATGCGTTTTCCGGCTGCACCGGGCTTACAAGCATAAAGATTCCCGGCAGCGTGACGTCGATAGCCGATTATGCTTTCCGCGACTGCACCGGTCTTTCGAACGTAATGATTCCCGGCAGCGTAACGTCGATAGACGAATATGCATTCTACGGCTGCACCGGACTTTCCATACACGGTGATGAGGGGTCGTATGTTCAGACTTACGCCGAAAACAAAAAAATACCGTTTGCCGGCCACACTTCTGTTGGCGCAGTAACCGAAGTTCTGACTCCCGCAACATGTACCGGGGACGGAATACAAAAATATATCTGCAGCGTCTGCGGCGCAACGGGGACGGAACCGATTGCCGCGACCGGGCATGCCTACGGCGAATGGACGATGGTGAACGAAACGCAATATAAAAGGATCTGCGCAAACGACGATTCTCACACGGAAATAAGATTTATCGGCGACGTTGACGGCAACGGTCAGATACTTGCCGACGACGCGCGTCTTGCCCTTCGCGCTTCGGCAAAGCTCGGAACGCTTGACGGAATTCAGACAAAAGCTGCCGACGTGGATTGCAGCGGGGACGTGCTTGCGGATGACGCAAGGCAGATACTCAGATATTCCGCGAAACTTCAGCACGGGTTTGATAAGAACTGAATCGCCTGCCCGCTCCCGCATCCGGATCGATAATCTGTGGCATCCGGCGGACAAAACAGTCTCCGTTTTATGAGAATAAAACGGGGACCGGGAAATAGAAAAAATGCAATGCAGGACCGGAAATATAAAACCCGGGGATGAGATACCGGATAATCGGACGGAGGGAGAAGACAAACGATGAAACAGTCAGAGATCGTAAGATCCGGGCATTGCGGATATGGAGTCGATTATACGCTTGACAGCGACGGCAGAGTTATCGTATACGGCGATGGCGATATGTGGGAGACAGAGGAGGACGATTATGATTATGATCCGGAAGATTATTATCCGTTAAATAATGATGAAAACGTTAAAGAAATCGTTATAAAAGACGGCGTGAAGTCAATAGGCAACGATCATTTCTGGGGATGTACCGGATTGACAAGCGTAACCATACCGGGCAGTGTTATTTCAATAGGCAAGGACGTTCTGGGATGCTGCCCTATGCTTGAAAAAATCGAAGTCGCCGGTGAAAACCCGGAATATCACAGCAAAAACAATTGTATTATAGAGACAAAGACCGGAACTCTCAGAATCGGCTGCAAAAACAGTATCATACCCGACGACGGAAGCGTGCGCAAGATAGGCCACGGAGCGTTTTACGGCTGCACCGGTCTGACGGAGATCAGTATTCCGGACGGCGTGACGACGATAGGCGACTACGCTTTTTCCGGATGCTCCGGACTTATGAGCGTAACCATACCCGACAGCGTGAGGACGATAGGTCCTGAAGCGTTTTACGGCTGCACCGGATTGAAAAGCATCGCGATACCCGACAGAGCGACGAATATAGGGTATACCACATTTGCCGATTGCTCCGGACTTACAAGCGTAACCATACCTTACGGCGTGCGGCTGTTAGACCAGAATTTGTTTGACAGCTGTACGGGATTGACGGATATCTCAATACCGGACAGCGTGATCCTGATACACGAACGCGCGTTCCGGCGCTGTACCGGACTGAAGAGTATAACGATACCCGGCAGCGTGAAATGGATATATGAAGATGCGTTTTGCGGCTGCAGGCAATTGACGGACGTTACGATACTCGACGGCGTGACGGAGATATGCTGTAATGCGTTCTCCCATTGCGTCGCATTGACAAGTATTACCATTCCCACGTCTGTCACGGAAATAGGGGCGGACGCGATACCGGAGCAAACGGTTATAAGATGCGCCGCGCGTTCTTACGCGCGCAGCTGGGCGCGGTGTTATAAAAGGAAGTATGAACTGACGGATTCTCCGCAGGAAGCCGATGGATCGTTCCTGAAGCGGATATTAAAGCGGATCCTGAACTGACGCGCGTCGCCGGCGCGACGGCTGCCGGTAAAGCGTGTTTCATATTGTTGCGGGCCGGACCTCCGACCCGGCGTTAAAGATCGCCCGGTTTTCCGCGAAGGTGGAAAAATATATCAAAAACCGCCCCGTCCGGCGGTTTCTTTGTTGCTATCGCAGAAAATCGCCGTTTCGGTTGAAAAGCCGGACGGCTTGTGATATATTACAAAAGTGTAATATTTAAAGATTCATTCGAGGAGGATATACAAATGAAAAACAACACAAAAATCCTTGTAAGCGCGATCATTTCCGTCCTGCTTATCGGCACGTTGATTTTCGCGTCCCTCGCGAGCGACGTCGTTGTTGCTCCGGATTCCGGAGAGAATGCTTCCGGCGAAGTCGTATCCGACGCAGAGCTGGTCACCGAAGACGCTTATGAGACCGGGTCCGAGGTCGCCGAGCCCGCTTCCGAAGAAGATGAGTCCGTGCTTCCCGAAAATCCGTCCGAGGACGCTTCCGATGAAGAGAGCAGCGAGACTGAGCGTGTCATCATCCTCGGCGACGTTACCGGCGACGGCAAAGTCCTTGCCGACGATGCGAGGCTTGCCCTTCGCGGTTCCGCACGTCTTGAGGTCCTTTCCGAAGCACAGCTTCTGGCTGCCGATTTCAACGGTGACGGCATCCTGAACGCGGACGATGCGAGACGCATTCTGCGTTTCTCCGCCAGGCTGCCCATTGAAGAGATCAGTGAAACTGCAAGTGAGACCGCAAGCGAAGCGGCAAGCGCGATCTGATATGCGACAATACGACGGAATAATACGAAAAACACGCCCGGATGGGTGTGTTTTTCTGAATTGCGTTGACATATTATTCGTTTTACGGTATAATCCGGCAGTATAAGGGGGATAAATGTATGTCTGAAAGTATTTCTGTAAAAAAGACGTTATGTGTAATGCTCTCCGTACTTCTTGTACTTACTGCGGGGCTGTTCTGCGTATCAATGGTCCGCGCCGAACCCGGCGACGCCGACGTTTCAGGCATTTCGGATCCTTCATTTTCATCAGGCGAGGAGACTTCTTCTGAGTTTTCAGGTGAAGAATCTTCGAGCGGGGAACCGGTAAGCGAAGAGCCGTCGAGTGAGGAACCTTCAAGCGAAGAACCGTCGAGTGAGGAACCTTCAAGTGAAGAACCTTCAAGCGAGGAACCTTCAAGCGAGGAGCCTCATACCGAGCCTGCCGACGGCGCCGTTGCCGAAATATACCACTGCGCTACCGGTATGAGCCTTTCTTATTTCTTCGGTCACACCTGGATCTGTATCCGGAACGTCAGTACGGAAAAGCTCTGTATAGGTTCTCTGGAGATAGAACCGGGCAGGATGATCTCCGCCGGGCTGCATTACGGGCCGGGGCTGGATTACAACCGCGAGATGAGACAGTTTGCCGGCAAGGGGGTCACCGCGCTCAAAGCCAGGATCGGTCCCGACGGTTTCAACGCCGCGGCGGCGGAGATGCAAAAATCCGAATGGAGCCGGTATATGGTGTTCACCCATAACTGCACAAATTTCTCCACCTCCGTCTGGTCGGCTGCGACCGGGCAGCGGATGTCTCCGTTCATATTCCCGTTCGTCGTAAAATCGCAGATGTCCTCGCGCTCGCCGGTCACCCTGTACATCGATTCGGAGTAACCTGCGGCGCGTCTATGCGAAGCCTGTTGTTATATTGCACGAAAATATCGCCCGGAAAGGGCGATATTTCATTGCCCGGAGCCGCGTGAAAATCACATTCAGTCCTTTATTTTTTCAAATTATTGTGTTAAAATAAATCGCACAATTCAATATGTGGATTTATTGAAACAATACGGAGGTAGAAAATGGCTACAAAA
>JAILQN010000115.1 GCA_024699005.1 Clostridia bacterium
CGCGACCGCTGTGGCGATAACGAAAACGGACGTGGCGCCCATCTTCGATTTCGACCGGGACAGGGCTGCGCGGAACGTCCGCATGCGCAACGCGGACGCGCCCGTGTTCGCGACCTGCGCGAAAACCGGCGACGGCGTGAAGGAGCTTTCAGAGTACATCAGCTCAAAGCTCAAAGCTCAAAACTAAAAGCTTTCAAATAATAATCCTACGGAGGAAAACACATATGGCAAACGTAAACGACAAGATCTGTATCATCGGCGGAGGCCCCGCGGGTCTCGCCTGCGCGGTATACCTTGAGAAAAAGGGCTATACCGACTACACCATCTACGAAAAGCTGAATAAGGTGGGCGGCAAAGCCTACTCTCCCAGGATCGACGTAAACGGCGAGAAGCGCTCTTACGAGACCGGCGCCATCATGGGCGCCATCACGTATCACGCCGTATCCGAAATGGAGGAGTTCGGCGGATACTATCACAAGGGGCCCGATTTCAAGAAGGGCGAACCCAACATGCGCAGGGAATACCGCAACATAAGAGGCGAAGTCATCGAGCCGTTCAATATCAAGGCGGATAAATCCCTTAGAAAGACCATCGGTCTCATAAAGCTGAAATCGCAGTTCAAAAAACTTGCGAAGCTTATGGAGACCAAATATCAGGGCTACGACTGCTACGGTCATATCGGCGTCGCGGAAGGCAGATACGAAGGTCTTTCCAAGATCGTGAAGAATGAGGACGGCTCCAACGCGAAGGAAGCTTTCCCGAACTACATCAAAGGCGTCAACCCCAACCTCAAGGACCTCGCCCTGCCCTTCAAGGAGTTCTGCGAGCTCAACGGCGTGCCCGAGGTCCAGCGCATCTGGATAGGGCCCTACACATCTTTTGGCTACGGCTATTTCGACGAGATCCCCGCGGCTTACGTTCTCAAATACCTCGATATGACCACCGCCAAAGAGTTCGTCGGTCTGCGTCTGTGGACCTGGCAGGACGGCACTCAGGAGATCTACGAGAGCGTCAACAGGAAGCTTAAACATCCCGCCGTGCTTCAGACAGAGGTCGTCAAAGTCGAGCGTCCGGAGGGCAAGGTGCTTGTCACCGTAAAAGATAAGGACGGAAACGAGACCACGGAGACCTTCGATAAGCTTATCGTCACAACTCCGCTTGACTGGTTCAAGGATTACGCCGACGCCACTGCGGAGGAGAAGGATCTGTTCTCAAAGATCGTTCACGAGAAATACGTGGACTTCATCGCCCGCTTCGACGAGGACAAGGGCCCCGTCATCTCAGGTTATATCTTCGAGAACATGGAGCCCGAGCGTCTCGGTCACGCCATGGTCTATTATCACAGGTGGGAAGACCTGGGCAAGAACTGCCCCTGCACGGTCTACGCTCTGCGCAACCACACCGGCGATCCGGACGTCCCCTACGACAAGACTCTGGATATGATGAAGACCGATATCGAAAAGGCTCTGAAATTCCCCATCAAGGAAGTGCTTTACGCTCAGGAGAGCTACTACTGCCCGCACGTCGGCCCTGCCGATTTCAAAGCCGGCTGGTACGACAGGCTTGAGAAGATCCAGGGCGAAAACAACACCTTCTTCGCCGGTGAGATCATCAGCTTCGGCGATATGGAGGATACCTGCGCCGCGAGTAAAGATATTATAGGGCGATTCTTCTGATTTTCGAAGAAACGAAGTTTAATGAATACTGAAGACTTAGAAATGAATAATGAATAATTGCGGTTGCTAATTTATATATACATTTTCGCTCCGCGAAAATGAACCATTATTATTAATTCTTAAGTTTTCAGTATTCATTAATTTACGAATATTTACTTTTAATCTGACAGTCCGGATTTTATGGTCAAGACCATCTTGCTTCAGAAAAGCGTATTTGAAGACAATGACCGCGAGGCGGACGAATTACGCACCCGTTTGCGCGGGTTGGGTGTTTGCCTGGTGAACGTGATGTCCTCCCCCGGCAGCGGAAAAACCACGCTGCTGGTGGAGCTCGTGCGCCGGCTGTCGAAGAAATACCGCGTGGGCGTTATGGAAGCGGATATCGATTCCGACGTGGACGCGGTGACCGTCGCCCGGGAGACGGGCTGCCCCTCCGTGCAGCTGCATACGGGCGGTATGTGCCATCTGGACGCCGGCATGACGCAGCAGGGGCTGAGGAGTCTGATTGAGATCGGAGAGCGGAGAGCGGAGAGCGGAGATGATATGCAGTCCGCATCATCTCAAAACTCAAATCTCAACATTCAACACTCCTTCGATATCGTTTTCCTCGAAAACGTGGGCAATCTCGTCTGTCCCGCGGAGTACGATACCGGCGCTACGCTGAACGTCGTGATCCTGTCCGTTCCGGAGGGCGATGACAAGCCGCTGAAATACCCGCTGGTATTCGGGAAGAGCGATCTTGTGATCGTCAGCAAGATCGACGCGCTGCCTTATTTTGATTTCGATATCGGAAAATGCAGAGAGTACGTCGGCTCCCGCAACGGCGGCGCGGAGGTGATACCCGTTTCCGCAAAAACCGGCGAAAATATGGATACGCTGGAACAGTGGTTCCATGTGCAATTAGGTGACAGGTGACAGGTAACAGGTAACAGGTGACAGCCAACGGTCAGGAACTGTCAACTGTCAGCTGTCAACTGATAACTCAAAAGGTGACAATTATGCTCAAACAGAACGAAAACGTAGAATGTAAATACCAGAACGAGGCGGACGTTCAGAAGAACTACGCCAAGCTCGGAAAAAAGATCACGGACGTCGTCGTGCACAAGATCGGCGGCGTGAGCGCGAACGATCCCGAATACTGGGGCCTGCGCGAGATGCTCACACCCGAAATGGTGGATATGTGCAACAAGATGAAGCTGCGCAAGCACTACACGCTGGACGATCTTATCAAACTGCACAAGGGCGTGGATCCCAAGCATATAGAAGAGGTCTATGAACAGATGTCCGTGATCGGCATCATCGAATACGATTACGGTGACAACTACACGCACAACCTCGTGGACGATCACCCGATCCCGGACGCGCCTAAGATCAAGCGCTACCGTCTGCCCTTCTTCGTGCCCGGCAGCGCGGAGCTGTTCAATTCCTCGCTGGACAGGATCGAAAAGAATCCGGCGGTCACGTCCTTCTTTGAGCGTATGACCTATATCCCGCTGGCGGGCATCACCCACATGGTCGCTCCCGGCGGCATGGGCATAGGCATGCACGTCATACCGGTGGAAAAGGCCATCGAAGCCAAACAGGAAGCGATCACTCTGGAAAAGATCTCTTACTGGCTGGAGAAATACGACGGTCACATCGCCGCAGGCATCTGCTCCTGCCGCGCCAGCCGCGCGGTGCTGGGCGACGGCTGCACGGACGACGTGAACGACTGGTGCGTCCAGCTGGGCGATATGGCGGATTACGCCGTGGAGACCCATCGCGCCCACTACATCACCAAAGAGCGCGCACTGGAGATATTCGAGCTTGCCGAAAAGAACGGCTACGTACACCAGATCACCAATATCGACGGCGAGAACAAGATATTCGATATCTGCAACTGCAACGTGCGCATCTGCAACGCTCTGCGTACCTCAATGCTGTTCAACACGCCCTACCTCTCCCGCAGCGCCTACACCTCGAAGGTGGACAGCGAGAAATGCGTGGCCTGCGGCAAGTGCGTGGAGATCTGCCCCGCCGGCGCGGTGAAGCTGGGCCGCAAGCTCTGCAAAAAGGACGGCACGCCCGTAAAATATAAGCACGCCATCCTGCCCGACAATGTCCGCTGGGGCGAATACGCGTGGGACGAGGATTACCGCGACACTCAGGTGGCTTCCAACACCTGGGAGCAGGGCAGCGCGCCCTGCAAGGCGGCGTGTCCCGCCCACGTGCCGATCCAGGCTTATCTGAACCTTGCGAAGAACGGCAAATACCGCGACGCTCTCGCCATGATCAAAACGGAGAACCCGTTCCCCTCGGTCTGCGGCCGCGTGTGCAACAAGCGCTGCGAGGACGAGTGCACCAGGGGTCTGGTGGACGCTCCCGTATCCATTGACGCCGTGAAGAAATTCGTGGCGGATCTGGAGATTAAGGACAAGGACCGTTACGTGCCCGAAAAAACCGTGCAGAACATCTACGGCAAATGGGACGACAAGATCGCGATAATCGGCGGCGGCCCCGCAGGTCTCTCCGCGGCTTATTACCTCGCCGAAATGGGCTACGCCCCCACGGTGTTCGAAAAGAATCCCACTCCCGGCGGTATGCTCACCTACGGCATCCCCAGCTATAAACTGGAGAAGGACGTAATCGAGGCGGAGATCGACGTGCTGAGAAAACTCGGCGTGGAGATAAAATGCGGCGTGAACGTTGGCGAGGACGTGACCATCGCCCGGCTGCGCGAGCAGGGCTACAAGGCGTTCTATATCGCCATAGGCTGCCAGGGCGGCAGACGCCCCGGCGTGAAGAACGACGACGCCGAGGGCACGGATATCGCCGTTTCGTATCTGCGCAAGAGCTATGAGAAGCGCGAGGAATTCACCGGCGACGTGGTTGTGGTCGGCGGCGGCAACGTGGCTGTGGACTGCGCCAGGAACGCGCACCGTCTTAACGCCGCAAGCGTGAAGATGGTCTCTCTGGAGACCCGCGACATCATGCCCGCCAGCAAAGAGGAGATCGAAGAGTCCCTTGAGGAAGATATAGAGATCCTCAACGGCTGGGGACCGAAAGAGGTCCTCACCGACGACGCGGGCAAAGTGACAGGTATAGTGTTCAAGCGCTGCGTTTCCGTGTTCGACGCGGACGGCAAATTCGCTCCCTCTTACGACGAGAACGATACGATCGAGGTCAAAGCGGACAAGATCGTGTTCGCCATCGGACAGGCTATAGAGTGGGGCAAACTGCTTGACGGCACGAAGGTCGAATTCTGGCACGGCAATTATCCCGTCGCGGACAAATTCACCTATCAGACCGCGGAGGAGGATATCTTCGTGGGCGGCGACGTCTACACAGGTCCCAAGTTCGTTATCGACGCCATCGCCGCCGGTCACGAGGCTGCCGAGAGCCTGCACCGTTTCGTGCGGCCCAAAGCGCACATGACCATAGGCAGGAGCAAACGCGCCTACACGCCGCTTGACAAGGACGATATCACCTTCCCGGATTATGACAAAGCGGGGCGCCAGGAAGCCGGAATGGACGACAGCGAAGACCACAGGATGAGTTATAAGGATCTGCACAAGACCCTTACCGAGGAGCAGGTGAAGACCGAGACAGCCCGCTGCCTGTCCTGCGGCGCTTCATACGTGGACCCGAACAAGTGCATCGGCTGCGGCCTGTGCACAACCAAATGCCAGTTCGACGCGATCCACCTTGTCCGCGACAATCCGAAGTGCTCCGATATGCGCATAGCGGAGGATAAGGTCACCGGGCTTCTGAAGTACGAGATCGGCCGCGTCGGCAAGATCGTCATGAATCTCGGTTCTGAAGACGCGAAGATCATGCGCGCGAAGCGGAAAGAGTGGAAGAGAGCGCAGAAGCAGTGATTTTTCAGGAAACAGGAAACAGGTAACAGGTGACAGGTTACAGCGCGCGATTTTGGCAGTAAACGGGTTTTATCGGATTCCGCACATATGATTTTCGGCGGAAGGCAGCATATGATAAGCGGTCAGTGATAGTGCAAGACCTGTCACCTGTCACCTGTTTCCTGTCACCTTATTTCAAAACTCAACACTCATGCACGAACTTGGAATAGTAATAAACGTCCTGGAACAGGTCGACGCCGTCGCCGCCGAAAACAAAGCCGAAAAGGTCCTTAAGGTAACGATGGAGGTCGGCGAAGTCAGCACCATCGTGCCGGAGCTGTTCATCGACGCGTTCAACTGGGCGAAAAAAAGAACGGCTTACCTCAAAGAAGCCGAACTTGAAATGATCATCATCGAGGGCAGGACCTATTGCAAAAAC
>JAILQN010000146.1 GCA_024699005.1 Clostridia bacterium
ATCCGACAGGATATTGAAACTGAGCGAGGAAGCGACCCTGTTTTCCGCCGAGCCGAGACTCGCCGGCACGGCAAGACAGGATAAAACAAGGATCAGCGATAACAGCAGTGATAAAGAAGTTTTTGCGCGTTTCACAAAAAATCCCCCTTTTTAATCGATTGGTTGTATTTTACAATATTAGTTTTAAAAAGTAAAGATAAATTGATGAAAAAAACATTTCTCCCGGTAAAATGCCGGGAGAAATATTTAAGCTTTGCCGCGCCGGGTTCCGGTGATTTACGGAAAGAATGGCAGCTTAAAGATTTGCTGACTGCCGAAAACCGTTTTTTGTATGCGTTACGGGCATACCGGGTGTTTTTCCGTGATGTACAGAAGATCGCGGATGCGCTCCGTGAATTCGTCCAGGGTCATGGCGGCTATATTGTCGATCAGAATGATCTCGCTTTCCTTCGCTCTGTTCCTGATCGCCTTCGTGGCTTCGACCGATGAGAATATGACCGGTTTCGCGTACTTTCCGCCGTAATAATGGGCCACAGTGTCGATTTCGTAGACATGCTCGTTTCTGATTTCCGTGTTTTTGCAGCTGATGAATGCCGCCTGAAAACCGTTTGAAAGTATCAGATCGACCTCGTTGGTGACCTCCTCGGGCCTGTCCTGCACGCAGCCGTCCCAGTCCACGTTTACTCCGACGCTGCAGTCGGCGAATACGCCGGAGGACAGGGCGGTATGATAGGCGTACATCTCAAAAGCGCTGCCGCCCTTGTCGAGCAGCAGTCTTTGATTTTCCGGGAGGTTTATTCTGTACCTGACAAGCTCACCGTTCAGCACGATGATGTCGATTATTCCTGCTTTTTCAAGCGCAGTCAGAAAATACCGGCATCTTCCCATGCGGATGGAAGTGAACTTTTTCAATATTTCGTCAGACGGAGCCCAAGGACTGTTCTCATTCTTAAGCGTGCAGAATGTGTTCCACTCCCGCGGGTGGTCTTTTACCGAGTTCCATACCCGTAGGATATTATCGCTGAAATTTTGCTCGGAAAGATTCGGCCTGAATTCATTTCTGCCCCTCAGAAGGCTGTTTGAAACCGCGGAACCCTGGAGCATTACAAGATCCACGACGTTCAGCACTCTTTTCTGCTCGGTGATCTCTTCCGTGTAGCCGGGAAAGATCCGGAAGAATTTTTTCCGCTGAAAATCAAAGTAATGTACGCGGACGTTGTCCGGCTTCCTGTCCGAAACGAATCTGCCCAGAGTGAAAACGAAGGATTCCGGACCGCCGGTAAGGTCGAAATCAAAACTGTCCTGATCGTTGACGATCCGTGAAATCGCGGCAATGATCCCGTCGGCGTCGTTGCCGCCGGTTCTGACGTAATGCGGATCAAGATGCATTTTTCTTTGGTTGAATTCGGAGAGCGCGTCAAAGATCAGGTCTATGCCGAAGATCTTTTTCTGATCGGCATAATAAAGGTAGTGTATTTCGTCGTAATCGAAATACAGCTGCGATATGCAGTTGTTCAGATTTTCCTCGTCAAAGAATTCGATAAGTACTTTTTTCATGATGTTCCTATCATTAAAACACGGGGCGTGATCGTACCGCCCCGCGTTGTTTTTTTGCAGGATAAGGGGAAGAGTTGAATTCGGAGTTCCGGATTGCCGGGATTTTTTTGATTCCCCTGAATGGGTATGCAAGCTCTCTTGTAAAAGCACACTGCAAAGTGACGCTTGGTGGGTATCAATTCACGTAATGGGTATGCAAGAATCTTTTTATAAAGGAGGGAAAATAATGGATGTATTAATTCCCGTAATGGGTATGCAAGAGAACAACATTTTGTTGACGGTTCTTATTATATCACCCGGATATGGCAGTGTCAAGTAAAAACAATATGCGTATATTCAAAAATGGCGGCAAAAAATTAGGCAACCGTTGCAACGGATCGTTGAAAAATGCAGATTGTCGGTTTTGGATGAAACAAAAAATTGCGGTCAACTAAATATTTTCGGGATTTTTCTGTAAAAGACGTTATTTTTGCGTTTTATACGTGGTGCGGGAAGATTGCTCTCCACGGTCCGCGCGGCGTTTGCCGGGCGGCTGCGGCATAAGGAGAAAACGCCTGTTCGGGGGGCGTCGGAAGGGATCCGAAAACGGGGCGACAGATAATGCCGCCCCATCTTTTGCCGGTCTTTGTCAGCGTTTGTAAATCAGCTTATTCCACACCGCCGCTGTCATCAGAACGTCGTTCATTGCGTCGTGAGACGTCAGTTTTAAACCTGAAAACTCTTGCAGATCAATATCAAAACCGTAGCCTCTGGCGCAGAGCAGCGTGCTTAAGTCATAAATCGGAAAAGGCGCGAGCAGCGCTCTTTCTGGCAGGTCAAACCGGACGCATTCCTCAAAAAGCCGTGTCTCGACCGGATACTGCACGTAAGCAACGCAACGGGTTTCATTATTGCGGTGTCTGATCCAGAAGTTCCAGAATGCCGTGAGCATATCCGCCTGATCATTGAAACGAAGATCGGCATTCTCAAGATAAGGAAATACGTTCTGCCGTACCCAGCGGGACTGTATGTCCTCTTTTTTTATCCTGACGGACGCGCAGAACCGGTCGGTCTCTTTGCCGTCGTCGTCTGCCGCCAGGGCGGCAATGCTTAAAAACGCCCCGTAAAGACCGTCGGTTTCCGCATCAACAAAAAAAAGACTCATTACGTTTCGCCGGCCTGTCTGACGGAGAGAACAAGATTTCCGTTTTGCGTGATCTTTAATACTTTGACCGTTACCTTATCACCTACATGTAAAAATGCATTGATATTCGTGACCTTTCCGGCAGCGATCTCGGATTTGCTGACCGAGCCTTTTTTGTCGCACCCGTCGAGTTTGACGAATGCGCCGAAATCCGTGATCCCGGTGATTGTTCCGGGTAGGACTGCGCCTGCCGTCACCTCCGGACCTGCCGTCGCTGCCTCGGATTGCTCAACAGGAATAAGCGCGCCGTATCCGACATTTGTCTTTGCTCCGACGCCTGCCGCTCTGAGCGCGGTCCGGAAAAGCTCCTCTTTTTCGTCCTTTTGTATAATATCGTCGGTAAGAATAAAACGGAATTCGAAAACAACGTCAGGCAGGATCTTCAGCATAAGCAGCGGGACCGGATTCCTGAAAGCGGACTTATGCGGGGTGATGTAATCTGTGCCGAGTATTCTTCCGTTCCGGTTTGCCTTATACACTACGGCGTCAAAAAACACGTCGCCGCCTTTTTCAAATATGCCTTCAACGGTTTCTTTGTCGAACCCTGTTTTTTCGAAAAAGCTCCTGATGATCCCCTTTACGCTGCTGCCCGGGACATAGGGCTGTCCGGTCGTGTAATCAAACGAGAAACCGATTTTGATATTATCGTCGTCCTGTCCGGCGTTATGGGCATAACCGGTGCCGACCATCATGCCGGGGTAGGTCGTTTTCATGTGAAAACAGGTGTAGCCGTCAAGTCCGTTCAGGCCGCTTTCCGCGTAATCGGATGCCGTTAATGTGGTCCTGAAAATCTCTTTGTTTTTTTCGCTTAAGCTTTGTTTGCCGTCATAGTAAGTCTTGTAAAACAAAAGGCCAAGATTGTTCATGTCACAGCCTCCTACACAAGATCGAATGAGTTCATCGCCAGTTTGAGCGCTACGGAAGCGTTTATGAAGTCTTCTTTCATTTCATCCATTGATTTGCCTTTGAGATCCGAAACCTCATCAAAGATGTCTTTTGCTTCTTTCCATTGGCCTTTTGTTATAAAATACAACGCTTTTATGAGTTCGGTGCGCTCTATAGTGCTGGAGCCCTTATCACTGAAAAACGCCACGGCTGCCCTGAAAGACCCCATGGTTATGGCTGCGCCGAACGTAGAGATGGCGCCGCGGAAAGTTTTTTCGATTTTTCCGTTTTTGGCGATCTTCAGATTTTCGTTTTTCAGGGCTTTGATGGCAACGGGGATATATTCTTCAACTTTCCTTTTGTTCATGATCAGCACGCCCCCTCTTTTAAAAGCGTAAGTCTGCAGTAACCGCAGCCTATGGACGCGTTCGCGCCGAACTGGATCACTGCGCCGTCAGGGATGACGTTGAGTATATCTTCCCTGTTGTATTTATCGGGAGTCAGAACTATAAGATAAAATGCGCTTCCGTGCGGCACATACTCTTCATACCAGAGGTTTTTGCTCGTGCCGGTTTCGTCGTCAAGCGCGTTCCGGGCTATTACAGGCAGACCGTAATTGTCAAAACTCCTTGCGATAGCGTAGTTATCCACTCCGAGCACGTTTTTGATGGCGTCATCCGGTTCGAGTCTGTTATCGGTTTTGTCTCCTTCTACGGAACTCACCCGGTCGTCTGTTGTTGCAAACGCATATCCGGGAGCTATGGACGGATCTTTCGGTTTAACGCCGAATCCGCATCCGAATGCTTCAGCTTTGGAGAGATAATCGTTGACGGCTTTTATGGTGGTGACCGGGACGTAAGGAACAGATCCTGTCGTTCTCATCGGCCTGTAAAGGAAGCTTGCTTCAAAAAATTTAAACTCTCCGGAGTTCATACGCTGCGCGTCGCCGACGGATCCGAAAACTTTGCTGACGTCAACGCCGCAGCGGCTTTCACAATAATCCCTTACGGCGCCTTTTACCCCTGACGCGTTTATGACCGGATAACCTGTTACGGGATCTTTTTCCACCTCATTGTCTATGATGGAAAAATTGACGTCGCCGGAACCTACGTGTAAATTTGTGAGACACTCTATTTTGTACAGATAAGATTTCATTTTATTACCCCTTTTAAAATAATGCTGTTAAATCCTATGGTTGCTGCGTTCCGTTGCTTCCCGGATGGCTCATAGTCAAACCGATCCGTCGGGATCGCAATGCTTCCGGCTTTGATAAAGCGGTGCAGACAATCGCCTCTCTGAACGTGTCCTGAATCCAGAACGGCAAACGAACGGAAATCCCTCGTTGCGACTGCCGCAAACTGAAATCGGGAATAAATATCCTCAAGACGTGAATCCGTAAAAAAGTCGCTTGCGAAATAGACGAAGTCGTCCGGCTCGACTCCGACCCGCTGCCTTGCCTGCGTTATTATGCTTCCTGCCTTGTTTTCAAGACTTTCGCCGGTATAAAGCGCCATGTTCACCGAAAACGGCGATTTGCCCTGCCCGAGCAGAACGGCCTGATTGCTCAGTTCCGGCGCGGCATCGATATCGGCAATAACGGCGAATGAAAAACCGCTATTTAACAGTTTGTATTCCTTTTTGAACAGTCCGTCGTTGTCGCTGCGCCTGTTGATCCCGATCTGAACGCTGCTGCTGAACACATCCCGCTCAATATGCCCGTCACATAAGGACATACACGATGATTCGATGCCTTTTTTTGAATCATATTGTTCTGTGTACAGCTTTTCTCCGTCAGCAGTTGTCATTTTACGGTAATCGCTCAGAGGAGTATAAACGCCGCTGTCTGAGGAGCGGTTATGGTCGTACGGAGTGGGAATGAACCATTCGTCATCCTTTGCGAGGAAGACCGGAGACATGGACCTGATCGCCCCGAAATCCTGTACCGTTCCGGAATCGATGATAAACGGCTTTCTGCCTATGAGCGACGCGCTGTTTCCGGCGGTTTCAAAGCTTTTTTCCGGAAGCAGAAGATACCTGAGCGCACCGAACAGGGTCGTTTGCAGCGGACTGTTTTCTCCGCTTATGAAATATGTAATATTTTCGGAATTATCGTTTTTGCCGTAGCTTAAACGCTTTTCGTTTCCGAAGAAGTATTCTCCGGACGGAGTAAATCTGACAAGATACCGGCTCATCATTTTACCTCCTTCTCAACAAAGAACTTAATGATACGCAGAACCGCCGCAAATACCTGTGCGCGGCTGCCGCTGTCTGTGATTCTGATTTTTCCCGTGGTGATGTTCTCGTCAAAGAAGTCCGGTAATTCCCTGTGGAAATACGATGCCGAATTGCTCAGGTGAAAATCCGCGTCAAAGGTGTTTCTGAACAAGCTTGCGGAACCGGAATCAACGTTGTCAAAAAGAACGCTGAATAGCGCGACCTTCTGCCCCGCGGATAAGAAAACTTTTTCGGTGCCGTCTTTGCTGCGCTCCTGTTCGATCGCCGGTTTCAGACGGCGGTTGAACGCGTCAAGCGCGTCGTTTGATATGCATAGTTCCACGCTCTGCCCCGAGTGTTTCTGGAGACGGACTGCGATACAGTTCTTTCCGCCCTTCTGCTTGTCCTTGGCTATGCCGAAAAGCTGATATGCGGACAGATCCAATGCCTCATACAGCGGGAATTTCTCATAACCTATAAACAAGCCGAAAGAAAGCCCGACCTTTATTCCGGCGGAAAGATTATCGGAACAGCTTTTGAAACTGTCTGAAAAAACCTTATTGATGCTGCCGATAAGATCAAAAACAGTTTCGCCGCTCTCGTTTTCGCATGGGGTCAGCGCAAGCAGATCATCCCCGCCGGCGTAGATGGTGACGCCTCCGAAGCGTCTGACTTCAGCCGCAACGTTGCTGCAGTACTGAAGGCAGGTCTTCGAAAACTCTCTGCATTCCTGTTCGTTTTCAAGGTCTGCGATGATTTTGCTCATATTGTCGCCGTCCGCCCGCAGAATGCAGAAGTACCTGTTCTTCTTGTAACCGCGGCAGCGTTTTGAATAAGCGATTTCCGCCAGCGATTTTATCCTTCCGTCTTTGAAGAGCTGGAATTCGCCGGCGGCAATACCGAGCTTTTCGGTAATGGTATTCGAGATCTCGTTGTTGCTGAACTTCGCTGACAGTTCATTTCGCCGTTCAAGAGAATTAAACCGCCTGGTAAGTTCCATGCAGTCAAGCATTTTGGCGCAGCGGAGGATTATCTCCGATTCATCCGAATCGAAACTGCATGCGGATATATTGACTGTCGACTGAAGGTATCCGATATCGACATCAAATGCTTCTGCGGTCCGGGAAAGCGCTTTCGCAAAAGAATCTTTCACGGCGGAGATATCTTTGCCGCACCTGAAAATGATATGATCGTGAAAAACGCCGACCCCGTCGTTCCTGTTGATGAGCGGGTCATCAGGGTCAAAATAAGGTGTTACGATCTCATTGCAGGTGCATATACTGTCTTCGACAAGCGCATTGCAAATGTTTTTCGCGAGGAATGAAAACATATAACTTGCAGCCCAAAGGGACGCCGGTTTGGAGGAAAGCGCCATTGTATCGCCGATAGGGCCGATCGTAACGGCAATATACTTACCCATCACTGTATCCTCCTTATTTTAATTTGTCTCTCAAGGAATGAAGACAGCGCCGTCGTTCCTGAACCGGGATCGAGTTCGTTTCTTGTCTTGTTAAGCTCTGTGACGGCATAGGCAAGAAAACCGTCCATAAAGTTCTCGTCGATTTGTTCTGACTTTTCCGGAACCGGGATCTTAACGGAAGATCCGCCTTTTTTAAATGTAAAGGTTTTGCCGAATATCCCGCTGTCGATTCTTTTCCCCACGAAATACACGGTTCTGCCCACTATTTTGAAGAAGACGGTGGATTGATAACGCTCGATCTCCGGATTGCTGATGCTGATCGTGGTTTTGTCCCTTCTGTTGGAAAGGTCGTTTAAAAATTCAATATGATCGCCGACGCCGAGAAGAGAGCGCACGTATCGGCTCTCTTCATTATTGTTGTTCAGATCGTGCTGATGTCCGTGGCCGTTTGAAACTACAGGCGCTATGCCCTGCTGTTTGAGTTTCGCTTTTTCATTGCCGATCCCGAGCTTATGCATGTATAAGAACAGGAGGGACCGTCTGTAGCCATGGAAATTGACGCCGGACTTCATGATGGAGTAGATCGTCTTGATATCCTTGAAGGGCTTGTCCGATTCAAAGGCGTAGCAGACCTTTGCCTGATATTCTTTTTTAAGTGCGGCGGCAACCGTGTTTTCATCCGGATCGCCGCCTGCGCAGAAGGATCCGAAACCTTTGCTCTGCATCCTGCCGAAATTTGTGACAAGGAAGAATCCGGAAATAAGACTGCCGATCGTTTCCATGAGCTCATTGTCAAAACAAATGACAGTCATGGCGACGTCGGAGAGGAACCGGACGGCTTTTACAGGCCTGGTGTTTTTACCCATATTGCCGAAATAGATCTCATAATCTGTGCGCGGACCGAGATCCAGTCTTTCAAAATCGGGAGAAGAAAATCTCAGCTTGTAGTTCAAAGCGTCTTTGTCTCCGAGGAACCAGTTCTTATGTTCCTGCCTCACCTTTTCGGCGCCGCCGAGTTTTTTCAGAATGAATCTGTCAAGTTTCGGTTTGACTTCGGTCGCACGGAGCGTGGCGCCGGTTTGTTCTGACTGAAAATGGATCAGCGGGGAATGCTGCTTCAGGTGAAACACTTTTTCGTAATCAGTGTTCAAATCGTAACTCCTTTCATATTATGACGGTTTATATTTTCATTTTCTTTTCCTTCTGTAAACAAATCGGACCGCAAGAATCACTAATGCACCGGCAAGGATACTGAATCCCAGCCATTTGAACCATGGCGTGTCAGTCGGGAGCAGTTTCTCCAGAAATATCTCCTCAAGCGAATACAGCGCGCCGAGGATGGCGAAAATATAGCCTATTTTATTGAACCCCAGATCGAGGCAGGTGTCGGCAGAATCGTTGAGTGCTTCCATCTGTTCCCTTACGTTTGTCAGGCATACGTCCGTAAAGAAGAATTCCCTGAACATTGCGTAAATCTCAATTCCCTGTTCCTGAGGTGTGATCTCATTGAAGCAAAGCTGGCTCTCAAAAACCGAGAACCGCTCGCGCAGGTCCATAAGCTCGGATATGACTTTGTGACGGCTGTCTTTCCGCATTTTTGCGGAGATGAACGCCGCTTCATTCTGAAACAGGATCAGGGACGCCTTCTGCGCAAGACAAAGGCGGGCAATGCTTACATATTGCGTAAGGAAATAAGGAATAAGATATTCCGCTTTGCCGTTGAAAACCATAATGAGACTCTGCGCGGCGACGGAATAGATGGATTTAGAGTTGAACCACCGTTTGTAAAGATGTTTGTCGAGCAGATCGAACAGCATACCGTCCGACTGGCAGCTGCAGCTGCCGTCCGTGTCGAGAAAAACCAGCTCGTAAAGAGACCGGGCTTTCCCTATGTCTTTCTGATAGGATCCATCCGCCAAAAAATCGTCTGTCGCGTTTTCGTCGTTTATAAGGCAGCAGACGAACATCCTGTCGTCGACAGCGGGATGGATATATACTTCGTTTTTCCCGTCACAGGGTTGAGAGCGGAATTTATAATTGCTTTTGTAACCCAGTGTGTTTTTGATGAGACTGCTGAGGTAATTCAGATGCAGATCCTTTTTTCTTTGATCGTCGTCCTTTCTGTTAATGCTTTCGATAAAAGCTTTGAAATCGGTTTCGAAACGGCATTCGGGGGAGATCTCGATCCCGATCTTATCGGCGCAGAGAGAGTATCCGAGCTGTTCCGGTATGAAAGGCAGCGTTATGCGTCTGCCGTATTCGTTGATGCTTTTTACGTCGGCAAGGGATCTTTGGCTTGTATCACGGTTTTCGCATTCAAGAATAAAAAGCGCGATCCCGGTGTTATATACGGACAGTCTTATCGCATTGATCAGCAGATTATAAGTCCTTTCATTTTTGGTTATACGATACGTTGCTTTCTCATGAACCTTCTGCGGCAGAAAAACGTAATTCCGGACTATTGCTTTGTCGTTCCCGTTCAGGGCCTGACTGACCTGCGGGTAAAAATACTGGTATTCGGCGTAAAATGAGAGCGCGTCGTCAAAAGGGCGGAAGCCTGTGTCCGGATCCGGATCTGCCGCCTCCCAGGCGGGACTGCAGTCGAAAATATCGGTGATCTTTTCGAATTTCAGCGGATGATCGGCAATATCCTTCCATGCAAGCGGCAGAATAAAAGTGTGATAGCTGTATACTTCAGGAATATCAGGATTTGAGTTAACCATATGCAAATGGCCTCCGGAAAAGGTGAACAATATGGATCGGGGGGCGGTTTTCAATTGCCGCAGGGGTTTATAAAAAAGGCTCTGGATTTTTGTCCGGTGCCGTTTTTTTTGTATTAAAAAGAGACAGCGCGACGCGCCTGCCTGCACGCACTATTGTAACTGGAATGCATGGGTTATGCTTATTATATCGTTTCTGTTGTTTCTCCGAAAATTGTATCAATTCCCGTAATGGGTATGCAAGAAGGACGGTCAGTTCATCGACCTGCTCATCAGCGTGCTCGCGTATCAATTCCCGTAATGGGTATGCAAGCGTGGAGTAAAAATGGATAATTATAATCCGTCAACAGTATCAATTCCCGTAATGGGTATGCAAGCAGTCGTTCGCTCAGGCGTGCATCGGAGCTGACGGCGAGTGGAGCAGTATCAATTCCCGTAATGGGTATGCAAGATTTTACAGCTGTGTGCCACTTTTTGTTTTGACATAATAGTATCAATTCCCGTAATGGGTATTCAAGTACGGAATTAAAGAGGGAGGGGACATAACTTTCCATTAAAAAGTATCAATTCCCGTAATGGGTATGCAAGTCTGGAGTCGATACGGCTTCAAGGAGGAGGACCGCTACAATGTATCAATTCCCGTAATGGGTATGCAAGGAGAAATACCGTATCGAACAGGAAGAATTGGAAGCATTGTATCAATTCCCGTAATGGGTATGCAAGTTGCGGAAGCGAAAATCAACAAATTGCTTGATGAAATGTATCAATTCCCGTAATGGGTATGCAAGATCCGCTACAATGGCGGGCTTCACTCAGACTAGTAGCCCCAGTATCAATTCCCGTAATGGGTATGCAAGACCGTGCAGCATATCGAGCGCATCCCCGTTGAATAAAAGTATCAATTCCCGTAAAGGGTATGCAAGACAGTTATGGAAATCTCGAAGGACATAGATGTCCCTGCTGAGGTGTATCAATTCCCGTAAAGGGTATGCAAGTGGTGTCCTACCAAAAGGATGGATATGCCCGTCATAAAGTATCAATTCCCGTAAAGGGTATGCAAGGAGATCGAGTTAGTAGAGAGGAAAATAAAAAAAACAAGGTATCAATTCCCGTAAAGGGTATGCAAGCTTCACTCAGACTAATCCATCCCAAAAACCAATTTTCTTAAGTATCAATTCCCGTAAAGGGTATGCAAGGGAACTTACCTCGGCTGACAAAGCCGATGAAACACTAGTATCAATTCCCGTAAAGGGTATGCAAGCAGAACGTTCCGGTCGCCGTTTGCGTGGCTGAACAGAAGGTATCAATTCCCGTAATGGGTATGCAAGTTTTTTAACAGAAACGCTGTTAGGTATTTGCGCACTTATTGTATCAATTCCCGTAATGGGTATGCAAGCCTTTTACTCAAATGAGCAAGGGTATGTACGGCAGGCGCAATGGTATCAATTCCCGTAATGGGTATGCAAGATTTAATAAAATATGAAAGGAGACTTCGAAATGAAGAATGTATCAATTCCCGTAATGGGTATGCAAGTACCCAAAGGATGGGTGGTCCCTTCACACAAGTCCGGGTATCAATTCCCGTAATGGGTATGCAAGTTTTTTTTAACAGAAACACTACTAGGTGTGTGCGCACTTATTTGTATCAATTCCCGTAATGGGTATGCAAGAAACAACAAACTGGTAGCAATCAGAGCGTACAACAAAAAGTATCAATTCCCGTAATGGGTATGCAAGAAAACGTGGAGATTAACATGTACGATTACAATGCTAGTACTGTATCAATTCCCGTAATGGGTATGCAAGTATTTCAAAAAATATTGAGGGGAGGGAAAAGAATATGATCGTATCAATTCCCGTAATGGGTATGCAAGCAAATACTTATTCGTCAGAAGCTATCTCAGAAGCTATCATTGGTATCAATTCCCGTAATGGGTATGCAAGTAATAATTAGAAAGGAAGTTTAAGTTGTTATGGTATCCATAGTATCAATTCCCGTAATGGGTATGCAAGAATCTAAAAAGGAGGAATCTTGTATGAGAGCATTGTATCAATTCCCGTAATGGGTATGCAAGGTATATTTCCCGCACAATCACAACAACCGATTGCACTGTAATGGTATCAATTCCCGTAATGGGTATGCAAGAACAACAAATTGTTGACTTTTATATTATATATGCAAGATATGGATCTGTCAAGACTGAATTTGACGGAATGGTATTTTATTGGAGGAAAACAATTAGTCATAGTGTGTTCTGAAACGCACAAAAAACCATTATACGGGAAAAATGCTGTCGGAAAAATTGTGGTTGACTAAATATACGTCGTGTGGTAATATCCAACCGGTGATCGGTTATGATAAAACTGGTTTTTACGCCGGAAGATCTTCTCCGGCACTGCAGGGAGCTGGGGGGCGGACGCGCGTTTTCCCCGGGGTTTGACAAAATGCCCCCCGAGGGAGCTCTTCAGTGGCTGAAATACAACGGAGAAAAGCTGTGCGCGCAGCTCAACGCCGGTAAATACAGGGTGATGCCCGCATGTGGTTTTTACGTCGCGAAGCGGGACGGACACTATCGCCGGCTGGCGCGGCTGACCGCGATAGACCGTGTGATCCAGGCCGACGCTCTTGAAATGCTCTCCCCGTTCTGTGAGGAGAGATTTTCCCCGTTCAGCTTTGCGTACCGCAGGGGCAGGGGCACGGGAAGCGCGCTGCGTCAATACTGTGAATACGCGTCGCAGTACCCGTTCGCCGCGAAGATCGACCCGGTCGCCTGCTTCGACAGCATCCGCCACGATGAGCTTGAAAAAGCCCTGACCGGTTTTTTCTCTCACGGTAAAACCGTTTCGCTGCTTATGTCCTTCGCAAAAATGCCGCTGATCCTCGACGGGGAACTGACGGAAAGGAACGGCGGGCTGCTTCAGGGCGCCCCGGCAAGCGGGATGCTGTGCAACGTGTATTTTCACGCACTCGATATGGCGCTGACTCAGAGGCAGATCCCGTTTCTTCGCTACGGTGACGACGTTGTGGTCTTCGCTTCTTCGCCGGACGCTGCGAAGGAGGCGTCCGGGTTCGTCCGCTCGTATATGGAGCGCTCTCTCGGATTGAGGATCAACCTTTCAAAGAGCCGTGTGGACGCTTCGGAAAAGCTGAAATACCTCGGGCATGGCTTTATCCGTGACGGCAGCGGGATCATACAGATCGGTCCCGGCGAAAAAAGCGCTTCCGCGTATTATGAGTGGAACATATCAAAACCGCGCAACCACAGAAACAGCATGGATATCCTCTCCTCCGGAATACTTCGTCAGAAGGACTATTCTGCAATATTTGAGAGCGATACGGAAAGATACGCTCTGCCCCTTGACGCCATTGAGCGCATCAATATTTTTTCTTCCGTGATATTTGACAGCGGCTTTCTGGAAAAAGCCATGAGGGCGGGAGTCTGCGTAAACGTTTTCGGCAAAAACTATGATTTTCTGGGCAGGTTCGTCCCGGCTGCACCGATCAGGAACCAGCAACTGATATTTGAACAGCTGATCGCATATAACGACCCGGCGGCGCGCCTTGAGCTCGCGAAACAGTTCGATCTTGCCTCGGTTCATAATCTGAGGCTCAATATCAGATATTACAACAAACAGCGCGGCAATGAACGTTTTGAGCAAACTCTCGCGGAAATAAACAGTCTGTACCGTCGGATGAAGGACTGCTGCCGGTATTCCGAACTGCTCCTGCTTGAAGCGCGGATCCGGGAGCTGTATTACGGCTGCTTTGATCTTTTTATAAGCAATCCGCTGTTCTCCTTCGGCGTAAGATCAAGACAGCCTCCGCTGAACGAAGTAAATTCGCTGTTGAGTTTCGGCAACGTGGTGTTGTATAATTATATCGCTACGGAGCTGTATAAGTCCTCTTTGGATATACGCGTCGGGTTCCTTCATGCGACCAACCGGCGAAAGGAATCCCTGAACCTCGATATAGCCGAGATATTCAGACCGCTGCTCGTGGACCGTGTGGTCTTTGCCATGATAAACAGAAAAGAGATCGATCCCGGCTGCTTCGATACGGAGGAAAACGGAGGCGTATATATGAATGAGGAGGGGAAGCGTCTGTATCTGCGGGACTTTTACGAAAAGCTCAACTCCACTCTTCAGATACGCGACCGGCAGCTAAGTTACGCCATGCTGATAGACGACGAGATACATAAGCTGACAAGGCGGTTCCGGAACGGCGAAGAATACAAAGCGTACAGGCAGGTGAGATAGTTGTTCGTGATTCTGTGTTATGATATCGGCGTAAAAAGAAACGCGAAGGTAAAAAAGATCGCGAGGCGCTATCTCCGGCCTGTTCAGGAATCCGTGTGCGAGGGCTTCCTGACCGACGGAAAACTGAAAAGGCTTTGTCTGCAGCTGAAAAACGTGATCGACCCGGAAGAGGATTCCGTGGTGATTTACAAGCTTGCCGCCGCCCCCGGCTTTGAGAAAGCCGTGATAGGGCAGGCGCTGAAAAACGAGGATCTTATTCTCTGACAGGGTGATGTATTATGCAGATCAAACTCAGGCTTCGCCCCGAAAGACCGCTGATCATCCCGTACAACTATAACTACCAGCTTCAGAGCGCCCTTTACTCCATGCTGGGGGAGGTGGGCGAGTCCGATTTCTGGCATGACAACGGTTTCGGCGACGCTGCAGTATTCAAAGGCTTCTGCTTCAGCGGACTGAACGGGAAATACCGCGTTGACACGGAAAACAGACGGCTCTGCTATCAGGATAACGTGTATCTTGAAGTCAGAAGCTGCTCGTTTGATTTTATCGACTCGTTTCAGAGAGCGGTGGAGCGTCATCCGTATATAAAACTGTTCGATACGCGTCTGGATATCACGGACGCTTCGCTGCTGAACGTCCACCTGATGACCGGACGTGTTCTGTTCGACGCTGTTACTCCGGTTGTTGCGCACAGTACGGCTGAGGACGGGCATACCCGCTATTTCTCCCCGGAGGAGGATGAGTATTATATCCGGATCTGTTCCAACGCGGAGAAAAAATACGAAGCTGTCGCCGGCAGTCCCGTTCCCGCCATCGCTTTACGTCCGGCCGGGGAATTCAAAAGAATCGTGAAGAATTACAAGGGGTTTTATATCTGCGGGTATATCGGCACTTTCGGGCTCGATACGTCGCTGCGTATGGCGGAATTTCTGTATAACACCGGTCTGGGTGAAAAAAACGCACAGGGCTTCGGTTTTGTGAATATTCGTGAATGAGGAGAAACACATGAGAAAAACAAAAATAATCTGCACCATAGGTCCCGCCTGCGACAGTGAGCAGACGCTTCGGGAATTGTGCCTTGCGGGAATGAACGTGGCGAGACTGAATTTCTCCCACGGCAATCACGAGGAGCACCTCGCCCGCATAGAGAGGATAAAAGCCATCCGGGAGGAGCTGGGACTGCCGGTGGCGATAATGCTCGACACCCGCGGCCCGGAGTCCAGGATCGGCAAATTCGCAGATCAGAAAGTCACGGTAAAGGACGGCGCGCTGTTCACCTTCACCGCAGAGGACGTTCCCGGGGACGAGACGCGCGTGTCCCTTGCGGACAAATCGATAATAGGCAGGCTTAACGTCGGAGACGATATCTATGTGAACGACGGTCTGCTTAAGTTCAAAGTAGAGGAAATCTCCCCGGACGCGCTTGTCTGCCGCTGTGTCTCGGGCGGCGTGATGTCCGACAACAAGGGCATGAACTTTCCGAACAGGATACTGCATACGACGTATCTCAGCGACCGGGACAAGGCGGATCTTGCGTTCGGAGCGGAAAACGGAGTCGATTTCGTCGCGGCTTCCTTCGTCTCCCAGAAGGAGGACGTGCTCGCCGTGCGGGAGTTTCTTGACTCCGTGGGCGGAAAGGATATAGATATCATCGCGAAGATCGAAAACCGCTTCGGAGTGCGTAATATCGATTCCATCTGTGAGGTCGCCGACGGCATCATGGTAGCGCGGGGCGATCTCGGCGTCGAAATACCCTTCGAGGAGGTGCCTGCGATCCAGAAACGCCTGATAAAAAAAAGCAGGCTTCTGGGCAAGCGCGTGATCACCGCGACGGAGATGCTGGAGTCGATGATAGAGAATCCGCGCCCCACCCGCGCAGAGATTTCCGATATCGCGAACGCGGTATACGACGGATCCTCCGCCCTTATGCTTTCGGGTGAGACAGCAGCCGGAAAACATCCGGTCGGAGCGCTTTCGACCATGGCACAGGTTATCGGGGCGACGGAGCATCATATAGATTACGCGGCGCGTTTCCACGAGGAGCGTTATGTTATCAAAAACAACTCCGACGCGGTATCGCACGCCACCTGCGCCATGGCTATAGACACAAAGGCGAAGGGGATAGTGGTAAGCTCCCTCTCCGGCACCACCGTCCGAATGGTGAGCCGATTCAGACCGCCTGCGGATATAATAGGAATGACGACTTCTCCCGGGGCGTGGCGGAAACTCGCTCTGAGCTGGGGCGTCACCCCGGTGCTGAGCGAAGAGTTCAATTCTGCGGACGTGATGTTCTATCATGCGTTCAAAAGCGCGAAGGAGACCCTTGATCTTTCTTCCGGAGATAACGTGGTCCTGGTAGGCGGTACGACCAGCGGCAGGTCGGGGGAGACGAATATTATCCGGCTGGAGCAGGTGAAATAAAGTTCAAAGTTCCAAGTTCCAAGTTCAAAGTTCCAAGTTCCAAGGTTTAAGTTCCAAGTTCCGAGATTCAGGGTTTGAAGATACAAAACACAAGGATAAAAAGAGACGCCGGTTATGGCAAATTATGAAGAACTGATCGTATGGCAGAAGGCAATGACGCTGACGGAAGAGATATACCGCATTGTGAAGTTTCTGCCCAAAGAAGAATTGTTCGGACTGTCCGATCAGATGCGCAGGGCAGCCGTATCCATTCCGTCAAATATAGCGGAAGGACACGGGCGTGATACAAATGGGGATTTCCGCCGTTTCCTTTTGATCGCGCGCGGTTTTCTGATGGAGCTTGAAACACAACTTGAAGTCTGCAGACGGCTGCATTATATCCCCGAAAAAGAACTTGAAGCATCCTGTTCTCTTTGTAGTGAAATAGAAAAAATCCTGTGGACCATGATAAACAAGCCTTCTTCACGTATAAAGCAGCTTTGAACTTTTACTCTTCAAAACCGCAAGCTTCGCTGAACGGAAGTCATCTTATTATCGCCGGTTGGAACTTGGAACTCGGAACTCTTCAAAACCGCAAGCTCCGCTGAACAGAAGCAGCGATATTGTCGCCGGCTTGGAACTTGGAACTTGGAACTAACAACCCTCTTGACACACACACAGCGTTGTGTTAAAATACACTGGAAATAATACTAACGGAGGCAAATTATGAAACGCATCAAAACAATAGAGACCCGCGATCTGCGCGAGAGCGTACAGAACGGCGGCTGCGGCGAGTGCCAGACATCCTGTCAGAGCGCCTGCAAAACGTCCTGCGGCATAGCCAATCAGCAGTGCGAGAAGGTCGCGGAGTGATCATTAAATTCTAAATGCATGGGGCTGTAAAAATCACGGGTTTTTACAGTCCTTTTTTATTGTAGCAGTAAGCAGGCAGCAGGCAGTACGCGCTTTGAATGGCAAAACAGTAAGCTTGCTGCCGCGTCTGCCGCCTGCTTCCCGATCCCTCAAAATCATGGTGCACACTTATAATCTCAACGGCTCATATATCGCCGTGGACGCCAATTCCGGTTCCATCCACGAGGTGGACGACGTCGCTTACGATATCATAGAAATGTTCTCCGGTAATACAGAGGAGGACATAGTAGCGGCTATCCTGAAAAAGTATCCCGACCGCGACGACGTGACGGACCGGGATATACGGGACTGCATAGCGGACGTAAGGGAGCTGAAAAAACAGGGCAAGCTTTTTTCCGAGGACGAATTTTCGCCTCTCGCGGCGGAATTCAAGCGCCGTTCCGGCGGAGTCGTCAAGGCTCTGTGCCTGCACGTCGCTCACGCCTGCAATCTGACGTGTTCGTATTGCTTTGCGGGGCAGGGAAAGTTTAAGGGCGAGGCGGCGCTTATGCCCTTCGAGACGGGCAGAAGAGCGCTGGATTTCCTTATCGAGAATTCCGGCACGAGGCGCAATCTGGAGGTCGATTTCTTCGGCGGGGAACCGCTGCTGAACTTCGACGTATGCAGACGCCTTGTGGAATACGCGCGCTCGGTGGAGAAGGACGCTGGCAAAAATTTCCGGTTCACTCTGACCACCAACGGTATGCTCATTGACGACGAAGTGATCGACTTTGCAAACCGCGAGTGTCACAACGTCGTGCTGTCGCTGGACGGGCGGAAAGAAGTCAACGACCGTTTCCGCGTGGAC
>JAILQN010000174.1 GCA_024699005.1 Clostridia bacterium
TCGTCCAGCTTGCGGGAGAACGCCTCCACGCCGGAGGGCATGCGAGCGTCGACCTTGACCCGGACTCCGTCTTCGCTTATGAAGGAATCGGGGTCGTCGTCGCGGGCCGGGACTATCAGGCGGAAGGTGGATTTCTCGTTGACAAAATCGACCTGAGCGCCTATGCGGGCAAAGAACTGCTCGACGATTGACGGATCGTCCGGGTTGCCGGTGCCGGTCAGCTCGTGCAGAGACGGCTCGAACTCGAATCTGCCGCGGCGGAAGCTCGACGCCGAGCCGCCGGGTATGTTGTGTCTTTCAAGCAGCAGGGTGCGGACACCCGCCTTCGCGCAGGTCGCCGCGGCAGCCAGGCCGCCGTTCCCCGCGCCGATAACAATTACGCCGTATTTCATATAACGTCTCCTTTTATTTTTACTTTCTGTTTTTCAGTCAGGACAGCGTCAGTATAATTTGCAATTTGCAATGTGCAATGTACAATTGCGGTTCATTTTCGCAAGCGAAAATACGTATTGTTTTGCGGCGGAGGAGGGGGTTCTGTTGTACAATGCCAAAGCGCCGATAAAACAATCAAAACCTTATTCATTGCACATTGCTAATTGCTAATTGCACATTATTGACAGCGTTTCCGCAGGTTTGTACGTATAGTCGAACGTGACGCGGGCCGTATTTCCGTCAAGCGTGATGTGAGCCGACGAGAAATTTCTGCCGCTGTGCTCCGACGCCCACACCACGGTACACGGGGCGCCGAGGTGGTTGAGCCCGCTGTCGGGAGTCACGATCCTGTTCTGATGCCAGTGGCCCCCCAGCATAAGCGTCGGACGGATATGCTCCGTCATCAGCCGGCACCATTCTGAATACAGGTCCTTTTCGATATCAAAGGGCGGCTGGTTCACGGTCGCGATGGGCACGTGGGAGATTATGAGCCTGTGTCTGACACCGGGCGCGGCGTATTCCTCTTCTGCGCGGGCGATCACGTCTTTTATGAAATCGGTCTCATCGAGCCGTATTTCATGGCAGCAGGTCACTCCGCCGTATTCCACGTGATCGTCGGGCTTGTCTTCAAGGGTGTCGAGCACCATGCCCCAGACGTCTCCGGCGCGGAAGGTATAGTAGAACTTTCCGTTCACCGTGGGCATATAGCTGCCGAGCCTTTCGGCAAGCCTGCCCCGCAGATCGTGGTTGCCGCGGGATATCACGCAGGGGATGGTCCCTTTCGTTACGTCGGAAGCGACAAAATAGTGATTGAAGATCTGCGTTTCGGTCTCCGATGAGTTTATAACGTCGCCGTTCAGGACCAGCAGGTCGATATCGTCATGCCGCGCTGCCAGCGACGCGGGTTCCTCGCGCATGCCGTGAGCATCCGCGACGTGGTATATACTGACCTTGTCTCCCGCCGGAACGGGTCTGAAACCGTATTTATACTCAAGCTGTCTGCCGGTCACCGGGCGATAGGGCAGGCGTTTCAGCATCCGGCGGTAGATAACCGTATAACCGCGTTCACGGTCAAGTTCGTTCCGGGGGACGTTGATCTTGTGCAGCTTCGTGTCTGATATCTTGACGCCGTTCGACTGGCTCCAGTACTCTCTGCCCGCGACCCTGACGCCCACGAGCGCCCGGAACCTGCAGCAGACGATTATAACGTAATCAACGCCCGCCGAGCAAACAGCAGGGTGGGCGAGAAACGGCGCGGGGACTGAGTTTTGAGTGCCCTGTTCTGAGTGCTGAGAATTATTCATTATAATAATAAAAAATCAAACACCGCAATTTTTAATTATTCATTATTCATTTTTCATTATTCATTCGTAAATCCCTGCGGGATTTACGACGATTATCCCGGCGGCCAGGTCAGGTCTCTTCCGCCGAGCAGATGAAAATGCAGGTGCTTGACGGTCTGGCCGGCGCTGTCGCCGCAGTTGTTGACTATGCGGAAACCGTCGGAGCAGCCTTCGTCTTTCGCGATCTTTGCAGCCACCTCGAAGATGTGCGCCACAACGGCGCTGTTCTCCGGAGTGATATCGGCGGCGGAGCGGATATGTTCTTTGGGGATTATCAGCACGTGTACAGGCGCCTGGGGATTGATGTCCCTGAAGGCGAAAACGGTCTCGTCCTCATAGACTTTTGCCGAAGGGATATCCCCGGCTATGATCTTGCAGAATAAGCAGTCGTTCATCTTTATGCCCTCGCAAGACCGTGCTTCGCCATAACAGAGCGCAGGAATGCCTTCTTGCTGTCTTCCATTTCAAGCAGCGGCAGGCGGCATTCGCCCATATCCATGCCGAATATCTTCATGGCTTCCTTGACCGGGATGGGGTTGACGTCGCAGAACATCGCGCCGGCAAGATCCATATATTCAAGCTGGAGCTTAGCAGCGCCCCTGACGTCGCCCGCAAGATATTTCGCGACTATATCGTGGGTCTCTCTGGGAATGACGTGCGCCATGACGGAGATGACGCCCTTGCCGCCCAAAGACAGGATCGGGACTATCTCATCGTCGTTGCCGGAGTAGAGAGTAAGGTCGTCTCCGCAGAGAGCGGCGGTCTTGCCTATCTGGGAGATATTGCCCGTGGCTTCCTTTGCGGCGACTATGCGCTCATGTTTACAGAGCTCGGCGTAGGTCTCAGGCATGATGTTCACGCCCGTGCGCGAGGGTACGTTATAGAGGATTATCGGAGCGCTGACGTTGTCCGCAGTCTTCGTGTAATGAGCGATAAGCCCGCGCTGGGAGGTCTTGTTGTAATACGGGGTGACCATCAGAAGAGCGTCCACGCCGGCCTTCTCGCATTCGTTGGACAGATGGATGCCGTAGGAGGTATCGTTGGAGCCTGTGCCGGCGATAACAGGCACGCGTTTGTTCACCACGTCCACGCAGAATCTGACGGCCTCTATATGCTCGTCGTTGGAGAGCGTGGAGCCCTCTCCCGTGGTGCCGCAGACGACGATGGCGTCCGTGCCGTTCTCTATCTGGAAATTAATGAGTTCTTCGAATTTTTTATAGTCAACGCGGGATTTATCCTCGGTGAACGGGGTTATTATGGCTATGGCGGAACCTTCAAAAATCAGCTTATGCATATGTGAACACTCTCCTTGTCCGTTATGGCTGAATACAACATAATGTGCCTGCATACAGTTATTTTTATAATAAATCAATCACTGTGGTTTGTCAAGGAATTTATGTTTGTGCGGAAATGCAAATCGTTTTATATTGACAAAAACCACATATAGTGTTATTATTTTTTAGAAATACTACCATATACGTGTAAAACCCGTTATGGCATTGTTTTCTATAAGATTATTCGGAGGTTTTATAATGGGCAATTATTGTACACATTGCGGCAGTGAAATGGCGATCGATGCCGTATTTTGCGTAAATTGCGGCACACCAAAGGGTGTCGGCAGATCTTATTGCGGCAACTGCGGGTCTCAGCTTGATCCGAATTCGGGTTTTTGTGTAAATTGCGGTGTTGCACCGGACAATACAGCCGCAGGCGCCTCAATGCCGGTATTTGCCGAACCGGTTCCGCCGACAGCCGGGGGGGCCGGAATTCCATACGCGGGTCCACCGGCACAACCGAACAACGGCAAACTCAAAAAGACACTCCCTATAATTATTATTGCCGGGGTCCTCGCTTTTGTTGCATTGATGGTCGTCCTTGTCGTTGCTATAAACGCGTCATCCACAATCAATCTGAATAAATACTTAACTATTGAATCGGAAGGGTATGACGGGTACGGTTCTGTCCGGGCCTCGATTGATTGGGTCGCTATCACTGAAAAGTACGGCAAAAAAGTATCGTTCACCAAACGCGCATCCAGGGAACTTTTTGGCATGGACTGGTTCGTTTCCGGTGCACCGATACTGGCTTTAGAGCAGGGCATTCGTGTCAGAATGGAAAAAAGCTCAAACGTTTCAAATGGCGAAGAGATCAATTATGAATGGGTTATAGATGAAGAATTGTATGATTACGTAAAAGTTAAACTCAAATATAATGATGACACATATACGGTTTCCGGGCTGTCTACCGTGGGGACATTTGACGCATTCGCAGACGTTGAAGTGACATTCAGCGGATTTGCGCCAAACGGCAGAATGGAATACAGATATAGTGGAAGTGATCTGGACAGTTATTATTTCAGCTGTGATAAAACAGACGGTTTAAGCAACGGTGATACCGTTACTCTTAAGATAGACAGCAGCAAAATTGAAAGTCTCATAAGCAGAATCGGCAAAGTACCTGCCGAATCCGAAAAACAGTATGTCGTCAGCGGTCTGGATGAGTATGTCGCGAAATACTCCGATTTGACGGAAGATCTTATTACAAAAATGCGTTCCGAGGCGGAGGATACTATTTATTCATATACCGCAAGCAATTACGACTCGACTTCCTCTTTATCAGGTCTTACATACTCCGGGTATATCATGAGTATGATCAAAGATGCAGGATCTTATTATGACGACAAAAATTGTGTCTATATCATCTATTCTGGCACGGTAGGAAACTCCGAAGGAAAATTCAGTACAGCGAAAGTGTTTTTCCCGGTGAAATTTACGAATATCCTTAAGAATGCTGACGGAATGACATATGAAGAAAACGAGGGAATCGTCGGACGGTCCGATCTGGACGGTTCCTGGAGCAGTACGAGCGGTTACACGAATCCTTTGTTGTGTTATATGGAAATCGTGGAGGCCAACAGAGATAAATACACATCCGAATGCGGTGACGGTTTTGAAGTATATCAGAATCGCACCGATATTGCAAAATTAGAGGATATCGGCGAGAACGGAAAACAGGCGCTGCGTGATGACGCAAAAACCAGGATTGAGAGTTACATGGCAAACGAATACAACGAGGACATGATTGTTTCCGGACTGACTTTCAAAGGAGAATATCTTCTTGTCGCGAAAACGCAAGGCTCTGATTTTGCCAAAAACAACCGTTATTTTGTCGTGTATTCCGCAACGATATCTCATGCCAAAAATGAGTTTCCCACCACAACGGTCTATTATCCGGTCGAATATGATGGGATAGTGAAATTGCCGGATGAGTATATGGTCACGAAAACAGAGGGGATACAGGGGCATGCAACCATTACTGATACCTGGTACGGCACAGACGGATATATCGACGGTGCAACGATGTTTTCGGAGCTTGTTACCGCTAACCGTGACAGTTATACTTATGAGGTATCGGATGGACTGACAGAGTTCGGTACTTAAGTCACAAAGGAGTATACCAAACAGCTTTTTGTCGCAATTGCGGAATACAGATAACAGCTTCAAACATCGCCTTCTGCACAAAATGCGGCACGCGGATCGAAAAAGACCCGTCGAATAATGCCGTTACAGGCGCAGAACTCAAACGTTTCACAGCCGATGCAGATGCACAACCTGGGGGCAAAACCGACACAATCGGGCAATACTTATGTCCCGAATGCTGCCGATAATGCACCGGCGCAGGAAAATGAGACGCCTGAACAATAGTAAAGCATGTTGAAAGAATAAAAAACAAACGCGTCGGAGAAATCTTCACGATCTCTCCGGCGCGCTTTCTGTCTGTTGTAAGTTTTGGGGTTTTCGGGTGACCGGGCTGATCGCCCGGGCCTTTCTCTTTTTGAGGTCAGGCTCTCTCTTCTTCTGACATGAGAGGCCACTTTTAATTGTCGTGCTGCGTGCTTTGATGTGATAATTGTATTTTTCCGTCCGAAATGCAAAACCCGAAACACAAAACGTAGCACAAAGATCTCTCATTCTGAATTATGCACGCTGTTACGCGGGGAGCTTTTATATCCTGCCGTAAAGAGATCTCATTTCATGAACTCCTGTGAAAGCATCTGCCCGAACAGGGAATTTGCCCAGGCGAACCACGGTCTTGTGAAATCCGAAGGGTCGTCTTTATTGAATGATTCGTGCATAAAGCCCGTGCCGGCGTGCGTCCGGCTCAGCATGTCGAGACAGTCCGCTTTCTCCCGTTCATCCGCCGACGTCAGGATCTGCATCACAAGGGAGATATGCCAGATCTTATCCGCTCCGGTATGCGGACTGCCTATCCCGCGCGCCGCTTTGCCCGAAAAATACCACGGGTTGTCTTCCGAGAGTATGTATTTCCGGGTGTTGAGGTAAACGGGGTCCGTTTTGTCGCAGAAACCGAGATACGGCGCGGCGAGCAGGCTCGGCGAGTTGGCGTCGTCCATCATGACGTAATGCCCCAGGCCGTCGGTCTCGTACGCGTAGATCTTACCGTATTTTTCTGTGTCTGCCGTGCCGTATTTTTCGATGCCCGTCAGCACCTCGCGCCGGAGCGCGCGGGCTTTTTCCGCGTATTCCGCGTCGTTGAAACCATTTTCCAATATCTCCGCGGCGCGTTTTGCGGCGACCGCGCACATCATATTCGCGGGGATAAGATAGTTGTAAACGCAGCTGTCGTCCGACGGGCGGAAACCGGACCAGGTCATGCCGGTGTAAGCGGCCGGATTCCCTTTTCCGTCAAGCGGCATGGTGTCGTGAGGCGGGCAGTTCTTCCTGCGGAAGAAATAAGGGGATCTTTCTTCGTGGCGCTGTTCGGTGACGAACGTGTCGATTATCCGTTTCAGCATTCCGTGTATTTCGTCCGTCAGGACCGAGGTATCCCCGCAGAAGTCGAGATAGTCCGCCAGAAGGTACACGGACGCGCAGAGGGAATCGGTCTCGTATTTGCGCTCCCAGATGATATCGGAATAAAAATCCGTTTCGTCCTTCGGATGTCCGCTGCCCGTCGGACCTTCGTTGAATCCGTTTGAATACGGATCGACGGAAATATAAAACGCGTGACGGCGGATGACGCCGCGGATGATTTCGCGCAGTTCTTCGCTTTCTTTGCAGAGCGGCATATACGGGCGCAGCTGCGCCGCGCTGTCCCGGAGCCACATAGCGGGGATGTCCCCGGTGATGACGAACCAGTCTCCGCCGGCGCATCTGCGCACGGTGGTTTCTATCGTATTCAGAAAACATTTCTTCGCAAGTCCACCCAGCGGCGGATATTTCGTTTTTACGTTCTCTTCGAGTTTTTCGGCGTAATTTAAAACTGCTTCCGGTATGTTCATAAGATCGCCTCCTGTTGATTTGTCTTATAATACACGTTTTCCGGATGCGGAGTCAACAGGTATCGCATAAAAAACGCGTCGGGGAAATCTTCACGATCTCTCCGGCGCGCTTTCTGTCTGTTGTAAGCTTTGGGATTTGCGGGTTTGCGGGTGACCGGGCTGATCGCCCAGGTCTTTCTCTTTTTAAGGTCGAGCTCTCTCTTCTTTTTCTTGGAGAGCTTCTCATAAGGAATGAATTTGTCCATAAATGTTCCTCCTGTTCATATTTATACAGCCTTGCGGCAGGTGCGGATCCGGTCGGTTTCACTCACCATACACAAATAATTATACACGTTTTGCGTGTATATGTCAAACGGGGAAGTTTGTTTTATGTGGTTTGACGTGTTATATTCACATATCCTCCCAACGGGATATTCAGCGCGATGACGGGGGAGTCGGATATTATCTGTTGAATTTCGTCATGCATGCAGTCGTAAACGGTGATGACAAGCGCATCGTCAGTATCGTTGAGCAGAACGACGGACTCTCTTCCGGTCGCGTTCCAGACGTCCGTATCGGACCCGTCGGCGCGTACAGTTGATTCGGAATAAAGCACGGTGATCCTGCGGTTAAGCGCGGGATCCTCCGCGGAAAGAGCAGAGTAACAGGTTTCGGGGTGACGGACCGAGATCGGCGACTGAGTCAGTATCCGATGATTCTTCCGGTAATAATCAAGATAGCTTTTCAGCAGCCGGAGCTGGAAGTCCGGGATCTGCGTCAGTCTGACGGATATCTGCGGCACGGAGAACATGACGTTGAGCAGCTGAAGCGCGCAGTTCTCCGCGGTTTCGTCCGGGCTCCAAAGCAGCATATCCGAGTGGACGGCGACGTCTTTGGTCATCATGCGCAGGTCGGCGACGCCGATCCTGTTCGTCACCGGGTCGAAGGCGCAGTCGCCCACGCGCAGCATGTTCGCGTATTTCAGCACGACCGGTCCCACGTAGTTCTGGCGGAATT
>JAILQN010000185.1 GCA_024699005.1 Clostridia bacterium
TCATACTCCGCGCGGGCAGCACGTGCAGCTCTATATCAACGGCGAATACCTCGGGCTGTATTATCTGACGGAAAAAGTGGAGATCGACTCCGCCCGCATCGATATCTACGATCTGGAGTCCGCCACCGAAGACGCGAACGAGGAAACGCCCGGGAGCTACGCTCTCGCGGGAGAGCAGGGAACTCTGATCCCCGGGACGGTCAAGTATACCGATATCCCCAACGATCCCGAAGAGATCACCGGCGGCTATCTGCTGGAGTTTGAGGCTTTTTCCCGCTACGCGGACGAAGTATCCGGTTTTGTGACGAAGAAAAGTCAGCCCATCGTAGTCAAATCGCCCGAATACGTCAGCAGGGCGCAGGTGGAATATATCAGCGCCTATTATCAGGAGTTCGAAGATGCGTTGTATTCGCCCACGGGGTATAACTCCGGTGGCAGGCACTATTCGGAATATATCGACGCAAATTCTCTGGCAAGGCAGTATATCCTTCAGGAATACACCGAAAACTACGACGGCTGTAACCAATCGTTTTTCCTGTATAAGGACGTGGACGGCCTGCTGACCTTCGGACCGGCCTGGGATTTCGATCACGCTCTGGGTCTCGGCGGCGTGGACTTCTACAATACGGACGGTATGGACACCTCCGTGCCGGAGCAGCTTTTTATCAAATCCTGGCGGATGTCCGGCGTGACCCCCGGCGTGCGCAGTCTGCTGGGGCAGGCGTATATGCATAACGATTTTCAGGCGCTGGTCTCCCGGCTGTGGGCGGAAGAGTACGAACCGTATCTCGATTCATGGCTCGCCGGCTTTTCGGCGATGGCTCAGACAATCGCCTCCGACGCCGTTATGAACGCCATTCGCTGGAATACGTACGGGACCGACGATCCGGCGGCTGTCCGGGCGGCATACCTTGCCGACGCGGAAAGAGTGACCGGCTTTATGACGGTCCGCCGCGCTTTCCTGAACCGGGCGTTTTCGCCGCAGACGTATTATATGAAGTACGATTCCGGGAAATACGGCTCGACTCTGGTCAACGATAACACGATGTATCATGCAGGCGACGCTGCCGTGGTCCGCGGCGCGCCGGGCGGACAGGGCGGAGCCGCCTTCGCCGGCTGGAACACGAAGCCGGACGGCAGCGGCGACACGTATTATCCCGAAGGGACTTTTACTGTCGAAGACGCCTCGCCGGTGCTGTACGCAGTCTGGAAAGAGGAAGAAACAACAACTCCGAAAACGGGCTTCTGGGACAGGATACTCGCGTTCTTCCGAAGGATAATCGATTTCTTCCGCTCGCTGTTTTGATTCAGTAAAGAAAACGGGGACGATAAAAACAGGGCTGTAGAACAGTCCTGTTTTTGTATCGCCGGCCCGGATAAGTTATTCAAAAGATTTAATCATACCTTGTTTCATCTTCCGTGCTTTTACTATGAAAATCACCGCGAGGGGGATATCCGCCATGAGCCAAGCCGCGGGGCCGGCGTAACAGACCGCGCTGAAGCCTATGATCTTGCTGAAAATGAAAGCCACGGATATCCTGCCAAGGAGTTCGCCTGCCCCCGCCGTCATGTTGGCGTAGGTGAAGCCGAGTCCCTGCAGTGAATTGCGCAGGACGAACAGGACTGCCACGAGTGAATAACACTGCGCTATCGCGAGGATATACCTTTTTGATACCTGCATTATCTCCGGGTTCGCCCCTTTCAGGAACAGCGAAACGACCGAAGGACCGGCAAAATACAGCGTCAGGCTCATGACCACGCTCAGCGCGACGTCCAGTATCAGTATTCTTTTCACCGAGTCCAGGATCCTGTCGTATTTCTTTGCGCCGTAATTCTGCGCGACGAACGTCTGCGTTGCGACGCCGAGCCCGGACAGAGGGATATTCGTCAGGTTTTCCACCTTGTTCGCGGCGGTGATCCCGGCAATGGCGTTCGCGCCGAAGGAATTGACCGCGCTCTGTAAGCACATGGAGCCTATGGAGGTTATCGTGAACTGCATTGAAAGGGGGATCCCGAGTTTGATCTGATAAGCGGCGGTTTTCGGATCGATCCGCAGGTCGCTCCGTTTAATATCTATGTTTTTATTGAATCTGAAAACGTATATCCCGCACAGCACGGCGGGCACCGCGTGGGAAATGAGAGTGGCGGCGGCCGCGCCCTCCACGCCCCAGCCGAATCTGCCGATAAACAGCAGATCGAGCAGGAAATTCGTGATAACGCTGACCACGAAAAAATACAGCGGTTTTTTGCTTTCGCCGACGGCCCGCGATATCGCGGTGAAATTGTTCGAGAGCATCTGTATCGGAACGGCAAAATAGAGGATATTCACGTAAGCCGCCGACAGTCCGATTATCTCTTCCGGGGTATTGATGAGCCGCAGAAGGGGTTTTGAGACGAGGTGTCCCGTAACGACTATCACGCAGCCGATGAGGAAGGATACAGTTATACTGTTTCCGGCGAAGTGAGACGCCCGTTTATTGTCCCCTGCGCCGAAGGACTGGGCGACCGGGATAGTGAATCCCGCGGTCAGCCCCAGCGCCGCGCCGATGATGAATGAATTTATGGAACCGACGTTCCCCACCGCGGCGAGAGCGTCCGGGCCCACGAATCTGCCGACCAGGATATTGTCGACGAGATGATAGTTGAACTGCAGCAGAGAAGAGAGCATGATCGGCAGCGCGAATCTTATTATGATCCCGAGCGCCGGACCCCGCGTCATGTTTTCACGGTTTTTCATAAGTAAACAGTAGTATCGGAATGAAAATAACAGGGATTTTTCTGTCACGAACGACATTTTATAATGCTACTATGAAAATGTGAACAAATCTATCACGGAATAAAAAAAACGAAAAAAACAATCGGTACGCGCCGTCATATAATAACCGCCGCCCACGTAAAGTGAGCGGCGGATCGTACGTAAAAGATGACGTTCGGCTCAGGGAACGATCAGAACGTCTCTGAAAACGGTTTCCCAGTAGTGGTTGAGAGCGGCAGTGATACTGTAGGCGCCGGCGGGCGTGTCGGGCGGAAGCGTGACGGTGACGTCAAGCGTGAATTCCGAGCCGTCTT
>JAILQN010000192.1 GCA_024699005.1 Clostridia bacterium
TATAGTAGAGCACGCCGCAAGGGTCATGGGAGTATAGCTCAGCTGGGAGAGCACATGCCTTACAAGCATGGGGTCACAGGTTCGAGCCCTGTTGTTCCCACCAATTTGGCCCGGTAGTTCAGTTGGTTTAGAACGCTAGCCTGTCACGCTAGAGGTCGTCGGTTCGAGCCCGATCCGGGTCGCCACTTTTTCCTTTGCGGTAATTGTTTTTTGTCTTCAGGATTTTATCGGCGACAAAACAAAATATGCCTTTGTAGCTCAGTTGGTAGAGCAGCGGACTGAAAATCCGCGTGTCGTTGGTTCAATTCCGACCGAAGGCACCAAATGTGCGGATGTAGCTCATCTGGTAGAGCGCCACCTTGCCAAGGTGGAGGTAGCGAGTTCGAGCCTCGTCATCCGCTCCATTTTTTTACCCAAAAATACCGGTTTCGGTATCCGGTGCTATGGCCAAGTGGTAAGGCAAGGGTCTGCAAGACCCTGATTCCCCGGTTCAAATCCGGGTGGCATCTCCAAGACAAAGCATCTCGTCGAAAGACGAGATGCTTTGTCTTGGAACGATGTGTTCCGCTTCCGCGGAACGTGATGAATCCTGAAGATGTGATGCACGCTTCGCGCGTGATGTGTGCCTTCGGCACGTGAGCGGAACACATAACATCACTTTGCGGCAAAGCCGCGAAACATCACTATGCCGCCAGGCATAACATCACTTGCGCTTTTGGCGCAAATATCACTGCTCGATTATTTCAATACTGTCTCCCACGTACACTTTCCCGCCTTTGATCACTCTTCCGAATATACCTTCTCTGGGCATGATGCACTGACCCACAAGCTCCCTGATAGCGCAGCCGTCGTGACACTCCTTGCCGATCTGAGTGACTTCTACGATACATTCGCCGACCTGTAAAAGCGTGCCGACTGGCAGGGTATGAAGGCTTATTCCCTCGGTGGTGATGTTTTCGGCGAACATGCCGTGGCAAAGGCCGTCGGTGCGCATGCCCTTTGCCTTCTCTATGCTCTCTTTTGCAAGGAACGACACCTGTCTGTGCCATCTGCCGGCGTGGGCGTCGCCCTCAAAGCCGAAATCCTCTATAAGCACGCCCGGATTTATCGCCTTCTTGGGCGTTTTCTTTTTTTCACTGATATTTATAGATAAGACTTTGCCCATTTTATCCTCCTGTTCTGTTGAGGCCGTGCGCCGCGCCGGTTGTGTCAAAGTCATGTCCTGCGGGCTTTAATCTGATTATCCTCTTTATTTCCGATAGAAGAGCGTTTTCATCCTTTAAAAACGGTTTTAAGTCATAGACGGCGTCGCGGCCCAGACACGGCTTGACGCAGCCGTCCGCCAGCAGTCTTATCCTGCTGCACTCGGAGCAGAATTTGCCGCTTATTGAGTTTATGAAACCGACTCTGCCAATGAACCCCGGGGCGGTATAATATTTCGCCGTGCCTTCGGTTTCAGCCTGTTCGAGGAACGGAAAATCCTTTAGAATATCGTCGCCGGTGACGATCAGATCTTTGTTGTCACCTGCGTCGGAAAATGGCATAAGCTCGATGAACCGCACGTCGATCGGCTTGTTTTTGGCGAGTGCTATCAGCTCACCCGCGCCGTCCGCGTTTACTCCGCGCATCAGAACTGCGTTTATCTTTATCGGCGAGAGCCCGGCGCGTTCCGCTTCGTCTATACCGGCAAGGACCTTTGCCAGGACGTCCGCTCCGGTCAGACGCCTGTAAGTCGCTCCGTCGGTGCTGTCAAGGCTGATATTCACGCTTTGCAGTCCTGCCGATTTCATCTCCTTCGCCGTATCGGCAAGATAGACTCCGTTTGTGGTCAGGGCGACCGTTTCTATGCCCGGAACGCAAGAAATAAGCTTCGTGATCTCGCAGATATCCCGTCTTACAAGCGGTTCGCCGCCCGTTATCCGGACCTTGTTTATCCCGGTTTTTGCGAAGGCGCGGACAATCGTATGGATATCCGAGGGGCTCAGTTCCTCCGACCGTTTGTCGCAGTCCTCTTTGCCGCAGTAGACGCAGTTAAGGTTGCACCTTCGTGTGACGGACACCCGAAGGTAACTGATCTCGCGTCCGAAACTATCCTTCATAACGGAAGTCCCCGCTTTTTCCTCCGGTCTTTTCGATAAGCCGGACGTTTTCTATACTCATGGAGCGGTCGACAGCCTTGCACATATCGTATACCGTCAGCGCGGCTACGGAAGCTGCTGTCAGCGCCTCCATCTCTATCCCGGTTTTATACGCGCAGGCGGCGTTGGCTGTGATATATATCCTGTCCTCGCCGTTATCGTCAAAATCCACGGTCACAGATTCGATGGGTATGTTGTGGCACAGCGGGATGAGCTCCCAGGTGCGTTTCGCCGCCTGTATACCGGCGATCCTGGCGCAGGAGAGAGCGTCGCCTTTTTTAAGCGCGTTGCCCCGTATAAGCTTCAGAGTTTCCGGCTGCATTTTGATTTCCGCTCGGGCAACGGAAGTCCTGTCCGTGATATCCTTATTGCCGATATCTACCATGACAGCTTCGCCGCGTTCGTTTACGTGACTCAGTCCCATAGCTCATATCCCCCCAGATCGTTGATGACCATACGGAATTCATCGCTGTGAAGCGTTTCAAAGAAAGCCTGCACCGCGGGGGAGTCCGTATATTTTTCGCAGACAAGAAAATCGTATTCTTCGTTCTTGATCGGGATAAAATCGAGGTCGTACATCTTTGCGGCGGAGTAGATGCCGAGACCCGAATCGGCGTTGCCGTGCTTTATCTGGGCGGCGACCGCGGTATGGGTATATTCCTCGTTATCGTAACCGAAAATGTCCGAGGGCGACAGACCGTTCTCTTTTATCAGGTAATCGCAGAGTATGCGGGTGCCGGCGCCGCGCTGGCGGTTGATATATCTGTGTTTCGCGGCGTCGGCAAAGCTGCGTATGCCGAGGGGATTGCCCTTTGCGACGATCAGCCCCTGGATCCTGCCGACACCCTTGACGAGGACCGCGCCGCCGTCGGGGAAGTATTTCGCGATATACGAACGGTTGTATTCTCCGGTCTCCGTGTCCATAAGGTGCACGGCGCCCATATGAGCCGTGCCGTTTTTTATTGCGGAGATCGCGCCCATGCTGCCCACGTGAGAGGATACCACGTTGATATCATGCCCCTGTTTTTTCATAAGATCGGCAATGATATCTATTATCGGGTCGTGGCTGCCGGTGATGACAAGGGATCTGTCGATCTCGTCCCTGCTCGCAAGAAGCCTGACTTCGACAGCTTCGCCGGTCTCAAGCCCTTCGCAGTCCTGCGGGACCTCGAGTATTCCCTGCGCCTTGGTGAAGCTTGTGATGACTCCGGCTCCGCGGGGCAGGGGAACGGCGATAAGCCGGCCGTCTATATTGCCGAGAGATACACGGACGTACTCGCGGTATTTGAGGGACGAGACGAGCTTTCTGCCCAAGACGGCTTTTGCCGTTTCGCGTTTCTTCGGCGTCCTCTGATAGTACATATCCACCAGCGGACGTATTATCTCTTCGGTTATGACGATGGCGGACACCGGATAACCGGGCAGACCGACGACGGGCTTGCCCTGAGCGACGCCGAGGACTGCGGGCTTGCCGGGGCGCACGGCTATGCCGTGGATGAGCACCTCGCCGGCGTCTGCTATGATCTCGCTCGTATAATCGTCCCGTCCGGCGGAGGAACCCGCGAGCATGATGACTCCGTCGCTGTCTTTCAGCGAGGAGTCAAGAGCGGCGCTCAGAAGCGGTTTTTTGTCCGGGATAATATCCGTGACCGCGGCTTCGGCGCCGAAATCTTTAAGGTAAGCCCGGAGCACGGACGAGTTGAACTCTATGATCGCTCCGTCGTGGGGATCGTCGGTCGGTGGGATTATCTCGTCGCCTGTGGGAATGACTGTGAACACGGGCTTCCTGATCACTTCGATTTTTGTGATGCCGCCGGCTAGCAGCGCGCCGCATATGGCGGGAGTGACGGTCGTCCCTCTCGGGGCGATCATATCGCCCATGCAGATATCCTCGCCGACCCTGCGCACGTTCTGCCACGGGCGGGCGGCGGACAGGATCCTGACAGGTGTGGCGAGTGGAGAGTTGAGAGTGGAATTGGTTTGGCTCCTCACTCCTGACTCCTCGCTCGTTATAACGTCTTCTATCATGATGACGCTGTCGCAGCCTTCGGGCAGCATATCGCCCGTGTCTACAACAGTGTATTTATCGGGAGTCAGGATGACTGGATCGTGCTCCGAGGCGCCCGCGGTGTCTGCCGACAGGACGGCTATTCCGTCCATGGCGGAGGCGTTGTAATGCGGCGAGGAGATAACTGCGTATACCGGCGCCGCGGTTACTCTGCCGCATGCGTCGCGTGTGGGGATTGTTTCGGTCCCGTATCTGAATCCCGCTTCACAGAGCGAATTCAGAAATACGCCGAGCGCCTCTTCAAGGGGCGCGTTGCTCAGGTAGTTATGCATGGAAATCGATCACCTTCACTTTTTCGCCGGCTCTGAGCCCTTCGGAATTGCGGTCTATGATTATATAACCGTCCGCTTTTGACAGAACGGAAATGATCCCTGATTTGGCCTGAACGGGCATGGCTTCGCCGTTTTCGATCCTGACCGGGATATACTCCTCCCGCCCGTGATTGGACGGAACGTTCAGAGCGAGAGTATATTCGGAATATCTCGGTCTGCACGTTCTGCCCGTGAGTGAATACAGAAACGGTTTTACAAGCGCCTGGCCTACAAAGAACGCCGCGGCGGGGTGTCCGGGCAGTCCGAAAACGGCGATATCGCCGACTTTGCCTATGACCGTCGGTTTTCCGGGCTTTGCGGCTATGCCGTGGATGAGCGTGATGCCCAGATCGTCGATAACAGCCATTGTCAGATCCCTTTCACCGGCGGAGGATCCCCCGGATAAAAGAACGACGGCGCATTCGCCGCAGGCTTTCCGGACAGTGTTCCTGAGTTTATCGAAATCATCCGGCACTATGCCGTACATTACGGGCTCACAGCCGCATTCGTAGCACAGCGCGCCTAGAAGATAAGAATTTACGTCGCGCACGCCCGCGCCTGCGGGCGTTTCATCTATATCAAAGAGCTCGTTCCCCGTGGAGATAATGCCGACTTTCGGTTTTTTGTAAACCGGGACGTCCGATATGCCCAGCATGGCAAGCACTCCCGCGGCACGCTCATCTGTTATCGTATTTTTAGAAAGAGCCTTTTCGCCCGCGGCGATATCGTCGCCGCGTTTTGTGACGTTCTCAAGCGGCGCAGACGGCTTGTATATAAGAACGCTGCCGATCCCGTCGGGCTCGGCGTATTCCGACATGACGACCGCGTCGGCGTTCCCTGGCAGCATCCCGCCCGTGGGTATGGCGGCGCATTCGCCCCTTTTCAGAGCAAATCCCGCGTTTTCTCCCATGGCGATCTCGGAGCGGATCTCCAGTATCGCGGGTATGGAATCGCCCGCGCCGTAGGTGTCGGCGGCTATCACGGCGTACCCGTCGACCGTCGAGCGGTCAAAAGGCGGTGAGTCTGTCTCCGATATTATATCTTCCGACAGCACCCTGCCGTAAGCTTTTTCAAGTGTGACGTACTCACTCTCCGGCGTGATTCTGAAGGATGATTTTATGACTTCGCGCGCCTTTTCCACAGATACAACGTTAAGCATATCATAGCCTCCACTGAGCAACGAATTTGCGCCCGAATTCGCTCTCCGGGTTTTCAAGACGGGTGATGTCCGAATATTCGGCGACTTTTCCGTTGTTCAGAATAAGTATCTTTGTGGCGACGGACAAAGCCTGAGCCGGAGTGTGGGTGGACATTATGAGAGTGGTGCCGTTCTGTTTGCAGTATCCGACAAGATAATCGCAAAGATAGTCGGACATATCTATATCGGTCTGGCTGAAGGGCTCGTCAAGCAGCAGCAGGCCGTAATTCCCGGCAAGCATGCGGGCAAAACAGACGCGCTGCCTCTCGCCGCCGGACAGCTCCCGGACATTCTTATCTGCAAGCTCTTTTATGCGGCAGCCGTCGATTATTCCTTCGATGTCGGCGTCGCCGTGCTGCCCCAGACGGATATTATACCGCGCGGTCCCTCTGAAACAGTATGGGTCCTGGGGCTGGTAGCCTATGAGGCGTGTTGCGTGTTGCGTGTTGCGTGTTGCGCTTTTATTGTTGTTGATAATTTGATCGGGATCTTCTGATTCCGGACTCAATTGCACATTGCACATTGCACATTGCACATTATCGATCTCGCCTTCATCCGGTGGGATAATTCCCGCGATCAGACGGAGCAGCGTCGATTTGCCCGAGCCGTTTTCGCCGATCAGGGCGACGCGTTCGCCGTCCCAGATATTCAGATCGTCAATATCAAGGGTGAATCCGGATTTGAAGCTTTTTTTTAATGAGGAAATACTGATCATCGGAATGACGAAAACTGACGCCCTGAGCTTAGAACTAAGAACTTGGAACTTGGAACTTGGAACTGATACCTAATCCAACTTCCTCTGCACTATGTGGGCGATGATATTGACAGCCAGGGAGAGCAGGAGCAGTATGATGCCGAGGGCTATCGCCACGTCGAAGTTGCCCTTGTTCGTTTCCAGCATTATGGCGGTGGTCATGACCCTTGTCTTATTCTGGATATTCCCGCCGACGAGGGATACTGCGCCTACCTCGGCTATCGATCTGCCGAATGCGAGCAGTATCACGCTGACGAACTGTGAGGAACATTCCTTAATAAGAAGCAGCGTCTGTCTGAACCGGGGAATGCCTATGCCCGCGGCGGTCTCGGAAAGATTTTTTGCCTTATCTTCGGCGGCGGATGCCGCAAGTCCGGTGACAACGGGTGTTATCAGCAGCACCTGAGCTATCACCATGACACGGACGGTGAACAGAAGTCTCAGCTGCCCGAAGGGCCCTATGGAGCGGAACAGCATAAATACGATAAGACCTGCCACCACGGGCGGCAAGCCCATCAGAGTGTCGGTGATACGTATCACGGCGCCCTTGCCCCTGAAGTTGCTTTTGCCGATCGCCACGCCCAGCGGAAGCCCGATAAGGGTGGAAAAACCGGTGCTGAACAGCGACATGACAAGGGTGGTTGTTATTATCCCGCGGAGCTCCCTGTCACCGGACAGGATAAGCTCCGCGGCTGATTTCAGATATTCCGTATCAGGCGTCCGCCAGCAGGAAGAACAGCTGTTCGCCGTATTCTTCTACGCCGTACTGTCTGATAAGCTCTGCAGCCTCGTCGGACTGCAGCCAGTCGATAAGCGCGTTCGCGCCGGCGGTGTTGATGGCAACTCCCTTGCCCGCAAACGCCTCTGCATCGGGATTTACGCCTATAAGCGAGTAGGTGTTCTTCATATCCTCCGCTTCGGCTTTGAGCATCGCGAGGTTCGGAAGAGCGTCCTTCATGGAGAGGTAAGTGGCCTTATCGGTAAGGACGTAGGTGTTCATCTCATTGGCCTTGTTGAGCGTATCGCCCATGCCGGAACCGACGGAGATATACCAGTCCTGACCGGCCGGGTCGATCTCCGCGGCAGTCCAGATGTTGTTTTCTTTGTTGTGAGTGCCGCTCTCGTCGCCGCGTGAGCAGAAGGGAGACGCTGTTTCAGCGATGGCCTTGAAAGCGTCGGCGGCAGTCTCGGCGTCGGCAACGCCTGCGGGATCATCTGCGGGGCCGCAGATGACAAAGAAATTGTACATGAACGAAAGCCTGTCGGTCGAGGCGTAGCCCGCGTCAATGAACTCTTCCTCTTTTGCTTTGGAGTGGACCAGGATCAGGTCTGCGTCGCCCGCTTCGGCGTAACCGATGGCAACGCCCGTGCCCGCGGAAGCGACCTTTACGGTATAGCCGCTCTTCGCCTCAAATGTGGGCAGCAGATAGGGGAGCAGTCCGGAGTCGTTGACGGACGTTGTGGTGGCGAGTCTTATAACAGTCTCGGAGGCCTCTGCAGGAGCGGATGCATCGGCTGTGGTGTCCTCGGGAGCTTTTTCGCCGCAGGCGGCAAAAGCAAACACCATAAGAACTGCCAGAAGTACAGCAAGAAGCTTTTTCATATTCATTCTCCTTTTCAAACACGGAAGGCATATTTGTTTCCGGATATACCCTTAAGCCGTCGATGGGGAATCACGTTATCCCCAGGGGTGATATTTCGGCTTCGTTCCCGTCTCCATGCAGGATATGTTTAGGCGACGGAAATCGGATATGAATACAGCGGAGGAACTCCGCAACTTCGACAAAAATTGACAAATAAGCACTTGTATATCTTTTTATAATATGCTATCATATATTTGTACAAATTTCAAGAGGTGAATTATGCGCGTTTCGGTCATTTGTGTCAGTGACAGATGCTTCCGCGGCGAGCGGGAGGACAAGAGCGGCGAGGCAATATTCGAATGTCTTGCTCCCGTTGCGGAACGCGGCGAATATATCGTCGTTCCGGACGAGATCCAGGAGATAGAGAACGCACTTATTTCCCTCGCGGACGAGGCAAAGAGCGAGCTTATCATCACCACCGGCGGCACCGGCTTCGCTCCGCGCGACGTGACGCCCGAGGCCACGGAGCGCGTGATAGAAAAACGGGTCCCCGGCATCCCCGAGGCGATAAGAGCAAGGAGCCTTGAGATAACGGACAGGGCGATGCTGTCCCGCGCGACCGCCGGTATCAGGGGGCGTTCGCTGATCATCAATCTGCCGGGCAGCCCCAAGGCGGTACGGGAATCTATAAGCTTCATTATCGACGCCCTGCCTCACGCCGTGGAAGTGCTTTCCGGCGATACGCTCTCATGCGGCGGCAACTACGGCGAAAACCCGTGAACGGGTTCTCTTAATGAATAATGAATACTGAAGAATGAATAATGAATAATTGCGGCTTATTTTTGCTGAAGCAAAAATGTATATTCTGTTAAAGGAATGCAGATGGTCGAAAAAGAAAGAACACAGGGTTTTGATATTTCCGCTTTTTCCGCCTGTGTGATAGGCTGCGGGGGATTGGGGAACAACGCCGCGACTCATC
>JAILQN010000209.1 GCA_024699005.1 Clostridia bacterium
GCGGGAATTCCGACATGACGGCATATATCTGCCCCATATTTACGCCGCAGGCGGTGTTCAGGAGCAGCGGGATCCTCTCCTGCTGCAGCAGGTCGAAAGTCCCGCCCATTGTGAGGGTGTTGAGCTCCCATCTGTGCGTCCTCGGAGATATATAAACCGCGCCCGCACGGTTTTGCCTGAGAACGTCGGCAAGCTTATACGGCTTCGGCCCCTCATCGGTATACGGCGGGACTATCGCCCAGACGGCGTAAAGCGCCCTTTTCTCCGCTGCTTTCACACAATCGGAAACGAAACGGTTGCCGTAGTTCACTCCGACGGTGTCGCTGTAAAAGCAACGAACAAGGCCGCCGTCCATGCCGCTGCGGTCAAGTTCGGCAAGAAGCTCCTCAAAGGTATCGCAGTTGCTGTAGGGCTCGCCGTCGTTCTCCGCGCCGAACGCGAGTCCGCAATCCAGTATTTTCAATTATTTCAACTCCCCTGTACAAAGCGTATTATTATCCGAAACAAATACTACTCTATTTGATAATCAATTTCAAGAGGTGAGCAAAATGTTCAGAATCGGTCAGGAAGAAAAGGAAGCCGTCGCGCGGGTCATAGACTCGAAGGAGATGTTCAAGATAAACTCCGCCGAGCGTGAAACGGAACAGTGCGAAGAAAAGCTCCGCGAGTTATTCGGCGTCAGACGGTCGCTGCTGGTGACCTCCGGCACCGCGGCGCTGACGGGCGCGCTTATCGGCATGGGCATAGGCCCGGGGGACGAGGTCATCGTGCCCGCCTACACCTACATAGCCACTGCGATGGCGGTGGTGCTCGCCGGGGCGATACCCGTGATCGCGGATATTGACGACAGTCTGACGATATCCCCCTTGGAGATCGAAAAGAAGCTTTCGCCGCGCACAAAATGCATCATCCCCGTACATATACAGGGCTTCCCCTGCGACATGGACGCGATCATGAAGATCGCAAAAAAGCACGGGCTTTTCGTACTGGAGGACGCATGCCAGGCTGACGGAGGCTCATACAAAGGACGCAGACTCGGCACCATAGGCGACGCGGGAGCCCTGAGCTTCAATCAGTTCAAAATAATCACCGCAGGTGAAGGCGGGGCTCTGCTTACCGACAACGAGGCGATTTTTGAGCGCGCGCTCATCTACCACGACGCCAGCGCCATTGCTTTCTTCGGCAACCAGCTCGACGGCATCACCGAACCGCAGTTCTGCGGGACGGAGTTCCGCGTGAACGAGATATCCTCGGCGATACTGCGCCAGCAGCTTCTGAAGCTCGACGGGATTCTCTTCGATCTGAGAAAAAACAAAAAGGCGCTCGAACAGGCTCTGGGCGGAAGATTCAAAATCGGCAGATCCAACGACCCGGAGGGCGACTGCGGCACTACCCTGCCCCTCGTTTTCGCATCGGAGAAAAAGGCGAGGGAATTCTGCGCCGCCTCGGATATTGGCGCGTATCTGCCTATAGACACAGGCAAGCACATCTACTGCAACTGGACCGCGATCCTTGAAAAAAGAGGCGCTTTCAACCCGAAGATGGACCCGTTCAGACATCCCGACAACGCGCCGTTCGTACCGGATTACGCAAACGAGACATACCCCGCGACCCTTGACCTGCTCGCCCGCACGGCGTATATCCTTATCAATCCGGACTGGACGGCAGAGGATATAAAGTCGGTCGCAGAGAAAGCGGTTTCCGCCATACAATAAGATAATGTGCAATTAGTAATGTGCAATGTGCAATTGCGCCGGAAAGAATGGCTGAGGATAACTGTTCACCGCCCCGGAAGCAGACTGAAAATCAAGAACAATACGGGGCGAAGACATCTGATTGCCGGACAAAACGGCGGAGGATAACTGTTCACCGCCCCGGAAGCAGACAGGAAATCAAGCCCCATACGGGGCGGAGACATCTGATTGCCGTACATTTGTCCGGCGCAATTGCACATTGCACATTGCTAATTAAAAATAAGGTGTTTTGATATGACAAAAAAACAACCGCTCAAAAAAGGAGCGCTGCCGCTGTATCTCGCCCTCTGGTCCGTGGTCGCCGCGGGCAGCGTCGCCCTGTTTTACCTCAAGTTCGTAAATTACGATCCGGTACTGTATATCATCGGGGTAGTAATGACAGGTTTCTGTTTCGGAATGTACGCCTGTATGTTCCGCAGGGTGAAAGAAAAACCGCATCCCGTGCGGGGAGCGATCATTGCCGGCGTGATTTTTACGCTCGCTGTGTTCGCGATCATGACGACGGCGCACGTTGCCATATTCAGATACAAGTATCCGCGGCAGGTCGCAGGCGTTACGACTGCGCTGATCGCCCTTATTTTTATCGTATTTACAGTCATTATCGCTCTCACGCTCAATACAACCGTCTGGAAAATACTGATACCTGTCTTATGCGCAGCGTTTTTCGCGCCGCATATCGCGGCGTGCGTCACGGCGATACTGCCTGAACACTTCGATCACCCGTTCGAAAATAAGATCACGGAGACGAAAGGATTGAACAACGTGGCGAAAGAGGATAAACTGATCATCAATGCCGACGATTCCCACTGGTGGGGATTCTGGAACGAACTTGCAGATCAGGGCAGATTCGACGATGAGAGTCTGGATCAATACGTTCTGCAGTACGCGGATTCCGGAGTCACAGACCTGCTGTTCAATATTTTCTGTCAGTCCTCGGACGTGCCTACGGAAGTATTCACTTTCCGCGGAGACCTGTACGGAATGACAGAGCAGAACGGCAATCCCGTAGATTACGGCAGCTATTACGGACTCAACGATTTCTATAACGAACATAATATCGACATCTTCGCAAAATGGATCAAAAAATGCAAAGAGGTCGGTATCCGTCCGTGGCTGACTCTCAGGATGAACGACTGTCACGATCCGGACGAAGTCACGAGTCAGCTGCGCGGCGACATCTTCTACACCGCGGAGGAGAACGGCTGGACCATAGGCGAAGAGTACGGCTATTACCGGCACTGCTTCAACTACGCCGTGCCGGAGATCAGGAAACTGATGCTGGACTACACCCGCGAACAGCTGCTCCATTACGACGTATACGGTCTGGAGCTCGACTTTATGCGCGAGATATACTGCTTCGATTACAAAAACGCCGATACCAACGAGATCGTCGGTATCATGAACGATTATATGCGCGAGACAGCGTCGATCGTTTCCGAGGCCGAGCGGAAATGGGGGCATGATGTAAAGCTCTCCGTCCGCATGATGAGGGATCCGGATCAGTGTTACGCCTACGGTTTTGACGTGCAGACCTGGTGCGAAGAAAAGCTCATCGATTCGGTAACGGTCACGCCGCGCTGGACCTCCAACGACAGCGCCATGCCCATCGCCGACTGGAAAGCAAGATGCCCCGGAATTGAGATCTGGGCGGGTGTGGAGACGCTTGTAAATACCAACGAAAATGGCTGCTGCGCCTCCGCTGAGGTCGTGCGCGGCTACGGCGCGCAGTATCTGACCGCAGGCGCGGACGGGCTGTATCTGTTCAACTATATGTCGGGCGGTACGGTCGGCGAGAGGGAACGGGAGGTCTACGACACCTGCGGCAGCCTTGACAGCATACTGAAACTCCCCCGCCGTCACGTCGTCACGTTCCAGGATACCGTGCCGGACGGCTGGCAGCCTTACGATCCGCTCCCGCTGAAAATTAAAAAGGACAGTTTCGTGTCGCTTGAAGTGGAGACCGGATATATCCCGGACGGAGCGTCGGTATCGGTTTTCGTCGGTCTGGAAAACGAGCCGGAGAACGCGGACGACCTGCGGCTGACTGTCTGCGGACGGGACTGTTCCGCGCCCGTAAAGGACGAAGTATACGGCAGGAACGAATCCGGCGGCAATCCGGTGGCGCAGGGCTACTGCCGCGAGGATTGTCATATTTACAGATTTGACCTTGACGATACCGCCGGTCTGCCGAATCTGCTGACTCTTGAATTTTCCAACTCAGGCAAAACAGCAAAGATCACGTATTGCGAGATCGACGTGACTCCATAAAAGCATCGAAAAAAACGGGATCCACCGCCGCAGGTGAGTCCCGTTTCTGTTTTGTTACGCCCGTTTCCTTACGGTCTCTGCCGGGTTTTCAGAACGATCCCTTTTCCGGCCGCGTTTCCGCACGGAGAAACGGGATACGCCGAAGGCTCTATTTAATAGAGTAGGTTTTTGATACCGAGCCGGAATACTTTTCGCCCTTTGCTTTGACGGTCACAGTGTAGGTGCCGGGCGCCGTGCTGTCTCCGGACCAGGTGAGAGTATAGGACGTTCCTTCCGTCAGCGTCAGACCCGCGGCGTTCTTTACCGTGACGGCGGGCTTCTGGACAGAACCGTTATATGCTTTGCTCGTCCAGGAAAGCGTTACACGGGAGGCGTCAAGCGGCTGTTTGCTTATGGTATAGGTCTTTGACACGGAGCCGGAGAAACTGCCCTTTCCGGTCACGGTCACTGTGTAAGACCCGGGCAGCTTGCTGTCGCCGCTCCATTCAAGCGTATAGGAGGTCCCCTCAGTCAGCCTCAGCCCGGCCGCATTCTTTACCGTGACGGTCGGCTTCTGGACGTCGCCGTTATACGCTTTGCTTGACCAGGAGAGAGTGACGCGCGAAACGTCAAGCGGCTGTTTGCTCATGGTATAGGTCTTTTTCACCGATCCCGAGAAATTGCCTTTCCCGGTCACGGTCACTGTGTAGGCCCCGGGCAGCTTGCTGTCGCCCGACCAGCTGAGCGTGTAGGATGAAAGAAAGCCTGAAGCTTATCGAATGGAATGGCCCCATTCTCGCCGCCGTCGTAAAGATCGGTGTGGGACGCTCCTTCGATAACGAGCAGTTCTTTGTTGTCTGTATATTTGTTCCCGTCGATCATGTTATCATAGGCGTCCTTTCCAAAGTAGAAGGAGTGTGCTTTGTCGCCGTGCATAACCATCACTGCGCTTCTGATCTCGTTTGAGTACTTCAGGATAGGCTGATTCATGAACGACTCGCATCCTATAACGTTCCATCCATCGTTGGAGTTAAGGGATCTTGCGTGATAGCCCCTGTCTGTTTTGTAGTAAGCATAATAGTCCTTGACGAAGTATGGAG
>JAILQN010000065.1 GCA_024699005.1 Clostridia bacterium
AAAAGCGGGCGACAGTCATTTGATTGCCGCCCGCTTTTTAACGCTCGCTTTCGGGTATGAAAAAGTCGCGGCTTTTCAAATTGATTTGCCGCGGCGCTTCGGGTAATATCGAAGCAGAAGGAAAAACCGAAAGGAGCAAATAAGTTTACATAAATTTTATTATTTGCAACCTAAACTAATAGATTTTCAATAAGTCGGAAAACAAGGACAGACCAGAAAAACTGAATACTGCTGATATTGACAATACTATGTATTGGTATTATAAAGTATTAGTAATCAAAAGGTCTTATTAAATTAAAAATGCCTTCATAAAAATGCCTTCATGATGATAACAAGATATTCCAACGGCATCAAAGTTCTGCTTGTGACGTTTTTTTGCTGATTTGCTTTTTTAGATTTGGTTTATATTTGGAGATGTCTGTAGTCGACACGCTGTGGCCGCTTGAATAAAATCTTATGGAAAGAGTGACTGAGAAAATGAAACACAATTCGAAGAAGATCATCGGTTTGCTTCTTTGCCTGGCAATGCTGTTCAGTTTGATGCCTGCGGCATTTGCGGAGGGCGATGAACCGGATCAGTCTCCTGCTGAGGAGATGGATGAGACGGTCGTGCCGTCTGTCGATGAAAACGTCGAGGAGCCTGCAAGTCTGTTTTCTTCTCCTGCTGACCTCAAGGGAACTGATGGAGAGCCGAACGCAGAAGAACAGGACGGAGAAGAAAATACCGACCTTCGTTCAGGCGAAGACGATAATACGGTGACGGTCACAACTGCGGAAGAACTGGCGGCTGCAGTCCGGAATACTCCGGATAACGGCACTGAATTCGTCATTGAGCTTGGAAATGATATTCTTATCTCAAGCCCGCTTACCCTCAACGCATATGTCTCCGGCGAGGATATAACTGGCAAATCTGTCCGGATAAGACTCGTTGGCAACGGATACAAGATCTATGCTCCGGAGAATAAACTCGTCACTATGAGTTTTAAGGATCGATATGCGATAAACACCCTTCTGCTTGGCAAAGATGATGGGTCTGATTCTCTTACTTTTGATGGGGTTAAACTGTCAATAGATGGTCCTGCAATTAACATTTCAGGTTATGACAGGACCAAAAGAGTATATTGCTACATGTATCCGGGAGTACTCAGCGACGGACGTGACCTGAAAATGGCGAATTTTATAGGCGGAGGCTCAGCTCCCGCTGTGGTCGGAGTATCTATAGGAGACACTTTCATCATGTATGGGGGGAAAATAACTCGCTGGCAGTTCTCCGCCATAGATGATCAAATTATTGCTTCGAACAGTTATTCAGGCAGTAACAATGATACTATTCTTTGTCATCGTGTGTTTGAAATGTACGGCGGCGAGATCTGCAATAACCGAAAGGATTACGGCGGTACGATCAACGCTCACAGCGCCGCAGTGCATCTCGATTACTGCGAACGCTGCATTATTGCAGGAGGCGTGATTCACGATAATCGCGGCTCTGGACTTCGGTGGCAGAACTACCGGGTTGGACAGCCCACTTCAGAGTTTCTGATGTCCGGAGGCGAAATATACAACAATTCATTCGTCGGCATTGATCTTCAGCAGGCCAGCAGCGGCAGTACTGTCTTTAACTGCAAGATGACGGGCGGGAAGATACATGACAACGGAAATGCGGGTATTCGAGATTTTTCGACGTTTGAATTTGCAGGCGGAGAAATATACGATAATGACGAGCGTGGTATATATAACAACGGCTACACGTTCAAAATGTCAGGAGGAAGGATCTACAATAACACTACCACGGAAGACGGCGGCGGTGTCTACACTAAGTTTATGACAATGACTGGCGGCGAGATATGTGACAACCATGCCGATGGTCGTGGTGGCGGAGTATATCTCCCGGCCAGCCCTGTGGGTTCAACGATATACAAACTGAACATGTCCGGTTCAGCTAAAATCCATAATAACACAGCGACTGTTGAGGGTGCAGATTTCTATGCGGTCAAGCAGAAAGGCGACAGCTACCCCGCAGCGGAATACACGCTTATCCCTCCTTTTGATGAGACCCTGCTAAAAATAGATAACGAAGTTATTACGGGATACTTCGAAGACTATGAGGGCAACCGCTGGGCTCCCGACAATCTTACAGCGAGAGGCGGAGCGTATACCAATTATAAAAAACATGTCGCTTTTATCTTTGCCCATACAGATGATGTCACCGTAACCTTCGACACAGACGGAGGTACGCCGGTTCCGGAACAGCAGGTTCTCGATGCCGGGCAGACCGCAACAAGACCGCCGCAAAACCCGACAAAGACCGGGTACACGTTCAATTACTGGACGCTGAACGGAGAAGAATACGATTTCTCGACTCCTGTCACTCAAGACATTACTCTGGTAGCCAAATGGACTCCAAAGACATATAAAGTATATTTTAACGCAATGGGCGGCTCTCCCACGCCTCCGACACAGACTGTACCGTACTTGGGTACTGCTACAGAACCTTTAACAGCTCCGACAAAACCTGGATACACTTTCAATTGCTGGAAACTCGACGGAGTCAACTACGATTTCTCGACTCCTGTCACGAAAAGCATCACGCTTATTGCCACTTGGACGCCGATCATCTATCATGTGACCTACAACTGGGGCGATATTGCCCCAGCAGACGTTACTCTCCCGGTCGATACCACCAATTACAAATGGCACAATTCTGTCACAGTCGATCCAACATACACCAACACCACCGAGATCGCCGGAGAGCTAGACGGCGTACAGGGCGTATGGAGATTCAGCGGATGGACGACGACCGCTAATCTTATCTACGGCATTGAGAGCGACGTTACTTTCACCGGCACTTGGACGTTCAGCGAGCAGTACGGTCCCGTTACCCTTACGGCAGCTTCAGACAGCAGGCCATATGACGGAACCTATCTGAGAAACTCCGATGTTAATGCGGAAGGCCTTCCAGCGGGATTTACGGTCGAGGCTACCGCCTCTGGCGGACAGCGTTCTGTCGGCTGGTCTCCCAACAGGGTCGACGCAGGCTATGTCATTAGAAACGCCGCGGGCGAGGACAAGACCGGATGCTTCCCGGATGTGGCATTAGTCGACGGCCGTCTTGAAGTCACAAAAGCCGATTTGCGCGTCATGACTCCGAGCGCTGAAAAAACATTTGACGGAAGGCCGTTCCCGACAGGCCCAAACGGCCCCTTCAACGCTACGTTCGAAGGACTGGCTCAGGGCGAGACGATATGCGTGGTATGGCTGGCTGACGGCGAAACGGAGATAGGTACTTATCCGAATGAGATCAGGCTTATCTTTGCTCCTGAACCTCAGCGCGGCCTGGCTAAGGCGGCGGAAGACGAAGGAACTGCTGACGGCGAAGCAGAGCAGGAGCACTATATGAATCCTGCCGAAGCCAGCGCCATCGAATCCAACTATAATCTGCTCGGCATTACCGTAGGCGAACTTAAAATCACCGAGTATATCCCGGATCCCACGCCCACTCCCACGCCTACTCCCGAGCCTCCCGCGCCGAAAGAGATCACAGTTACCGGCGGCTCATCCGAAAAGACCTACGACGGCACTCCGCTTACCAACGAGGAGTTTGCCGTTGAGGGTCTGCCGGAAGGCTATACTGTCGAAGTAGTTATCGAAGGAAGCCAGACAACGGCCGGAAGCTCTGAGAACGTAATTGTCAGCGTTGTCATCAAAGACAAGGACGGTCAGGATAAGACCGCTGATTACACAATTAATAAAGTGCCCGGAACGCTTACGGTCAAACCGGCGCCCCTTACCGTTACCGCCGACAGCGCGATCAAGCTCTACGACGGTACGCCGCTGACAAAGGACAGCTGGACGAGCACCGGTACCGTTGGCGGAGATGAGATAGTGTCCGTAACGGTGACCGGTTCCCAGACTGAGGTCGGCACTTCCGATAACGTACCGTCAGAGATAGTGATCAAGAATGCTGACGGCGAGGACGTCACGGCGTGTTATGAAATAACGCTTGTAAACGGTGTGCTCAAAGTCACCGACGACATAACGGAGATCGGCGACAGCGATACGCCGCTCTACGGAGAGGAAACGCTGGCTGACGACGAGGCCGACGAAACGCCGCTCTACAATCCTTATGGCGTTCCTTCCACCGGCGACAATAGTCATACCATCCTCTGGAGCGCGATATGCGCTGCCTGCCTTGCTGCCATTTGTGCGCTTGCATTTGGCAGAAAGCGCAGAAAAGATGACTAATTAAGAAGCGTTTATAAGAAAAAAGCGGGCGACAGTCATTTGATTGCCGCCCGCTTTTTAACGCTCGCTTTCGGGTATGAAAAAGTCGCGACTTTTCAAATTGATTTGCCGCGGCGCTTCGGGTAATATCGAAGCAGAAGGAAAAACCGAAAGGAGCTTTTTTAAATGGATAAGACATATGATCTCAACGACGTGGCGATGATGACGGGCTTCACGACCCGGACTCTTCGAAACTACCTGACCCAAGGCCTGCTCAAGGGAGAGAAGGAAAACGGCGCGTGGCGCTTTACGGCCGCGGATCTCGACGCCTTCTTTTCCGAGCCCTTCGTAAAGGAGGGCCTGCGCATAAAGCGCTCGGGCGCCGTGTTCGATTTTCTCGCCGAAAGGAAGAAGCCCGCGGCGCGAACCTGCGTCATCTTCGATATCCCAGCCTCGCTGAAGAAGGGCAATGCGATCTCCTCCTTCTTCTGCGCCCGCATGAACGAGGCCGAGGACGTCAGCTTCACTTTCGACACGGACAAAGGCGTCTGCCGCGTCATCCTCAGCGGCGAGGCGGAGCAGGTCGCGAAGATGATGCAGGCTTATTTCGGCGCGGAGCTCGGCGACTGAGTTTTCAAAACGCTTTTTCGGAAACGGACGGACCGGTCTGGCCCGCCCGTTT
>JAILQN010000233.1 GCA_024699005.1 Clostridia bacterium
CGGCACAGGAACAGGTCAAGGACGTAGTCAACAAGGTCGTTTTCCCTGTCGTGGATATGATCCTTGCGATCCTGTTTTTTGTCAAAATAGGTACCTCGTACTTCGAGTACAAGAAACACGGCTCGTTTGAGTTCACCGCTCCGGCGATCCTCTTCGCCTGCCTGATCTTTACCTTGACCGCGCCGTTGTACATCTGGAGCATTCTCGGTTAAGATTTATTGGACCTTTTTCTGCTTGTGAAAAACCATCAAAAGAACGAGCGAATCAAAAAAAACGGAACAACTGGTTTTCCAATGACCAGACTGTAAGTTTGACAATCTTTTTTATTGTATCTTTTCAAACTATACTGTATCTATAAAGTACAGTTTGAATGGAGTGATCATGATGGCTGATAAACAAGTCGGACGGAGAATCAAGGAACGAAGAGAAGAGCTCGGACTTACTCAGGAGGTACTTGCCGAACGAATTGATGTGGCGCCGCATTTCATTTCCACCGTTGAACGCGGAATCTCATTTCCAAGGTATGAAAAAATGATCCTTATGATCAATGCGTTGGAAACCTCCGCCGACGCGATACTCTGCGACGTAATCGATCATTCGTCCGGCTACCGTGCATCAATTCTGTCTGAAATGATCGGTACACTTCCCGCAAAGGAACAAAAACGGATCCTTGATGTCGTGGAACTGATGATCCGACAAGCCCAGGAACAGTAACGTAACGACGGAAAAGAAGAAACTGCGTGAGAAATCGCGCAGTTTTTTTCTTTCCCCGCCAGCGTTCGACAGCATTTTACACGATACTTGTGATATTCTGTATCACAGCGGTACACAATCAACCGCAAAAATACAGAAAAGAGAAAGGAATAAGATCATGAAAAAGGAAACTATCTGCTGCATTGTGGGACACCAGCCCGCCAATCTGCCCTTTGGCTCAAATGAATCGGACGAACGCTGCATCCGTCTGAAGGAAGCCCTCAAGGAGGAAATTTTGAAACAGATCCCGACAGACGGGGGCGTTCGCTTCCTCTGCCCGATGAACATCGGCGCCGAGCTGTATGCGGCGGAAATCATTGAGGATTTACAGGCAGAGGGAAAGGATATTACCCTCACCGCCATCCTGCCCTATGAGCTGCAAGCAGCCGATTGGCCGGAGGATGGACGGGAACGCTTTTTTGAAACGGTACGCCGCTGCAATGAGGAAAAGCACGTGCAGGCACACTATGACGATACCTGTATGGCAAAAACCGCCCGCTTTATGATTGACGCTGCCGACAGTGTGATTTCCGTCTGGAACGGCAACCCCGGAGACGTAGGCATGAGCGTGCAGATGGCGAAAGAAAAAGGGATTCCGGTAACGGTTATTGATCCTGAACATTTGTAAAATGTTGTTTTCCGCCGAACAAAAAACTTGCGCGGCGGGAAAACTTTGTCTGGACATTGCCGGAGTTCTGTAGTATTGTGTCTGTTACGAAAGGGGATGAAAAGCATGGGATACTTTGAAAAGCTGTTTATGGGAAACGCCTTTCCGCTGGAAGAAATACAGGACGCAGTTATGGCGTCTGAACGCGGGCGGGAACTGACAGCTATCCTCAGCCAAACTTCACAAGCTCTCGCGGCACATCTTTCCGGCGAAGTAAAAGAAGCATTTGAAAACTATAAGGATGCGCAGGACTGTATGATGGAACTGATGGAGGTCGGGGCATTCAAACTTGGCTATGCCTATGGAACAGGGATGGTACGTGAAATAGAGCAATTGCCAATACCGTTTGAGCCAAACTGAAATATCCTATTGTTTTTTACTGAAAAATGGGGTATAATAATCCCAATCCAACAGAAAGGCGGCGAGAAAAGTGATCAGAATCAACGGAACGCTGATGTCAGAGGACCGTGTTATCGCGACTGTGATCAACAGTGAAATCACAGAATATAATGAAAAACTGCTCCCGCTTTATTTGAAACGGACCAGAAATCTGGAGGGATGGCTGTCCTCCCGCGCGATCGACGCGCACAGAACCAATTCCCGCCTTTTGAAAAGAGCGCTGCGGCTGCGCACCGCGGATGACGCCGAGACGGCCCTGGCTGTCAACGCGGCGACGGTAACGGACAGGTATTGGTTCAAGCCGGAGGGATCGACTGCTTGTTGGAACGACGTCAGGTTTAAAGAGAACTACTTTGATTCTCTTGCCCTCCGCGGCGACCCGAACGGTTTTTCGCACAAACCCTCCCGCACCCCGGAACTGACTAACACCGGCAGCTTTGAAAAATGCTGGCGGCTGATCGACGGCGTTTGGTGGATGTACAAGAGCGGAAATGAAAACGAGTATTTTTCCGAGCTGTTTATCTGCAAACTCGGCGAAAAGCTGGGACTGCCGATGGCGCATTATGAGTTGGATGACGGGTATATCCGTTCCCGCAACTTCACAGACGGCACTGACCTGATTTTTGAACCGGTTTCCGCGCTGATGAGCGATAACGAAGACTACAGCGACTGCTTCAACACGCTTTGCGCTTTATCCCCTATGCTTGCGGAACAATACCTGTACATCATCTGGATGGATACCGTCTGCTTTAACATGGACCGCCATACGGAAAACTTCGGTTTTCTGCGTAACGTCCGCAGCGGGGAGATCGTTTCCATGGCTCCGAACTACGACAACAACGTAGCGCTGATTTCCAGAGGATACCCTGAAAACAGCGACAGAACGGGCGACGGCCTGATCCGATTCTTCCGGGAATTTCTGAGGGATAACGCCGAAGCGAAAGCCATGTATCGTAAAATGGGGCTGCCGGAGATAACGGAACAGACCATCGCGGAATGCCTGGACGAGATCCCAATCTCTGTGGACCGCGCCTTTATCACAGCTTTCATTCTGAACGGGCAAAGGATCGTAAACGATATCATCTTCACGGATACGATGACAGAGGAAGAAGTATCTTCCTTTGATCTCACGATGTAGTCCCGTTTCAATACCACCGCCGTTTGAACCACCGAGGTTTGAACGGCTTTTTATTATTATCAAAGACAGCGTCGCAATTTGCGGCGTTTTTTCTTTGTGAAAGGACGGTGACGTACTGTGTTCGACTGGCTTGGCGATCTGTTCTCCGGTATCGGAAGCACCATCGGCAACGCCTTCCAATTTATGGGCGAAGAGATCTCAAACGCCATTTTTGACGCGGTCCTCAAATGGTGGTATGAGATCATTTACACCGCCGTAGCCGATTTCTTCGCTCAGATGGGCAATATGGGCGCGGATATTTTCGACCTGTCCTGGGTGCAGGCCACCGTGCACCTGTTTACTCTCTTCGGCTGGTCACTGTTCGCCGCCGGCGTTGTAGTGTCCATCTTCGACGTGGCTGTCGAGTATCAGACCGGCCGTGCCAATATCAAATCCACCGCGATCAACATCCTGAAAGGCTTCCTGGCCTGCGGAATGATCGGAACTGTACCCATTGAATTATACAAGTTCTGTATATCTCTGCAAAACACATTTTCGCATGACTTGACTGCCCTGCTGGCAGGTGAACAGACGCTGGATCTCGCCGGACAAAGCACAAAGGTTCTGACCGGCTGTTTTCTGATCAGCGTTGAAGTGGAATTCGGACTGCTGAACCTGCTTTGCCTGATCGCGTTTGCCTATTGTGTTGTTAAGATTTTTTTTCAAAACATAAAGCGAGGCGGGATTCTACTGATCCAGATCGGCGTCGGTTCACTGTATATGTTCAGTGTGCCGCGGGGATACACAGACGGATTTATGCAATGGGTCCGTCAGGTGATCGCCATTTGCTTTACGGCTTTTTTGCAGACCACTTTGCTGTTTATCGGTCTGCTGACGTTCCCGGATCATATGCTATTGGGGCTCGGTATCATGTTGGCAGCCAATGAAGTGGAACGGATCGCACGGCAATTCGGTCTGGACAGTTCCGTCAAGGTCAATGTCATGAGCGTGGTTCATACAACCACAACTGCTGTAAATATGGCACGCAGTGTAATGAAAAAATAAAGCTAAAAGGAGAAATGTACATCATGAAAAAAATAGTCTCTCTTCTGCTGAGTCTGCTTCTGATTGCCGGTATTACTGTTCCGGCATATGCCGATGATGGCCCTGCTGTTATCGCCAGTGGTACCGTCAAGGGATCCGTCACATGGAAGGTTACGGATGACGGCGTTCTGACCATCGGCGGCACCGGTGCAATGGAAAACTATACCGCGGCGTTGAAGATCAGCGCCCTCCATTATACAAAAGCACCGTATTACGAGTACAAGGATCAGATCACTTCGCTCGTGATCGAAGAAGGCGTCACCAGCATCGGCTACAAGGCCTTTTTTGAATGGTCGAATCTGACAGGAACCCTGTCGATCCCGGCCAGCGTCACAACCATCAACGCATACGCATTCAAAGGCTGCAACGGTTTCACGGGCGATCTGACGATCCCGGATACCGTCATGTCTCTCGGGGATAACGCCTTCTATACCTGCAAAGGATTCAACGGAACGCTGAACATCGGATCAGGTATTTCAACCATTCCAAAAATGGCGTTCTACAGCTGTTCCGGCCTGACGGGCACTCTGAGCATACCGGGAAATATCCAAAAGATAAACGAGAGTGCCTTTCAAGGCTGTTCCGGCTTCTCGGGCACTCTTGTGATCCCGGATTCCGTCACGGAGATCGGAGAATCCGCGTTTCAATCCTGTACCGGATTCAACGGATCACTGGTAATCGGGGATGGCGTGACCACCATCGGAGGAAGCGCTTTCTATAAATGCTCCGGGTTCTCCGGCACGCTTTCGATTGGCAGCAGCGTCACTTCCATCGGCAGCTCGGCGTTTCGCGGGTGTTCCTCTTTTACCGGAGACATCGTCATTCCGGATTCTGTTGAGACGATCGGTGCGTATACCTTTTATGACTGTTCCGGTTTCAACGGTACACTGACGCTTGGCTCTTCTGTAAAGGCGATCAGCAGTAATGCTTTTGCACACTGCAATAACATCAGCGGTTCTCTCATTCTGCCCGACTCGCTGATGGCAATCGGTGAATACGCCTTTTACCGTT
>JAILQN010000306.1 GCA_024699005.1 Clostridia bacterium
CGACACGGTATCTGAACCGAGCTTTGAGGCGAGCGCCCTCAGAGCGGGAGAATCCGTCCCCGTAGCGCAGGCGTACTGCGAAATCGCGTCCATCGATCTTACGAAATCGCTGTCGCCGAAGTTCAGAAACGCGAACTCCACTCTGCCGTCAACTGTATACGGATAGGACTGAAGCATAAAAGCGTCGCTGAGTTTTTCGGGAACGGCGGCGCGTATCACGTCGTTTCTGCCGTTATAACGCTCGCTGCAGAAAAGATAACGCAGAAGAGTGCCCGTGCCGTAGTTGTTATAAGACGGGCCTTCATAGAAAAGACCTTTGGCGTCGAAACTTCGTATCTTATTGAAAACGCTGTTTCCGGAATACTCAAAGTATTTCGCGAGAGCCCTGTCGGCAAGGTCAGTTATCCTTTTTCTTTCCTGTTCCGGAACAAAATCGGAAACGCAGAGGAATGCCGTCGCCGCTTCTCCGACGCATACCGCCCACCAGTTGTGCCCCATCGAATCAAGAGCATGTATACGGGTCTCCGGCAGGATCCAGTCGCGAAGAGCCGGCATAACTCCTTTTTCAAGGATACCGTCCGCGATGAGTTTTCTTTCGTCCCCGTTAAGGTGATCGAAAATCAGATCATACACCGCCGCTGTCGCAAGAGACGTATTGGTGGAAACGATATCAGCGTGCCAGGGTACCGGAATGCGTTTATAATACGAATCGGAATGCCAGCGCTCGAACCTTATGAAGCTCAGGAGCATTTCCTTCATACGCTCGGCGCAGCGGATATCGCCGTCCGCGAGATATTTTACGCCCAGCGTGCTGAAAAACCTGTTGGCCTGTCCGTTCAGCAGCCCGTAATCGGCATGCTGGGATACGGCGTTCCCTTTCGCTGCGGTTTCCGTCACAAGCTCCTCGCAGAGCGTTTTTTCCGCGGCATCACATATACGGGCGTAATACCCGTTCCAATCGGAGCGTTTCCTTCTTTCGGCAAAATAAGCCTCGGCGTCAGCCTTTGAAAAATATAAATACGGATGAGTCATGGCGCTGCGTGTTATAAGTCTGAATGGTTGTTTCTGCAGAAAATTATTCTACTCTGCACATTGTACATTGTTTAAGCAGTCCCGTCAATCCCTTTATTGACTTACCATCGCATATGGTATATAATCGGGAAGGTGATATTATGATCAACGACAGACTCACATTACACGGAAAAACTATCCCGAACAGAGTGGTCTTCAACCCGATGGAAGGCTGCGACGGAACGTTCGCCGGCGGCATCGGAGAACTGACGAAACGCAGATATCTTCGCTTTGCCGAAAGCGGCGCGGGGATCATCTGGTTCGAAGCGACCGCCGTATCGGACGAATGCAGGGCAAACCCGAGACAGCTCTTTCTGACCCCGGAAACAGCGGACGGTTTCAAAAAACTGCTTGATGAAATAAGAGAACGCGCCCTTAAAACCGGCGGTCCGGTCCCGCTGCTCGTTCTACAGTCCACAAATTCAGGACGCTGGAGCAAGCCCGACGGCGCGCCGCGTCCGATAGTTGCATACAGGAACTCTCTCTGGGAAAAAGGCAGAGAGGATCTTGAATATATAACGGCATCGGACGATTACTGCAAAGCCCTGGGCGATAAATACGAAAAAGCCGCGCGTCTTGCCTCCGACGCGGGATTTGACGGCATTGACGTGAAATGCTCACACGGATATCTTCTGAATGAGTTCCTGAGCGCTTACGACCGTCCCGGAATATACGGCGGCTGCTTTGAAAACAGGACGCGGCTCTTTTTTGAGTGCGTCGACGCCGCTCTGGCGAACGCCGGCAAAGACACGTTCGTCACGACCAGACTCAACGCCTGCGACTGTTTCCCGCATCCTTTCGGTTTCGGCACGGATAAAAACGGGAATCCCGATCTGCGGGAGACCAAACAGATCATATCCCTTCTTGCCGGAAAAGGCGTCGGGCTTATAAACCTGACTCTCGGCAACCCGTATTTGATCCCGCATATAAACAAACCGTGCAGGAACGCTCCCGAACCGGAAGAAACGGGGCTGAGACGCATACGGGATATAACGGGCGAACTCCAGAAAGCGTTTCCGGAAATCCCGTTTGTTATCCCCGGGCTCTCCTGCCTTGCGGAAAAAAGCGTCGATTACGCAGAAACGGCTCTTAAAGAGGGCGTATGTTCTCTCGCCGGCTGGGGCAGAATGACTCTGTG
>JAILQN010000349.1 GCA_024699005.1 Clostridia bacterium
GCAGCGTCAGTTCATATCCGTGCAGGCAGACTTCCACCGGATCGCCCATAGGAGCGTATTTCACGACTCTGACTTCCGTCCCGGGTATGATGCCCATATCCAGAAAATGCTGCCGCAGCGCGCCGTCTCCCCCGACGGTCAATATGCGCGCGGTCTGCCCGGCTTTTATATCCTTAAGCGTCATGTCATATTCCCCCGTCAGAATTCATCAGAAAGTATAATCCTAAAGTTGACAGAAAAGAATACTGCGCTGTCACCTGTCACCTGTCACCTGTCACCTATTATTGTTAGCCCCTGCTGATATGTCAAGCATTTTTTTATTTGTCACGAAAAAAACCGCCGTTCCCGCGCCCGGGAACGACAGTGATTATTTCGATGCGGAATCGGGAATCAACAGCATTGTACTATCTGATTATTTCATGACAACACTTTACTGTGTATAGAATCTCAACTCTCCACACTCCTGACTCCTTACTCCTCGCTTACTCAAAGATCGCCTTGAACTTATTCCAAAGATTCTCGAAGAAATCGCCGATCTTCTCAAAGAAGGTCCTGATCTTCAGCGCCATAGCGTCCGCGGCGTTGCTGTTCAGAAGCTCTTCCGTGGTCATTGTGTACGTCTCGTAAACGGTCGGATCGGCCTTGTCGATCGTGATGACGCGGAAGCCCCTGTGCTCGTCGTTATAGGAAGAGAACGTGCAGCCGGGAGAGGAAACGAGATCGATCCCCTCATAATCCACGATATAGGAATTGATATGGTCATGTCCGAAGAAGATCGCGCTCACGTCGCCCTGTTCCAGCATCGCGTCGACCTCGGAGTAACCGGGAGCGAAACCGGTGTTGGGCGGGCAGGGAGCTTCCGTCAGCCAGTTGGTCGTAAGATCGGTCCCGTCGGGCAGAGTATACCAGGAGCCCGCGAAGCCGACGGCGCCTTCGGTCGCTGCGGGAACCTCTTTGAGCGCGTCCTTGATCTGCGGAGGCACGATGTGCTGGAAGGCGATGGAGGGAACGGCCGCGCCGCCGTTGGCGGCTTTCAGCTCGTCGGATTTTGCCCTGTACCATTCCACCTGCTCCGGAAGGACGTAGCCGTACCCGCCGTAGTTCGGGTCGGGATTATAGTTGCCGGAATCTATGCACCAGATATTGAACAGGACCTTGTCGCTGTCCTTTGATTCATAAACGGGGATATTGTAAGTACCGGCGTTGATGGTATGGTTGTCGCCCACGGTCTTTTCGGCAACGACGCCTGCGCAGCCGATAAAGCACTTATAAGTTTCGTACTGTTCGATCTGCTCCAGCTTGGTATAGGGAGTATCGTCGTCGTCATGATTGCCGAAGACCATCGCCACCGGTATGCCGTATTTTTCAAAAACGTCCATAACGTTCTTGAGAGCGGCTTTGCCCAGAGCTTTCGTGCCGCAGGAATAACCCGCGATATTGTCGCCGGTAAGAACGATAAGATCGGGCTCAACGGTCTCGATAGCCCGCTTGATGGACTTTTTGCAAAGGGAATCCAGCGTGGCGTCGTCCTGAACGTCGGCGACCTGCAGGATCTTCAGTTTCCCGTCCGCATTGAATGAGACGTGCGCCTTCGCGGGACGGGATACGTCCACGTCTTCAGATGCGGCGAACGCGGGGCAAAGCATAAGCGCGCCCAGCAGCAGGCAAAAAGTGACCGAAAGGATCTTTCTGAACTTTTTCATAGTTTCTCTCCGTTTCTTTAATATTTTATCTGATTATAAAAGTATACGTAATCCTCTGTTACCTCTTCAAAGAACGGGCTGAGGTAAATATTGAAATGCCCGCAATCATACGTTTTACAGGTCAGGCGCTCCGCTTTTTTTTGCAAGACGGAGCGTCTTGTCGGCAGGAGCCGGATTATCATTTTTATTCAGAATTGCATTATTTACTTGTTCACTATATACCACATTGTATATTAAAAATCAAGGCAAAACCTGTCAAATATTCGAAAAACAAACGAAATACTTCACTTCTCACCGAAAAAGCAATATGACTATCCCGGCGACAACCGCCGCGCCGACGATCCAGATCAGGGTAAGGATCCCCCGCTTTTTCAGTACCTGCTTCCACGTCTGCACGAACGGGATTTCCTCCGTGCCCGGGATTATCCAGAATTTACTGTGCCCGACCCAGAGCCTGTCGATAACGATACCGTCGTACCAGTTCATCACTTCAAGGAAAAGCAGCGCCTGCCGGTAGGCGGTCCAAAACGTTCTGATTCCGTTCCAGAGCCCGATGATCAGCACCAGCGCGGCCAGCAGAATCAAAAGAAACGGGATCATGAACCGTTTTCTTTTCCTCGCCACCGTCTCACGGTCAGTAAGGCCCAGCTCATAGACCTTCTCCCGCACCGGTTCCGGATAGAAATACAGACCGTTCAGCGCGTTTTTCCCCACGCCGATCTTTACCATCAACGTGAAAAGCGCGCAGAACAGTATTAACTGCAAGATAATCATATGCTCCACCCCGCGCCGGCGCTCTGCAGCTGCGTCATGCGGCGGAATATGCCGTCTTCTTTCCCGAGCAGCTCGGCGGGGCTGCCTTCCTCCGCCACCTCGCCGTCGCTGAGCACGACGATCCTATCCGCGGATTCCACGGTGCGCATCCGGTGGGCGATGACCAGCACGGTCTTCCCGGCAAGCAGCCGCGACAGAGCGCCCTGAACCTTCGTCTCGTTTTCCACGTCGAGGGAGGCTGTCGCCTCGTCCAGCAGCACGATCGGCGCGTTTTTGAGCAGCGCCCGCGCGATGGAAATGCGCTGGCGTTCACCGCCGGAGAGCTTCGCGCCGTTCTCGCCGATCTGCGTTTTGTAGCCGTCCGGGAGCCTTCTCACAAACTCGTCGCAATTGGCAGCCTCAGCCGCGGCAAGGACCTCCTCATCGGTCGCGCCGCGTTTGCCGAGCCTTATATTCTCCATCACAGTATCGTCGAACAGCACCACGTCCTGAAATACCATGGAATAATCGGTCAGCAGAGTTTCGGGATCGATCGTGGAAATATCAACGCCGCCGACCGTGATTTTTCCGCTGTCGATATCCCATAGACGCGCCGCCAGCCTGGCGCAGGTGCTTTTGCCGGAGCCTGACGGTCCCACCAGCGCCGTGACCTCGCCCTCTTTGGCGGTGAAGCTGACGCCGTTCAGTACGTCATGATCGTCGTAGGCGAAGCTGACGTTCTCAAACGTGATATCGTGTCCGTCGGGGTTGAACGTCTCCGCGCCTTCCGCCGTCGGCGTATCGTATATTTCATTGAGTCGGCTTGCCGAGACCTGAGAAACGAACATTTCCGCGATCAGCGCGAGCGACTGGTCGAACGGGGCGTAGATACGGGTGATGACCATGAGGAACATGAACATCAGCATAAAGTCGATCTTTCCGGACAGAATGAGGTTAGCTCCGGTGAGGATCGTCGTCGCTGCGCCGAGACGCATGATGACCGAAGCGCCGTTGACGAACAGACCGATCGTGAGCTCGCTGCTTCTCATTGTTTTTTCAACACGGTCGATCTTTTCGTCCAGACGGTCAAGATATTCTTTTTCGCGGTTAGTCGCTCTGATCTCGCGGATATTCTCAAGCGATTCCTGAATGTTGTCGGATACCGCCACAGCATCGGATTTCAGTTTTACGGAAGCGCGCTTCTGTAACTTCCTGCTTCCGAAAAGCAGGATGAAAGCGACAGGTACGCCCCACAGGCAGGCGATAGCCATGCGCCAGTCATAGATAAAGAGCATCACCGCGACGATCGCCGTTGAAATATACGCGCCGTAGAGGTAACCGAGGCAATGGGACCATACGTGTTCCAGACGGTTGACGTCGCCCATGACGGTCTCGGTCAGATCAGCGAGATCGCGTTTTCCGAAATATCCGAGCGGAAGCCTGCGCAGACGCTCCGCAAGCGTGATGCGCGTGGCTTTTATCTCTCTGTAAACAAGTCCGTAGGTATTATGATACTGCTGTAAATGCGTAATAAACGACAAAACG
>JAILQN010000350.1 GCA_024699005.1 Clostridia bacterium
GTAAGGCGGGAGTCGCCTCGAATAGTGGGCATCCTCTCCTCCGCCCTACGGGCTCCGGCTCGGATGCCCACTATTCGCAACCCATACCAAGCCCTTTTCTTTTTTTGAACGATATGGTTCATATCAATTGACATCGCAGAATTTTTTTTCTGAAACAAAAAACTTTATGTTGAAATTGTGATTTATTAATGTTACAATGTAACGGAATAGTTTTATCCATCAAGAATAAAAGAGGAGAGGTTGTACATGGACCTGAACCCTAACCTTAATGAAGAAGAAGTCGTTGAGACAGCCCAGGCGCCCGCGTCGCCGTCGTTCACCTATGACAATGACAATTTCCTTTTAAACGGTCAGCCCTTCACCATCGTTGCCGGAGCCATGCACTATTTCAGGGTACCCAAAGAGTACTGGCGCGACAGGCTGCTCAAGATCAAAGCGTGCGGTTTCAATACCGTGGTCACCGCGGTGCCGTGGAACCTCTGTCAGAAAACGGAGGCGGGCTTTGATTTCAGCGGCGGCAACAACGTGGAGCTGTTCCTGGATCTCGCCGCGCAGCTGGGGCTTTACGCCATAGTGAACGCCGGGCCGTATATCGGCGCGGACTGGGACTTCGGCGGTCTGCCGTGGTGGCTGCTCCGTTATGACGATATCGACGTGCGCTGCATGAACGAACGCTATATCGGTTTTGTGAACGCCTATTTTGACGAGCTTATCCCCAGGCTTGCAAGTCACCAGTACACCCGGGGCGGGAATGTACTGATGATCCAGGCGGAGAACGACTACGGTTCTTACGGCGACGACGTGGCTTATATGCAATACGTCGTTGACGCTATCAAGGCAAGGGGTATCGACGTTCCTGTTTTTACCTCCGACGGTATAGAGGACCATATGCTCACCAACGGTTCGGTGCCGGGGCAGCTCATAACCGCTAAATTCGGCGCGAATCCGGCGGTTAACCTGTCATATCTGCGTGAGTTCCAGACCCAGGGTCCGCTGTTCGTTTCCGAGTTCTGGAACGGCTGGTTTGATACCTGGGGTTATCCTCATTATCAGCGCAGGCCGAAGGATGCTCAGCTCTCCCTGCAGAGGACGCTTCTCAGCGGCGCGAGCCTTGCCTCTTATATGGCGGCGGGCGGCACGAATTTCGGGATCATGAACGGTGCGATCTACGACAACGAATATATGCCCATTACCCCGTCCTATGATACTGACGCGCTCATCACCGAGGGCGGCGACCTGACTAAAAAATACGAGCTCTACAAAAAGACCATCTCCATGCACGTGGATACCGGAGAAGAGATCGCGCTTGAGGAACAGGTACCGAAAGCCCGTTACGGCGCTATACCGTTCACTCACTGCGCGGGTCTGTTCGAAAATATCCCCAACCTCTCCAACCCTGTCAGGCTGATGAAGCCTATCCCGATGGAAAAACTGGGTCAGGGCTTCGGCATGATCCTTTACCGCGCGCATCTCAAGGGCCCAAGAGACTATATGCCCCTTGTGATTAAAGAGGTACATGACCGCGCCTACATCTTCCTGAATGACGACCTTTATGCCATCCAGTCCCGCAACGATCCCGAGACGATCGTGGATATCCGCGTGCCCGAGGAGGGTGTGGATCTGTCTATACTTGTTGACAATATGGGCAGGGTCTCTTTCGGCGAGGAGATCATCGACCGCAAGGGCATAACCGAGTGCGTAAGGCTCGGTCAGACCTTCGTTTATAACTGGACCGCTTATACCATTGAGTTCAGTGATCTGTCGAAGCTGGAGTTCAAACCCGAGACGGACATGTATTTCTTCGATCACCCGATGTTCCTCAAGGCGCAGTTCATAATAGACGAGACTCCGGCGGATACCTACATCAAACTTCCGGACTTCAAACGCGGCGTCATCTTCATCAACGGCAGGCCGCTGTCCAGATACTGGGATCTCGGGCCGCAGCATTCCGCTTATCTGCCTGCTCCATGGCTGGTAGAGGGTGTGAACGAGATCGTCATTCTGGAACTGGAAGGCTTCAACAAGCCAAGGAACACCAATCCCGCGGTACTGTTTGACGATAAACCCGATCTGGGATAAAACATGGATATAATAGTATTCATTGCTGAGATAACCGGCGTCGTGGCTTTTGCGGTCGCCGGTACTCTTGTGGGCGTAAAACACGAACTCGACATCATCGGCGCCATTTTTGCCGGCTGCACGACGGCTGTCGGAGGCGGTGTCATACGTGACGTTATTCTCGGTTATATTCCGCCCACTATCTTCCGCAGACCCGTTTACGCCGCTGTCGCGGCGGCGACGAGCCTTCTGGTGGCGTTGGCGGAATACTTTATCTCCAAGAAAAAAATGCCGGAGTTCGGTACCTACGACCGCGCAGTAAATGTGTTCGACGCTGCCGGACTTGCGGTTTTTATCGTAGCGGGTATCAAGCTGACTGCGAAGCAGGGGTACGGCGACAACGCGTTCCTCTCGATATTCGTGGCGTGTGTCGGCGCCCTCGGCGGGGGCGTCGTGCGCGATCTGCTGGTCGATACCGTGCCGATGATACTGCGCAAGCAGGTATACGCTACGCCCGTCATAGTGGGAGGCATCATCTATTATTACGTTTCCGCCCTTGGGGTGAAGGACTATATCCTTATCCCGGCGTTGACGGTAGCTATGGTCGCGGTGCGCGTTCTGGCGGCGGAGTTCCGCTGGAACCTGCCCAGATTCAGGAACAACAGAAAAAATGGCAAAGATATACCTTGATAATTCGGCGACCACTCGCCCGTCGGAAGCTGCGATAAACGCGCTGAAGCTTGCCGCGGATACGGTCTGGGGCAATCCCTCGGCGCTGCATGAGGGCGGTATAGATGCGGGCAGACTTCTTGAGGCTTCCCGCAAATCCGTCGCCGCCGTTCTGCGCGCGGATCCGTCCGAGGTCTGTTTTACGGGCAGCGGCACTCTTGCAAACAATACCGCGGTCTTCGGCGCGGCGGCTGCTCTTAAAAACAGGGGCAGACGCATCATAACCACTGCTGTCGAGCATCCGTCCGTTTCGGAGTGTATGAAACGCCTTGAGACGGAGGGCTTTGAGGTCATCCGTCTGAGCCCCGATATGTACGGGCGTTTTTCTCTTGAGGAACTGGAAAGCGTTATCGACGGCAATACGATCCTTGTGAGCGTGATGGCGGTAAACAACGAGCTGGGCACCGTAAATCCCGTGGAAAAGATCAAACCGGTCATGAAGCGCAGAGGCTCGCCCGGACTGCTTCACTGCGACTGCGTTCAGGCGTTCGGCAAAATCTCTCTGAATCCCGCAAAATGGGGGATCGATCTTCTTACAGCCAGCGCGCATAAGATCCACGGAGTCAAAGGCGCCGGCGCGCTTTACGTCAGACGCGGAGCAAAGATCCGTCCGTATATCCTCGGCGGCGGGCAGGAGAGCGGGATATATTCCGGCACCGAGGCTATGCCCGCGATAGCGGCTTTCGGCGCCGCGTGCGGCGAAATCGAAATAAACAAGGCTCTTGAAAACGTCCGCGCCATGCGGGATGAGTTCGTGAAAAAACTCCTTTGCATATCCGGAGTGACGATCAATTCTCCCGCCGACGCCCTGCCCTATATAGTCAATTTCTCTGCCGTCGGCGTCCCTTCGCAGACCATGGTCAACGCCCTTTCGGAACAGGGGATATATATATCCGCCGGTTCCGCCTGCAAGCGCGGCCACAGGAGCGAAGTCATAACCGCCGTCGGACTGCCCGCGGACAGGGCGGACAGCGCGGTGCGTGTCAGTCTTTCCCGTTATACGACTCCCGAAGAGCTTGACGCCTGCGCTGCCGCCGTGGCGGATACCGTCAGACGCATCAGAAGGTGATTTTTCGACGGGGTATTGAAAAGGCCCGACGGCTGATGTATAATAGCTTCGAACGTCGCATGATGCACATTTTAAAGGAGTGAGAATAATGCTTGCGATCTTTCAGAAAATCATAGCTTTTTTCATGTCCGTACTTGCTTTCTTCGGCATCGGCCCGAAACCCGGTCCGGCTGAAACGGATATCCCGGATTTCAACGCCGGCGAAGTCCTCGAGATGCAGGAAGGATATCTGAAACTTGACGGAAGCGATCTTATCATCGCTCTGCGCGGCAATCCTACCACCGGATATGACTGGGAACACGCTGAACAGGGCGATTCGCTTGTGTTTAAAAACAAGGAGTATAAACAGGATGCGGCGGCGCCGAATACCGGCGGAGTCGGCGGCACATTCACGTTTACTTATGAACTGGCAAAACCCGGCGAGACGACGCTCACGTTTACTTACGCCCGTCCGTGGGAAACCGGCGCGGAGCCGTTGGAAACGGTGATTGTTACTGTCGTTGTCTCCGAAGATCTGAAGATAGGCGGCCTGACGTACGTTCACAGTTAACCGGACTGAGGGACCATATAACTCTGAACTGTAAACCGACATAACGACCGGCGTCGGGCAGCCGCCCGGCGCGTTGCTTTTCTTATCTGTTCAGATCAATTTTACGTATCGCTCAAAGCTCAAATCTTAAAACTCAGAGGTCATTATGAACGAAGTCATATTACTCAAAGACGGTGAGCTTGCCCTCAAGGGCCTCAACCGCTCCAGATTCGAGAGCGCGCTTATAAAAACGGTCAGGGCCCGTCTGGCGCGCAGCGTGGGTGAATTTACCGCCGAGCGGGCGCAGTCGATCACTTATCTGCGTCCGGTCGATCCGGACGTCGATATGGACCGCGCGATCGAAGTCGTAAGCCGGGTTTTCGGCGTCGTCGGCATTTCGCACGCCGCGGAATGTGAAAAGGATATAGAGGTAATAGAGCGGACGGCGGAAGAGTTCCTCGGCGAAGACCTTCTGTCCGCACGGACTTTCAAGGTCAACGCCAAACGCGGCGACAAGACCTTCGCGCTCAAATCCCCGGCTATATGCGAAGAGGTCGGCGGATACCTGCTGTCAAAGTTCAGCCATCTTAAAGTGGACGTCCATGATCCGGATGTTATAGTGAACGTGGAGGTGCGCGCGCGCAGCGCGTACGTGCACGGCAATCAGCTGCCCGGCGCCGGCGGTCTGCCTTCCGGCACTTCGGGTAAGGCGTGCGTGCTGATCTCCGGCGGGATCGACAGCCCCGTGGCGGCGTGGATGATGGCGAGAAGGGGTATGCGGCTCGTTGCCGTGCACTTCGCCTCGCCCCCGTATACGTCGCAAAGAGCGCTTCTGAAAGTGGAATCTCTCCTTAAAAAAGTCTCGGAATACGCAGGAAGGATCGACTTTTTCGTGGTCAATCTCACGGAGATACAGGAGAGCATACGCGACAACGCGCCCGAGGACATGCTCACGATAGTAATGCGCCGCGCGATGATGAAGATCGCGAACGGGATCGCGAAACAGAACGACTGCTCGGCTCTTGTTACCGGCGAGAGCGTCGGACAGGTCGCCAGCCAGACGGTCTCCGCCATCGCCTGTACGGACGTCTGCGCCGATATGCCGGTATTCCGTCCGCTTATCGGAATGGACAAAAGCGATATCATCAGGATCGCAAACGATATAGACACGTTTGAAACGTCGATACTTCCGTATGAGGACTGCTGCACGGTATTCACTCCTCCTCATCCCAAGACCCACCCACAGATCCGGGACGCGGAAAAGGCGGAGAATATGTCCGTGACTCCCGAAATGATACAAAAAGCGATAGAGACAGCAGAGAGATACGTTATTGACGTATAATGCGTTCAGATCGGAGGTCGGAGATGAAATATGACTGATAGCATTACAGCAGAAACAATTAAAAATCAAAACCATATTCATCTCCGCACTCCGCTCTCCGAACTTTCTCCGAACTCCTTTCAAAAAACACTTGACAAACGTATAATGATGTGATAACATACAAAAGCTGTTCTGAAGACAGCAGGTGCGGTATATCCGCGTAAGTATATGCGCCTGCCGAGGGATGGGTTCGACAAAACAGAATTTTGCGCCCCTCTGTGTCTTCACGTATGGGGCGTTTCCTATATCTTGGAGCAGCTATCAATATGGTAAGGTGGTGAAACAATTTGCCGAGTACAGCAGTATTAGAGAAAAAAGCACAGCAGGTGGCTGACATCTCCGGAAAGATCAGCTCCGCGGTCGCAGGCGTTCTTGTGGATTACAAGGGCATCACCGTGGCTGACGATACCAAGCTGAGGTCTGATCTGCGCAGTTCGGGCGTTTCTTACGCAGTTGTCAAAAACACGATACTCAAGCGCGCCATCGCCGGTACGGCTCTCGAAGGGCTTTCCGACGTACTGGAGGGCACAACGGCTATCGCGGTTTCCGATTCGGATTACGTGGCAAGCGCTAAGATCCTTTCCGAGTATGCGGAGAAACACGACAATTTCAAGGTCAAGGGCGGTTTCCTCGACGGTGAGATCATCTCTCTTGACAAGATCAACGAGCTTGCAAAGCTCCCGTCCCGCGAGGTCCTTCTCGCGACCGTAGCTGCCGCATTCCAGGCGCCCATGGCGTCCTTCGCAAGGGCAGTCAATGCTATCGTGGAAAAGGGCGGAGAAGCCGCTCCCGCGGCCGAGACTGAGGCACCCGCAGAGGCAGAGGCTCCCGCAGAGGAAGCAGCAGCCCCCGCAGAGGCTCCCGCTCAGGAAGCTGAGGCTCCCGCAGAGGCAGAAGCTCCCGCAGAGGCAGAAGCTCCCGCAGCCGAATAATCGGTTGGCAAACCCCGCCGGGCAGGGGATCTCGCCCGGAAACAAACCAATTTTAAATCAATAGGAGTGAATAAAATGGCATCCGAAAAAATCGCAAAGATAGTTGACGCAGTCGCCGAGCTCTCCGTACTTGAGCTCTCCGAACTTGTTAAAGAAGTAGAGGACAGATTCGGCGTATCCGCCGCTGCTCCCGTAGCCGTCATGGCAGGCCCCGCCGCCGGTCCCGTTGAGGAAGAGAAGACCGAGTTCGACGTAGCTCTCGTAGGCTTCGACGCCGCCGCCAAGATCAAGGTCATCAAGGTCGTCCGCGAGATCACCGGCCTTGGCCTTAAGGAAGCTAAAGACGCCGTTGAGGGCGCCGCTTCCGAGCCGAAGGTCCTGAAAGAGGCTGCTCCGAAGGAAGAGGCCGAGGAGATTAAGAAGAAATTAGAGGAAGCCGGCGCAAAGGTCGAGCTGAAGTAATTTCTTTCAAAGAAACGGGTCGTAAAAACAGCTGTTTTTACGGCTCTTTTTTGTTTTATTCCCCTTGATTTTATCAGTCCGTTTTTGTATTATGGACCCGGGTGAGGAATGATGGATCGTACCTTTTTATATCTGAAATGGCAGGATGACGTCATCGGTCTGATCGATGAACAATACAATGTCAGGTTTTTAAGCCCGGCATATAATGACGTCGTATCCCTCTACACCTGCGGAAGGAAAGAATGGACCCGTGATGAATTTGTTTTATTCTTGTCCGAACGCGTTGTCAGCCGTGACAGGCGTGATATTGAGAAAATACTCTTCCGCTGCGGACATTCCCGGTATGATGTGATCAGGATCGCAGAGGTCACCCGCGGTATCCATCCCAAAGATCTTTTGTGGATAGCAAAAACGGAAAGTGAGCGGTTCACCGATGTGATGACCGCCGTATTTGAATCGGTATTTTTGCAGAAGATCGATCTTATCGGGGACAGTGTCGATACCCCCGAGGGATATAATATAAAACGGTACGGTGTATATGACGGAAAATACGGAATATATAAACAGCGGATCAGTCCCGTCGTCACAGATGTGGAATCAGAGATCGCCGTTTATGAACTTGCAAAGCGTATAGGCGTGCCGTGCTGCCCTGCTTACAGAGCGGGGGCGGATACGGTCTTCTCGGAGTTCCTCTACGACTTTTCAAATGAATATATCGTTCATTTCAGGCGCTTGTTCGACGGAGCAAGAAGTGAAAATGAATATCAAAACCTTATAAACGTCCGTCCTCAGTATAAGGATGATATCATCAGGATGCTCATCCTTGATTTTATCACCCGCCAGGATGACCGTCATTTATCCAATATCGCCGTAAAGATTACGGCGACAGGGGAGGAGTTTTACCCGCTTTATGATAACGGCCGCAGTCTGTTTTATGAGGATACGCCGGAAACAGTCAGAAAAGCCTGTGAGGATATCCCCGGATATTCAACGACTTTCGGTATGGCGGGCACATATTTCGATCATCTTAAAGATATCGCCCGGGAAGGCACCGACTTTTTAGCTCTTGTTGACCTTGATATCGGTGATGATGAAATTTATGCGATCCTGAAGGATTCGGGATTCCGGGATTACAGGCTTGACGGAGCTGCCCGTTGGATAAGAGGGGCGACAGATATAATCAAAGGGATTTATTGTTAAAATATTATTCATACCAAGTCAACAATACAAAGGATATATCCATGAGTATAATCATTTCGACCATTCCCGCTTCCGCCGCGGATATCAGGACCGGCGCGCTTGTGACCTTCGGTTCCTATCCGCAGACGAGTGTTATCGATCCGTATTTGCTTGCCAAGCTTAATAACCTGTCTTTAACCTGGACATATTATGATTATTACTGCGACGGCAAACAGGAAAACTATATGAAATACGCCGACGTCACCCTTTCAGGCGAGCGCTACAGGGCAGTAACGTTTACACGGTGGGATCTGGGACATTATTCATCACGCCAAACATTTCAGAAGGACAACGGCTATGAACCGGGTTAGATATACTGGTTCGAATTTAAGCCTATAGTCTGGCGCGTTCTGGACGCGAAAGAGGGGCTGCTGATGGCGGAGCATCTGATCGACAGCCAGCCGTTCCATAATTTTATTTACTTTAAACGACGAAAAAGCTTACGGCGATCAGAACTATACGCACTATGTCTCAAACTGGGCATATTCCAGTCTTCGCGCATGGATGAACGATGATTTCTATAACACTGCATTTGACGCCGAAAAGAGCTGTATCAAAAACACTTCTCTGAAAACGCCTTCATTATACAGGTCCCCGGAATGCGACGCCGATCCGACAAATGACAACGTATTTCTGTTGACCTGGGATGATATGGTGAATTTGTCATACGGTTTCGATCCTGAAACGAGCATCGGCTACAGAGGCCGCGGCACGGATTATGCCAGATGTCAGGGGTTGGAGGTAGATGATCTCCGCGACTTGTCGTATTGGAGACTGCGCACTCCATTGGATTACTTTTCTACAAATTATGTCCACAGCTTAGGCTGCATCGACAGAAGCAACAGTGTCTCGCCCAAATGCGCAACTTTTGGTATTCGTCCCGCTTTGTATGTTAATCTTCAATCTGCAATCTCTCAATCATTAATCAAAAAAACGGACAGTTCGGGGACTTGTTGTAAACGGTCCGTCTGGAACGGATAAACTTTCGGGTGATACCGTTTAATGTAAAGACAATGATATTGGTACGAACGTATCTTACAAAAAGAAAAGTATACCGGTAAAGTGAAAAAAGACTGGTTCTGTCTCGGTTCCGGCAAATATGTCAGGTATATATCCTATAATCAGGAACCCCCTACCTTTTGCCCTGATTTTTGATCGGTATTGTTTAAATGCTTTTTTTCGTCTTTTGATATTTTCAGGAAAAATCTTGATATCATTATATTTATTTGTTATATTGTTTGTGATTTATATGACAGGGGGATTTTCAATGAAAAAACTGGCAGCGATATTATTGACAGCCTGTATCTTATTATGCTTCGCAGCCTGCGGAAAAACGGGGGATAATGACAGAGGCAATAAAGCACAAAGTTCGGAGAATGATCCCGGGCAGATCACGGACGCGGTATCCGGCTATCCTGCGGAACAGACCGTCGGTCAGACGAACGTACAGGCAGTCGGAGAGACCGCGACCGTCGTTCCCGCAGCTGAGGAACGCAAAACAGATGAAGGCGCTACTGCGCGGAAGGAAGAAGAAAATACCACAGCCGCATCCTCCGGAGCCGGGGCAGAAACCACGGCCGCAGATGCCGGCGATACTGCTTCATTGGGGAAGTATACGGTCACTGCTTCTGCAAAGAACATAATCATGTATCAGGATGACAGCGCTTCCAGGATATTAGCGACAATTCCGTACGGTAAAGTCATCACCGTGACCGAGATAAGCAACGGTTTCGCCAGAACCAGCTACAAAGATAACACCGGCTGGGTCAGCATGGAAGATATCACATACACTCCCGACGCTGCGGATCAGACCGAGCCCTCCGGCGATTACGACAATTACAACGAGTATCCCGCCGGCACGTACGAGGTGGTGGATGCTCCCAGTGTCAACATCCGGTCCGCTCCCGATACTTCCGACGAAGAAAATATCGTCGGCAAGGTTTACAGGGGAGAACAGTATGAGCTTTCCGTTTTCGACGGCGAGTGGGCGAAGATCACGCTGGAGGACAGAACTCAGGGCTGGGTATATATGGGTTATATGGAGTTCGTCGGGTGGCATACCGAAGAATGACAGCCCCGGATCGTCTGTATCCGATCTCTTGACTCTGCAATCAACAATCAAAACCGAAAAGGAGACACTTCTATGAAAAAACCTATTTCTTTATTTCTTTCAATCATTCTTCTCATCGGGGCGATTGCTGTTCCGTGCGCCGCTTTATCCGTTGAGGATCTCGACACAGGCACTCTTGTGACTTTCGGTTCTTATCCGCAGAGCCGGATAACGGATCCTTCGCTGCTTGACAAACTCAATTCCCTGCCCCTTGAGTGGACGTTTTATAAATATTATGCGGACGGCAAACAGGAAAATTTCATGGAGTACGCCGATACGACATTTTCCGGCAACCGCTACAGGGCAGTCCGGTTCAGTAAATACAGACCGCGTTCATTCAACAGCGGCTTGTCGTATGATCAGCGCGACAACGGCTATGAGCCCGGTTATACGTACTGGTTCATATATGAACCTCTGGTCTGGCGGGTGCTTGATCCTTCATCCGGGCTTATCATGTGTGAGAAACTGATCGACAGTCAGCCTTTCAATAACGTTTACTATCACAATGATACAGACGGTGAGAATTACAGTGATAAAGATTATACGCATTTCGCTTCAAACTGGGCGTATTCTTCGCTGCGGGCATGGCTGAATGACGACTTCTATAACACCGCATTTGACGCGGAGAAGAATTGTATCGAAAAAACGGAACTTTCGTCGCCTTCGAGCATGGACAGGGTTTATGATGCCGGTTCGACCACAGATAAGGTTTTTCTGCTGTCGCGTTCGGACGTGATGAACGAGTCCTACGGCTTCAGCTCGTCCTCCAATAACGGCGAGGATACGAACCGCACAGCATTCGGCACGGATTACGCGAAGTGTCAGGGGCTGTTTGTGAGCACTGCAAGGGGGTATTATTACACAGGCGCGTCGTATTGGCGTCTGCGCACTCCCGGTTACCGCGACGGCGTCAGCACAGTCTACGTGGAAGGCTACGTCAGCTCCAGCACCACCGACGGGACCTACAGCCGGCATTACGGTATCCGGCCTGCATTGAAAGTCGATCTTGAATCTGCGATATCCGGATCACTGCTGAAAATCCGGGAGGAACTCAGTTCCGGCGATATCGACGGCAACGGTCAGATACTCGCCGACGACGCGCGGATTGCTCTGCGGGCTTCTGCACAGCTGGAGAAACTGAGCGCCGAACAGATACGCGCCGCGGATGTTGACGGCAACGGTCAGGTGCTCGCCGACGACGCAAGACAGATACTTCGGTTCTCGGCAAAACTGCAGCAGAAATTTGAAAAAGCGGTCTGAGCGTATATGGATTTTGCAAAAAACACTTGACGTCCGTTTTTGCGTACGCTATAATATGCATATACAGAATTGAGAGGTGAATGATCATGACTTCCATCAACGTCACGCAGGCAAGAAGCAAGCTGTATCAGCTCATATCCGAGGTCAATATGAATTCCGAGCCGGTAACGCTGACAAATAATCGCGGAGGGAACTGCGTGCTTGTGAGCGAAAGCGATTGGCGTGCGATTCAGGAAACGCTGTATCTTAATTCCGTACCGGGAATGGCGGAAAGTATTCTTGAGGCGGATCGCGAAGCTGAAACGGGAAAGGTATACGATCCCGACGAGGAGTGGTGATCTTGTATCTTATTCGGTTCAGCAAACAAGCGGAAAAAGACAAAAAACTGCTGAAATCTGCCGGGCTTGATAAAAAAACAAAGCAGCTGCTTGATATTATCAGCAAAAATCCGCTTCAGAATCCTCCGCCCGTTGAGGCTTTGGTCGGAAATCTGAGCGGTTTTTATTCAAGACGGATCAATATTCAGCACAGGCTCGTTTACAGTATAAAATATGAAGCAACCGAATACCTTGGCGTCAAGTATGACGGGACCGTAAAGGTTGCCCGGATGTGGACGCATTACGAATGAACCGATCGTCCGCGATCGGATCTAAAAAATCAAAACTCAAAACTGATTGCACCTGCCCGTAAGGCAGGTGCAATACTCTTGATTGACGGATTACTCAAAATCCTCGTCTTCGGCTTCGGCTTCCTTCTTCTTGGCGGCGTCGCGCTTCTCCTGCTCGCGGGCGCGGGCGGCAAGCACGTCGATGTCGATAGCGCCGGTGAAGGAGTCGTTCTCGGCATCATCGTCATAATCTGCCTTGGCGGGAGCGGCCTCTTTGGGAAGAAGCTCCGCGATGGACAGGCTTATGCGCCTCTTCTCATCGTCGATCTTGGTGATCTTGACGTTGACGGTCTGGCCTACTGTAAGCTCGTCGGCAACGTTCTCTACCCTGTGATTGGCGATCTGGCTGATGTGGATAAGGCCGTCGATGTCGGGATCCATGATCCTTGCGAAAGCGCCGAAGGTCTGCAGCTTGACGATGGGCACCTCAATGGCGTCGCCCACGTGGAAGTTGCGTTTGAAGACCTCCCAGGGGTTATCCTCATCTCTGCGGTGGGTGAAGGAGATCTTCTTCGCTTCGGGATCGAGCTTGATGATCCTGACGTAGAAGTCGTCGCCCTCTTTGCAGATCTCGCGGATAGCCGCCTCGTCCTTGACTCTGGACCAGGAAAGCTGAGACATGTGGCACAGACCCTGAATGCCGTATGCAACTTCAACGAAAACGCCGAATTTGCAGATGGAAACGACTTTGCCTGTGAACTCATCGCCGACTTTTGTGTCGGTCCAGAATTTCTCGGCCGCGGCCTTGCGCTGCTCCTGCTCGACCTTTTTGATGGAACCTACAACACGGCGACGCTTCGGGTCGATGTCGAGGATCTTGAACTCCACATTCTTGTTGAGCAGTGTTTCAAGCTTGACACCGCGCTGTGCGGATGCCTGAGAGCCGGGGATGAAAACTCTGGTGCCCTTGTAGAAGATGATGACGCCTTTTTCAAGTACCTCGGAGACCATGCCTTCAAGGTTGGCGTTGTTTTCTTTCGCTTCTACTATGAGATCCCAGTTTGCGGCTGCGTCATAGCGCTTCTTGGAAAGCTGGATGGTGCCTTCCACGTCGTTGGTCTTCATGATGATAAGGTCGAGAATGTCGCCCTCATGAACTTCCTTCGTGAAGTCTGCCGACGGATCATAGCTGTACTCGTCCGCGGAAACGATACCGGTCTGCTTCCTTCCCACGTCAACCTGGATCTCGGTGGGGGTCACACGCAGAACGATCCCCTTGACTTTCTGATCGGAATTGAGCGAACCCTGGGCGATGGAATCCTCGAACAGCTGAGCAAAGCTCTCTTCGCTCTCTGCTGCGTCTTCGACCGCTTCGGCGGGGGCTTCTGCAGCTTTCCCGACTGCTTCGACCGCTTCCTCGACTGCCGGCGCTTCCGCCGCTGCCGCTGTCATTTCTGCTGCTGCTGCTTCGGCCGCAACGACGGCCTGTCCTTCGGCCTCAGCTGCTACTGCCTCGTTGTTAATGTTGTCGGACATAGATCTGATTACCTCCTTGATTATCCATGCCGGTGTGCTTGCACCTGCTGTTATACCGACGGTGCCGACTCCGCCGAAATCGATGCCCGAAAGCTCGTCGGCAGACTCGATAAGGTAAGTTCTCGCATATTTCTCACATACGTTTTTGAGCTTCTGCGTATTTGAACTTACTTTACCGCCGATTATGAGCATTATATCACAGGTCCTGGATAAATTGCAAGCGTCATTTTGCCTTTTTGAGGTGGCATCGCATATGGTATCGAAAATTTTCGCATTTGAACAATTTTCGGCGAGAATAGCCTTGCATTTTGTGAATTCATCAACATTGAATGTGGTCTGAGCCGTAACGATGATCTCCGTATCGGCCCCGAATTCACCGGAGTTCAGAATGGAAATAAGCTCTTTCGCATCTGAGAATACAAAAGACCTGCCTTTTGCGTAGCTGCGGAAGCCTTTGACCTCCGGATGATCCTCGTTCCCCGCGATGAGCAGGACGTTGTCCGGCTCGGTGTTGTGCTCCACGATCAGCTTTATCTTGTTCACGAACGGACATGTCAGATCCGTTACCGTGACGCCGGCGGCTTCGATCTTTTCCCTCTCCTCACGGGTTATGCCGTGGGCGCGGATAACAAGATGGCTGCCCGGGGGGACTTCGTCCGCCGACTGTACTATCGGTACGCCCCTGTCCTCCAGGCTTTTTATGTATTGCGGGTTATGGATCAGCGGCCCGAGAGTGCAGATGTGTTCGCCCGAGGCCAGCAGGTCTTCGACCTTGCTGACCGCCCGGTTCACGCCGAAGCAGAATCCGGCTGTAGGAGAGAGGATTATTTTCATATTTAATGAATACTGAAAAATGAATAATAGCGGTTCATTTTTGCGGAGCAAAAATGATCTGATCAGCCGCTTGCGCGGCAATGGTCAATACGATCGAAAACCTTTTAATCCGGAAGCTGACAGCCGATTTTTGAAATAATGAAGTTGACCACTTCGTCTATCGTCATATAACTGGAGTCGATAAGGATCGCATCGTCGGCCTGCTTCAGCGGGGCGGTCTCCCTGTGGGAATCCTGGTAGTCGCGCTTGACGATGTCGGCGAGAGTCTCTTCATAGTTGACTTCCATCCCTTTTTCGAGCAGCTCTTTTACCCTGCGCTGCGCCCTGACTTCGGCGGACGCAGTCAGGAAAAACTTATACTGCGCGTCGGGCAGGATGACCGTGCCTATATCCCGTCCGTCCATGATGACGTTGTTGTTCCCCGCAAGTTCCCTCTGCAGGTCCAGAAGCCGCTCTCTTACCGCGGGCACGGCGGATACGTCGGACGCAGCCATCGAAGCGGCCGGAGTGCGGATCTCTTCGGAAACGTCGTCGTCGCCCAGGAATACCCTCTGAGCTCCGTCAACGTATTTCAGTGAAACGTCCGCATAGGGCAGTACGCTCTCGACCGCTGCCCGATCCTTTGTGTCGACTCCGCGGCGCATGGCGCACACTCCTATGGTCCGGTACAGCGCGCCTGTATCTACATATATGTAGCCGAGTTTCGCGGCGCAAGCCTTTGCTATCGTGCTTTTGCCCGCTCCGGACGGGCCGTCTATAGCAATGTTGATCGTTTTCGCTGCTGTGATTTCTTGATCGTTGACAGGCATTTTGTTATCCCCCTCAGAAATTGGATCCGTTCCAGCCCCAGTCGTCGAGCGGATGATAGGTGACGTAGATGTTTTCCGGCGGTATATCCAGCTTTTCGGCGTAAATATCGCAGATCTTTGCCGTCAGGCGTTCATAGTCTGCGCTTTTCGCGTTCCCCAGCAGGCTGACCTCTGCGTAAACTCCGCGTTCAAGCTTTTCGCCCGCCATCCACAGGTCGTAACCGTCCTGTATGCCGATCATGAGCCAGCGTTCGCTCTTGCCTAAGAGCGAGATCGCTTCACCGAGTTCGGATTTGATTTCTTCTTTCGTTTCCGGCTTTACCGGCACCGTGATTTTTGAATCGATAAACGGCATTTCTGTTCCTCCATTCGTCGGATAAATATGACTGTAATATTTTGCCTGATTACGAAAAATCCGCATACCAGCAGGCGTTCCAGTCGCTCTGCGGAGCGAGGCGGATTATCTCGTCCTTTTGTGAAAAATCGTCGCGTTTTATGCGGTCGTCGTTCACTCCCCACCACGGTTCTATGCAGACGTACGGCGCGCCGGGCTTTGCCCAGATCCCCAGATAGGGAGGATTCCCGGTGTAAAAATCCACCGTCCGTCCGTCTGAATTGCGCAGGGTGATCTTTTCGGACCGGACGTCCTTCATGATAAGGGCGTCGTTGTCGAAAATATGTTCGGTGACCGTCAGTTCATCCGAGTCTTCAAGTACAGGCAGCCGCCCGGGCATGCGGTAGGCGTCCGTATCGATCCTTTCGGTGAACAGAGTCTCGCGGCGGCTGAATCTCAGCTTGTCCCCGATGGTCAGGTTGAATGCCGGATGCGCTCCCAGCGAAAAATACATATCGGTTTCGTTTGTGTTCACTACCCGATGATTGACGATAAGCCTTGCGCCGGACAGAGTGAAGCGTACGTATACTCTGAATTTGTACGGGTATTGTTTCAGAGTCTCACCGTCCTGCTCCTGCATGAAGATCAGTGTCTGCGCGTCCCTGTACGCAAGAACCGCTTCCCGCTTCCGGAACAGACCGTGCTTCGGCATGGAATACTCCGTGCCGTTCACGCGGTATCTGTTGTCAAGCAGCCTGCCGACTATCGGGAACAGCACCGGCGACTGCCCGTACCAGATCTCCGGGTCGCCCTGCCAGAGATATTCATATCCGGTGACGTTGGATTTTACGCTTGTAAGCTCCGCGCCGAGACTTTTTACGGACACCGACAGGGAGTCATTGCAAATCGAATGAACCATATAACCCCTCCTTTTCGGATAAAAAGTATAAATCATTCCAAAAATAATATCAAGACCATTAAAACAATATTTACAATTTGCCAATTGACTATACCGTGAAAGAGTGATAGAATATATCCTGAAATAAATCTGTGAAGAGGTATTACTATGGCAATTATAAGCGTAGAGACCGTCGCCTTTACAAAGTCGGCACTTAAAAAAGGATTTAACGGCGATAATATAAATATCAAGGGGCACGCTATACCCCAGGCAAAAGCGGACAGCGGATATCAGGCAAAAGGCACCATGGATATTCCCTGCCGCGCACTTGTCGCTTCAAGCGAAAACAAATGCGCTTACGACGCCGCGGAGGCCTTCCGCGATTACTTCCACAATATAGACAATGCCAGGGGCGACGCGCAGGCTGCGGTCGAAGAGTATATCTCCGATATGGACACCGTTATGTCCAAAATGGCCAACGCGGAGCTTTCCCTGGGGCTTGTCTGTGTATACGACAACCGTGTTATCATCGGGAAATCCCGCGACTGCCACGTGATGCGTTTTACGGGCGGCGAGCTTTTTGAAACGGCTCTGACCGGCCGCGGCGGCACGGGCTATCAGATGATAACGAACGCAGAGGACGGAGACGTCTTCATTCTTCTGGGCGCTCAGGCATCCTCGATCGTCGATTATGACGCGGTTGCCCGCATCCTTGACGAGAACGAATCGCTTCCCTCTATGATCAAACCTCTTTACGAGTCGTTCTCCGCTGCAGATAAGACCGCTGACTGCACAATAGTCCTGATGAAGATCAAGACCGACGGCAAGGCTGCCGCTCCGTCCGGCGAGCCTCTCAGGATCTTTGCCGCAGGGGCTGCCGCTCCCGCAGGCGCTGCCGGCGATTTCGGTTTTGCCCCGGCGATCTCTTCTGATGAGGTGGACGGTATGCGCCGTCCGGTGCTGGACGATTACGGCGAGCCTGTCCCCGAAGTGCGAAAGCCTTCGCTCGGAAAGCGTATTCTTACCGTTCTGCCCATTGCTCTGGTCGTTATTCTTGTCGGCGGTGCCATCGGTCTGTATATGGCGACCAAGGATACCCGCGACCAGAATAAAAAGGACAAGACGACCGCTGCACCCGCAGCTGTTTCCGAGACCGAACCTGTTGCCGTACCCGTGACCGAGCCCGAGTCCATTTCATTTACGGATTTGCATGATATAGAGGAACTGTCCAACAATCAGACGACCACCAAAAAGGCGGAGAACGCCACCAGAGCCGCCGCGGCTGCCACAACCGCAAGACGGGCAGCTTCCACTACACGCAGCAGTTCGTCTTCTTCCACACCGACTACGGCAGCGCGTACCGTTACCACTACCAAAGCGCCTGAGACCACGGCAGCTTATGAAGAGACGCCATTTGGGGATGAGGATATCGGCGGGATTATAGACCTTGATAATGGTAACGGCGGTGAGGATGAACCCACCACTCAGTCCGGCGGAAACGACACTCCGACGGAAGCTCCGAACGAAAATCCGAACAATGAGCCCGAGGGGCCGAATGATAATCCGCTGACTCCTGTTGGTGATGAATAAACTGCCCTGATGTGCAAAGCGAAAATCCTGTCGCGGCAACGCAGGGATTTTCACTTTATATATTAATACGAATATCTGAATTTTATCTGACTTTGCTGTCTGATTCCCGATGTCCGACAATTATAACAACGATCTTATAACTCCGGATCCCGTACTCCGCGCTGCGGAGGGTGACGGTGTTCCTGCCGAGGCGGATATCTACGACTTTGATAAGACGATAGTGCCGTTTGACAGCGGAACGCTGTTTATTTTTTACTGCATGCGCCGTTATCCCGGCCTGATTTTCAGGACCGTGCCGGGTTTCCTGTACGGTTTTATGCGTTATGCCACAGTCGACAAGAGCATGACTCTCCTTAAGGCCTACGCCTTTGATTTTATCGACCGCATACCGCTTGACGAAGCCGTGCGCGATTTCTGGGACAGGTACGAAAAGGACGTATACTTCTGGGCGAGACCCGAACGGCGCGAGAGGTATTCCGTCATCATCACCGCGAGCCCGGATTTCCTTATAAAAGAGATTGCGTCCCGGCTGCGTTTTGACGACGTGATAAGCACAAAGCACGATCTCAGGACCGGCGCTGTGGTCGGCAGGAACGTTCATGACCGTGAAAAGGTCCGTCTGTTCCGTGAAAGATACCCGGATACGAAGGTCGTGAACGTATATTCCGACAGCATAGACCACGACAAATACATCTTTACCCTTGCCCAGCGGTGTTATCACATCGAAAAAGGCAGGCGCATTCAGTTCGATTTCGAACATAAGTACAGTTGAAAGGAAGACTCGGATGACTATTGCGGTACCCTATGACAATATGGGAAACGTTCCCGTAAATTTCGGGAGCGCCAACACCTTCAAGATATATGAGATCGGGGAAGACGGGGTCGCCCGCTCCGGTCTTGTGTTCCGGTTCGGGATGAACAAAAAGCTTTCCGCGGCGGAGCTGCTGAAGGATGCCGGCGCCGATACCGTAGTCTGCAATAAGATAAAAGCAGGCGAAAGAAAGGCACTGGAGGACGCCGGTTTCACGGTCGATTCCGGATTCGAAGGCAACGGCGACTGCGTGGCCCGTGAATTCCTGGCAAAACGATAAAAATCCCCGTATGTTCACTGCAAAAGTTTCGTATTGTTAATTCAACTTTGATATCATCTGTTTCGAGCATAGGTCTCTCCGTCCATTGTCAGTGTATCTGCTGCAATTTCGGAGTTTCCTATGCTCTTTTTAATGCTTTTTTCGTCTTTTACACGTAAATCCGTAAAGAGGGAAACACATTACCGTCTGTACAGTATTGCTTTATCGGCAGTTATCTGTTATTATTTTTATATCATAACAGGTGTTGTCATGTTTGTCGGGAACACGACCGGAGGTGGCCGCTTATGAAAGACAGTTACAAATACGACGCATTTATCTCTTACCGTCACGTCGTGCCGGATAAGCCAATCGCGGAACGGCTGCAGAAAATGCTGGAAATATACTCGCCTCCCGCGGGTATCAGTACCTGCGGAAACAACAAAAAGCTGCGTATTTTCCGTGATGAGTCCGAATTGCCCACGAGCAACGATCTTGGCGGCGATATCCGGAGCGCTCTTGATAATTCCCGGTTTTTAATAGTGATATGCTCGCCCGAATACGAAAAATCGAAATGGTGCATGTCAGAGCTGGAGTATTTCAAGAAACTGCACAAAGGATCGAACAAAAATATCCTTACATTGCTGGCGGACGACCCGGATAAACGCCCGACATTCCCGGAACCGCTGCGTTATGAGACCTTCAGCGAAACACTCGAAAACGGTGAGACCGTCACATCGCAAAGAGAAACGGAGCCTCTCGCGGCAAATGTTTCCGCAAAGACCCTGCCGCAGATGTTCAAAAAACTCAAATCGGAATATCTGCGCATCGCAGCTCCGCTGCTGGGATGCGGATATGACGACCTGTATAATCGGGAACAGCGCCGTATTTCACAGCGGAAACTGCGCATAGCACTCGGTATTTCCGCGCTGCTTGCCGTTGCGGTGCTGCTGAGCACCGCCGCGCTGCTTGCCATCCGCGGAAAAAACCGGCAAATAGCGGCGGACGCCCTTGAACTGCGAAAAAACAATTCGCAGCTGCTGCTGAAGGAATCGGAGATGCTGAAAAAGGACGGCGACCTTTACGGCGCGATTGAATCCGCCATACGGTCTTTTCCTGAGGAAGACGCCGGGTTTGCCCCGTTACCAGGGACGATCAATCAGCTTGTTTCGTTGACAGATGCGTACTCTCCGTACGGTTACTCCTCTGTCCGCAGGGTGGAGCTCCCCTCGGTCCCCCGGAAAATCTGCCTGTTTGACAAAGGCAAACGGCTCGCGTCAGTTACCGGCGACACCTTTATCCTGACGGATACCGAAACCGGCGAGACACTGAAAACACTGTCCGTCTATTCCGATCTCGACGTAGGTTTTTATTGCGACCGGCAGATAGATACGACATCCTTCACCCGGATAAAATTCGGCGCAGCCGGTATAACCGGTCAGGTGAAAGGCATTTCATATACCGACATGATGATCAAAGATCTGCAGGATGAGAACCAGCCAAACGGGAACGCGATATATATTCACAACCAAAACGAACAAACACTTGAAAGGATCTCGCCGGATGACGGCGGCGTTATCTGGTCTTTCGCCGTCGGAGAAGTCAAAACACTGAGCATAAGATATTGCAGCAACGAAAGCGTTATTATCCTAAAAGAAGACGCTTTTATTCTGCTGTCACCGGAAAGCGGGGAGATAATGGCAGAGATCAGCGGCGATGAGATCAAAGCTCTGATCGGAACAATCCCTTATTATGCCTATTACATGAACGACTATCTTGTATTTACCTACAATGAGAATGATTCAAAGCGGTTCTGTGTTTTCCGACGCAGCGGAAAAGATTTCGCATTTATGTACAGCAGTGAACTGTTCCACGATGAGACCATTGTAACCCCCACGTTCCTGATACGGGATGAAACGATCTTTGCATCCGGATACGCATGTACCGGGTATATTGACAGCACAGGATTTCTCAAAGCCTATGATCTGAACACCGGCAAGCTCAGATGGAACACGGAAGAGATATACCGGAATGTCAACGATCCTTTCATAGGATTCATAAAGCTGGAGAAAGAGGAAAACGATGCCTTCCGTGTTGTGTTTGCAGCTGTGGGAGAGCGATTGTTTTCCGTAAACGCCGAAACCGGAGAAGTCCTCGGCAAGGTACCGCTTCCCGACAAAGTGATCGATATGTATTACAGCGGAAAACACGTGTTCATGACGGATACTGCCGGCCGTGAATGGGCGGCGGTTCCGGCAAGAGTTTACGATCAAAACAAAACCGACAGTATATATCTGTATCTGATACAGGATTTTTCCACGGAAATAGAAAGATGTGCATACTGCAATAACGTGTATGCAATATGCAGAAATAACGACCCGGCTGTGATACTGTACCGCCCGGCGGAAAACACGGAACGTGATACGCTGCGCCGCAGCGCCAACGAAAATTTTGAACTGCAGGATATCGCTTTCAGCCCTGACTTCACTCTCGCCGCCGTATCGGAAGCCGCTCCGGGACTGCAAAATACAGGCTTTCTGCCGGATGAAACACAACTGTATCTGATCGATACGGAATCAAAAGCCCTCCTCCATACAATTTCTTTCAAAGAAAAACAGCAGAGGGAGACCTGTTTCCTCGGAAATGATTTTGTTTCAGTCAAACTATATGACGGCTGGACATATTCATATGCTGTTTACAGCACTCTCAGCGGAGAACTGATACAGGAACTGACCGGCGATGAGTATGATTTTAGCAGCAGATTTGTCTTCAGCCCATCCGGGGATGTTTTTTTGCCTGACAAAAATGATATGATCTTCCGTATACGTCCCGGAGATGATCCGGAAAAACTTTCCGCTCTGGATTTTACTGAAAGCTCCGATGAAAAACACAGATACCATCAGCATTTGAATGACCTGTATATTTCGGGTTCCGGCAATAAACTGATTCTGTGGATCGAGACAAGTTCTGTGACAGTACATGAATCCGGTACACGGGAGGACGGCACATTATATATGGATTATGACAGTACCGACCCCGAAGAGCATCTTTATCTGTACGATATCAATACCAAAACAGTAACAGAATGTGCTGCAGAGGAAATGTTCGCCGTCAGCGAACTGAAAGACTGTGTGTTTACAGATGATGAAAAATCGGTTTATCTGTGTTTTAAAGACAACACCATCCAGGGTTTTTCCGTTGAAACCGGCAAACAAATCTGTCTTGCGCAGTATGATGGCAATGTTGATCATTTCTTTACTATCGGCAGCGACTTGTGCGTCATCAATTCTTCCGGCAGTCTGATAAAGCTGCAGGTACTGGGATCGGAAATCACAGCTCTTAACAGTATCTCGCTCTACAACGGTTCTCTGACAATGTGGACGTTTGCTTATACTCCCATGGACGGCAACCGCGGTTTGCTGAAGGCCGGCAACGCCGGCGCATGGATCATCAACCCGGATACACTTGAAATCATATATGAGATAGACGACTGCTGCGGCATCGATGAAGAGCGCGGTCTGGTTTACCAACAGTATCAGGATCATCTTTACTCCTATCCGCTGCTCAGTGACGACGGCCTGCTCGCGCTTGCCAAAGCCAAAATCGGAGAGTAAACGGTCGGAAATCTCCCGGCTCATTTTTCTGATTCACGGCGAAACGATAAAAAAGTCAAAAAACTATTGACAAAACATTTTCCTGTGTTATAATCGTAACGTTCTTGCGAACTGCTGTTATGGCTCAGGAGGCAGAGCGCGTCCTTGGTAAGGACGAGGTCGCCGGTTCGAATCCGGCTAACAGCTCCATGATAAAAACTCTGTATCTTTGGTGGATGCGGAGTTTTTATTTTTCGCTGAAAACTCATTTTAAACACTATATATAGTGAGCTTGGCTTCTGAAATCTATATATAGTATTCTCTTCGCAAGGTCTGAATTTGAAAAACCAATACCCAAATGTTAGGATATTGTGCCGTTGTTCTGACCTCATAACTGCGAAAAAGGCAAAAGTGCAATAAAAAGTGCAATTTTATGCGCTCTGCCGTGTGCCTTCAATGCCCGATATATCGGGGTATTACGGGGTTTGAGCGGGTGCAATAAAAGTGCAATTTTTACCCGTATACAGTTGATCTATCGCTGTGGCTGAACTTGTAACGATCTCCCTGCCTTTAACATAGTGTTTCAATGTCATTGCCGAGGTTGCGTGTCCTGCTGTCTGTTGAGTCAACTTGATATCCTTTGTTGTATCGTATAAGTCTGTCAATACGGTTGTCCGGAATCGTATCGGGGTAATCTTGCCGTTGAACTGCGTTTCCCTCTGTATGCGTTCACACATTCGCCTGACTGCCGTATAGCTTAAAGGGGAATCACCGCCGATAATGTAACCGCTCTTGACCGTTGCCGAGGCGAGATACCGGGATGCGATACCCGATAAACCAATGACGCGCTTGCTTTGCTCTGTCTTTGGCTCCTTCACTTCCGGCTGGTTGCGTGTGGGATGCGTGACCGCTCTCCGGATATAAAGCCTCTTGTTGTCAATATCGACATCCTGCCATTGTAAACCGAGGACTTCTTCAAGTCTGAGAGGATGAAACATCTGTAAGGCTAAATACAATCTGTCTTGCTCTCCCTGAATATCGTCAATATGTGCCGCCAAATACTGCATCTCTTCAACGCTGTAAGGGGGCGTGTCCTTGCTGACGTTGCCTTCGATCTTCAAGCGTGAGGATTTAAGAGGGTTCTTGTCTATGATATCATCATCAACTGCGGATTCCAATATCTGATTAAGAACCATCTTCACCTTGTCCTTTGTCGCTTTGGCTCCGTTTATCGAGTTAAAGAGCTGCTGTAAATCGCTGACCCTGATATCTTCAACATCCATATCACCGAAAGCAGGCAATAGATAATTCGTCAATTGCCGATCATAGCAAGCTGCGGTTGCTGTGGAAACATTCGGAACGGAATACACGTTGAACCATTCGAGGGCGTAATCGCGGAAGTTGTGCCTTTGCTTTTGCTCCGGTGCATTACCGCGACTTATGGAAACAATCTTGTTGCAATAGTCTTGTTCGTTGTTCGCGTGAATCCAATGGGAAACACCATCAACAGATACGCGTCTGTTGATCCTATAATTCATTTCTTTATCAACTCCTATCGTCTGAGTTGATACATCATTTATGCATATTAAATTGTCAAGGTTCTTACCTTCATATTTTAACACATTGCCGATATCATTGTAAAGACTGTATAATAAATCGGCATCTATTCTAACTTCTATCTAAATCAAGACCTTTCACTATAACATATTTCTAAAACATTTTAAAACTACCGAAAAAAATCGAAAACCGAAATCATAAACCAACATACGATATATAGAGGTTATATCGCTAAATATTTAAACAATATACAATATATTGTATCATTTCGGGAGAAGGAAACCGACATCGAAACATTCGGAGATTATTGTCAATAATTTGTCATTTATTACTGTTTCGGGAAAATTCGGGATTCATCGGAATGTTCGGAGTCTATGCCTGTTCTGTTCTGACTTCACCGAAAACTGCTGATAAATAGGTGGAGCCCTTCTAATACCATTACCTAATGTTAAACATTAAATAATTAAAGTCTTAATGTATTACATTACTTAATAATATTATATATATTTATATATTATGTATTAGACGGCCTCCACCTCGTTTATAACGATCTGCATTTTTAAACAAGGTGGAGAGCGTCTATTACTATTCTGTATTATTTATAATATCTTGTAATATTTCTCTGTACAATACGTACATACCCTCTGCACAAATTGTACATACCCTCTGCACGATCTGTGCATACCCTATGTACATTTGCGCGTTATAGCGTCATCGCTGCTTCGAGTTCGTCCAATGCACCGCTCATCGCTTTTCGGTTTTTCTCTTGCCGTTCCGGTGGTATCTCCTGCGGGGGAGGGAGTTCAAAAAATGTGTATGAGTTGCCGCCGTTACAAACCAAATAACCCTTATCCGTTAATTTTTCAACGGCTCTGCGATAATCGGTAATCCCTGAGTTTATGCAATCGACTTTTGACAAATAAAAGGTAAATCCATTCTGATTTTGATTCAGATAAAACCATAATTTAAAGGCGTCACCCTTTAAGTCCATTAATGCCTGATCGCTTGCCGCAATATTAAAAATCGAATATATATGCGCTCTGTCGCTGGTTACTTTCCTGACAGTGATTCGTTTTGAGTTCGGATAACCTGCCATTAAACCGTTGCCTCCGTCTGCTTCGTCAAGGCGTCCTCATTCAGTTGCCGGATTCGTTCGATCTCTGCCTGGTATTGTTCCCTGAGCTTATCATTCTGCGGATAATCTCTGACCGCTTTACTCATCTTATCCAGCTGCCTGTGTTCCGTTTGCCAAAAACACCATAATAAATTCTCTGGTCTGTTATCTTTTCTGATGCCATTGCAATGGTGTACGCTGTCGCATCCGCGCGGATTCGCAAGCATTACCATTGCAACGATCTGATGCCCTAATAAAGATTTATCCTCGCCATCAACCGACATATTATATTGTAGATAACCGTGAGCAACGATCTGCGGAGGAATAATACTTCCTCGTACCGCATTAATAACGATATCCTCATCCGGATTGTAAAAGTAAGGATATCTGCCCGGAATGACGAAATAACGGCCGCGTTCGGGTATGGGATCGCGTTCTGTGAGCTTGTCGGAAACCTCGCCTGAATCGTAATGCCAACGCCCTGACTCGTCCTGAAAGCAATTTTTAAACTTGCCGTTCCTGGTGTACTGATTTAATGACGCTCCGCTGACCTGATAATGTTTTGTAATGAAATTTGAATTTACCGTGTCGATCTCTTTGAGCTTGTTACCGGAAACCGCCTTATAATACTGCTTGCCTTTTCTATAGTACGGATCGCCGTTCCTGTTCGCCGGAACAAAGCCGAACTGTGCAAAATAACCTTTAAAATAATCTGTTAAATCTATGATCTTTTCTTTAATCAATATTATTACCTCATTTCAATCTTTTTCATTTCTTCGTTTGCCTTCGTTAAAATACTGATATACTTTTGTATTCTGTCCTGCAATCCACTTGAAATCTTCAGGCCGCCTGAAAACCACCTTGTCAAAGTCTGGCTTGATATGCCTAACCGTCGACTAAATGTTGAAATCGGAATACCGACCTCATTTAAGACCTGCTTTGTCATCATCGCTGAGTTCATCTACTTCGCCTCCTCTCCATATACCGCACAAAAAGGAAAAATCCCCGATCCCTATAACGGGAACCGAGGCAACCGCTGAACGACCACAACATATACACTGTTCCCAAAAATTAAAGCCACCGACTGTCTCACCATAAAAAAAACATCTCAAATGTTGCGGTGTATTGTAAAGATATATTGCTATCTCTCTACACTGCTACTATACCATATCTAAAAAAGAAAGTCAACCCTATTTCAAAGAATTTTTATAAATTTTAAATATTTTTTGAGTCTGTAACTGACTTACAGATATATATAATATACAGATTTTTAAATGATAAGTCTCCCGCGATTATGCAGGAGACTTATTTATATTCATATATAGGGGGGGGGTAATCCCTCCGGGAGAAAATCACCGCTTGCCGGGAGCGTCACCGTCTGACTGCGGGGCGGGATATTTGCCGAAATTTTCGACCGAAACGCCGCCGACCGGAGCCGGGGCGGAACGTGTCACCGGAATGATTGTACTGGAAAACATCATATCCGTTATCACGGAAATTCATAAACGGATATATGGCGGAAAATGTTTCGAGCCATAACGCCGACCGGGAATTGTTCGATATTTGGTTTTTCTTGCTTGTTTATAAACCGTAAAAAAATAAAAGTCTTATTCGGCTGCATCCTGATCGTGTCCTGCGGGATGCTCTGCGATGTAGCAGTCTATCGCCCGGTTGATATAGGCGTTGAGGCTCATCCCTTCGGGAACGTATCCGACAATGATATCTTTCTTACCCTTTGGAACGACAAGATTGATGCGATCGTATTTCTCTTTGAGATTTGCGTCATTCCATTTTTTATTAGCGCGTTTCTTCGCCTCGCTCATCTTTTTGTTATTATTCTCTGTCATAATATATACCTCCGTGATTTGAATTTTTCACCGGAATATGATATCATAAATGATGCACTTATGCAAGTGTCAAACTGCACAAATTTATACACTTATGTTTGTGCAACATTTTTTGAAAAAACTATTGACTTTGCACTTATGTAAGTGTATAATGGCATCGTCAGTTGAGAGAGCGAGGGAGTCAAAGTTCCCGAAGGAAATCTGGGTTGACCTTGTTGGTACAAGAATAATGACAAGCTCGGGTGCCTCGCCTCTCTAAAGACTAAAACACTGGAAAGGAACTTTTAACAATGTTCGATTTATTTGCCGATATGAAAGATTGCTTTAATACGTTCTGTGAAGATGCAGATCGGGAGATTGACCGCCTGAAGGAGCAACAGAAAAGAGAGCTTGACCGGAAGGATGAAAATACAGACTGAGAGCGGGGGAACCGCTCTTTTATTATTTAGATAAATACACTTATGCAGGTGTACATTTTGCACAAAATAATGCACTTATGTTTGTGTATGTTTTTTCAAAAAAAATCTTGACAATACACTTATGCAAGTGTATAATAGCATTGTCAGTTGAGACAAGACCAAATAACCGAAAGGGAGACAATACAATGAAATTCAATCTTTCATTAATAATGAAAAGAGCGTGGACGATCTTTAAGAAAATGGGCGTGACCTTCGGGGAAGCACTTCATAGGAGCTGGCAGGCGGCGAAAGCTGAACCCGTCAACGCCGAGAGGATTCAGAAAGCAAAAGCCGAGGCGGGCATTGTGGAAGAAACAAACACCTGGGCGGGCTGGCGTGATCTTGGTTATATGGTATCTCACGGAATGAAAGCTTTATTCGGATGTGATCTCATCTATGCAAGCAAAGGTGACGGGGAAATATATAAAGCCCGGTTCTTTGGAAAAAGTCAAGTTGAGGCAATCGCCTAACAATAAACAATCAGCTGACCTATCGGCTGTTATACGGGGAGGAAGGCAAACACCGATATGAAATATTACGCGACATACGACATTTACGACCTTGAGGGATATGAAATATCTGATCTCTTTGCGTTCCCGACGCGGGCGGCGCGTGATGCTTGGGTAGAGTTCAGGGATGACTGTTCGGTCCTCTTCGGAAGGAACGCCGACAACGCATTATTCGAGAGACGCGCAATCGACGGTGTAGAGGTTGCGGATGCAAAAAGAATAATCAAGGATGGTGAATACTGGTTCATCGAAAGTGATGAATATCTGCCCGGCGTGAAGATATATGTTGCTTATCCGCTGCGGTTTGGATGGAAATAGAACGAACTGAAAGACCTTGACGGAGAATATAAGAAGCGGCTGAAAGATGCCGCTTTGATTTTTGCGCGTTGAACCCCTTGTAATTCTTTAGGTTTGAGCAATGGAATCTTTAGCAATGATATGATATAACCTTTTAATATTGGAATGTGAAACTGTGGAAACAACAAGCGAGAACGCGCAGAAATCGACGAGAACGCACGATGCCCCTTTTATGGTATTGAATAATCAATAAAACAATACTTTTATATACGGCAAATCTGAGCGAGATTAGAACCATATACAATGGCTTGCCGGGAGCGTTTTGATAATCATAAAAAATGTAAACCATATCCGAATCGCTGATCTGTGTATGGAAAACGGAGCTTGACCGGAACTGAATAAGAAAAACGGCGGAGAGCTTGCCTCCTTGCCGTGTCCGTGTTTTATGCTGTCGCTGTCTGTCGATCTTTTAAGAGTTTATCGAGTGTCGGTCTGCTGACGCCGAGAGCCTTTGCAAACTGAACCTTGTTTATTTCGCGCCTGTTATATCGTTCTAACAGTTCGCGGAATAATGATTCATCGATCTGCTTGACCTGGCCGCCTTTATACTTGCCGTCACGTTTTGCGACTGCGATGCCTTCGCGCTGCCGTTCAAGAAGATTTGCACGTTCAAATTCGGCTATCGCGGAAATCATTGTCAACATCAATTTACCCGTTGCCGTGTTGGTGTCAATATTCTCTTTATGTGATACAAGAAAAACACCTTTGCTCTTGAGTGTTTCAACGATCTGTAAAAGGTCTGCTGTCGATCTTGCAAGCCTTGAGAAATCGTGTATATAAATCGTGTCTCCCTCTCTGACAAAATCGAGCATCTCTTTCAGCTTCGGTCTGTTGGTGTCCTTTGCGCTTGCCTTTTCAATGTAAGTCTTTTCTATGCCGTATTGTTTCAGTCCTTCGACCTGCCGGGCTTCGTTCTGTTCAATCGTGCTGACGCGGATGTAAGCAACTTTCATTTCGTATAATCTCCCTTGTTTGAATTTCAAGAGAATAATATCACAATGTAAATTTAAAGTCAAACACTTTCTTTACATTTTGTAAAATAATTCAAAATTTAATTTAGATTTAACAGAATATGAGCTTGACCGAATGTCAATATAGGGTATACCCTGATTTGACAAAATAATAAACCTCCTGCGCCTGAAAGCAAAAGGGGGTGGTTTATATTTTGGGAATAAAAAGGGAATCATAAAAACCTATAATGTGCGCTTCTTCACTGTCGCCGGGGATTTTTGGAACGAAAAAAGAACCTTGAACAATTATACAATATGCACAAATAATATATCAAAATTTTTGTAATTAATGTTTGTTTTTCAACATTGGTAAGGACGAGGTCGCCGGTTCGAATCCGGCTAACAGCTCCAAAGCGAAAATCCTGTCGTGAGGTCGGCAGGATTTTCGCTTTGTATTATTCATTCTTCAGTCTTAAGTTTTCAGTATTCATTAAATCGACAGGATTTTCTGAATGAATAATGAATACTGAAGAAAGAGAGTTAAGTGTTGGAATTGGTCGGTGAAAAAACCGATATTACTTCCGATAAAGTATCAGTGTGGTATTTCGTCAATCAGATAATACTATGAAAGCACCGACCGGGCACCCCTTTTCGGGCAGTCCGGTCACTTTTTTCCAAGGCTTAATGCAACAGCTGCATTTTTTTGCTTTATTATGATTATCACTGTAAATTGTGGCGTATTGATCTGAAAAACATGCCAAAAACTTGACAATGTTTTACAAAGGGTATATTATCAAAATATCATTTAGAAATGAAAAATATATGATTGCGATTCGGAAGGATGTATAATTTATGAAAAGGATCGTTTCACTCGTCAGCATCGTCGCGATTCTGCTCAGCTTTATGTGTCTGAGCGGTTGCGGCAAAAAACACAGGGCTTACGTTCACGCTGATATCTGATTTTCTGCAGCTTCCGGAGGCGGAGGGATACAAGCTGATTGAGCAGTATGCCTCTGAAGGGGACGCCTGGGTCTGTGTCATCGGACCGAAAGCGCGTAAAAGTGTTATTATACCGGCTGAATACAACCAGCTGCCCGTCAGAGTCGTGACCGGTACTCCTGAAGGTCTCGGCAAAACCATTGAGCTAACGATAAGCGAGGGTGTGTCGGCAATCGAAAATCTCGCGCTGTACAAATGTAGCACAGGGGAGCCTGCGAACAATGAAGTCGTGGTTACTGAAGAAGCATGGTACAATGCCGAAGCAGAGAATAACAACGAAGAGGTGCAGAACTACACCAATAACGTTGTTTCCGGGGACGGACAGGCTCCCGGAAACAACGAGACTCTTGAGACCGTCAGTCTGCCGGAATCTCTCAAACAGATAAGAAATTCCTTCGTGAACTGCGTCAATCTGAAAAGCATCGGGATCAAAGGCGATCCCGAGGTTATCTATAATTCCTTCCGCAGCTGCGGCATAGAAACGCTTTCTGTCGAAAAGCTGTCCGGAGAAGTCGGGTATTCCTTCTGTGAACTTGATTCCCTGACCAGTCTCACCTTCGGAGAGATACAGCGGCCGGACATAAAGAATACATCTTTAACTTCATTGCCCGCGCTTGAAAGTCTGGAATTTACGGGAAAAGTGGATCTTGCCGTTCCCGCCGCCGAAGAGAAAAACATCGGTCTGTTCCAAGATAAAAACGCGCTGACCGGGGTCGTCTTCCATGGAGAGGTCGTCAGTCTGCCTGAAAGCTTCTGTAAATTCTGCGAGAATCTCACCTCCGTGATATTTGAAAAGTCCGTAGGAGTTATTGGCAGGTCTTGTTTTGAATCATGCAGTAATCTGACTGACCTGAAATTTGAGGATAAGGTCGACACGATATGCGATTTCTGCTTTACCGGAGGCAAAATGACCGAGTTGACTTTCGGCGGTGATGTAGGCAGAATCGGAAAGGGCACAGATTCCTTTAGCAGCTTTACCTTTAATAACAATGACGAACTTAAAAAAGTGGTTTTTAACGGAAACGTAGAGGAGCTGAACAACTCGTTTGAATCATGTGATAATATAGAAAGCGTAGATTTCGGCGGGTTTGCCGGAAGAATATACGGATCGTTCAACGAATGCAAATCCCTGAAGACTGTGGACTTTAACGGCGATGTTGTAACTGTTGAAGAATCGTTCAACAAATGTGATTCCCTTAAGACAGTGGATTTTAAAGGCGACGTGGATACTCTTTGTGATTCCTTCGCTGATTCTGAAAAGCTTGAAACGGTAACTTTTGGCGGAAAGCTCAATCTGATGGACTGCCGGTTGCAAAGCTACTTGTTCAAATCATCCGCCGATGTCAAACTTGTCAATATGCCGGACGGCGTGAAATATGGTGACGAGATTTTGTCCCAGCGTTTTGACCCCGCTCAGCAGAAATTCAGGGCTTATTATGATCTTGTAAACAAATACGGTGGCAACCTGGAAAGTTTGAGTTACCAGGAAGCTCCGGCGTATAACCTGACGGAATGGATGCTGAAGCACGTCGCGGGAAAGACGCTTGCAGCAGACAAGCAGATAGAGATCAGCAAAGCAAAATCCTACGCGAAGGATCTGAACGGTCCGATAGTGGGAAATTTGTATATTCCTGACTGCGCTTATGATGATTACGGACCTGAGGCGGCAAAAAAAACCGGATACACTGTGTGTAAAATCGAAAGAATCAAGAGTAGTCACCCTGAAACCGTATTCACCGAAGAAAAGGCACTTAAAGTGGTGAACGGAGAAGCGCCGCTGGTCATAGCAGTCGCGGAATCCATGGGATATATCCCAGAGGAGTATACCGCTGTTGACGGCTCCGGCTATAAGGAAACTCTTTATCACGAGGTGATGCGCGTCAGCCTTTGGAAAGTAGAGACGGGTGAGCTTATAGCCTGGTACAAATACACAAACGGCGATGCTCCCGACACCTATAAATCCAATGAGACTTACGATTACGCCTCTGGACACCATGTGGGTGACGATGCTCATGACTTATTATTCCTCAAAGGCAAGTATGAAGACGTTTTTGATTTCCTGTGGAAAACGATATTTCCGGAATAACAGCTGTTTATCAAACAGTTTTAATATTATGGTATTCATCAGGTAACTGTATAAAAAGAATCTCTGAAGTACAAGGACTGCATCCTCAAAACATAGGGGATGCAGTCCTGTTTCAGGTATGATTGAATATGCGGTTTTCCCCGTTTAAACAGGTTTTAAAGGAAATCAAAACTATGCGGGCTCTGCCCGCGCCCGATGATTATCGGTTTTATTTTTCATTCATGAAAAAGCCGCAGATCTCATCCAGACACCGTCGGCCTGCTGGGGAATCGGGCTTCTGCACCGCGAAGACGTGGGGCAGTTTTTTTCCCTCCGCTCCGTCGCAGTACAGCAGTTTTGCCGGAAAATCCCTTCGAAGCAGATATTCGTACAGCCGCAGCGTCTGTTTCCTCGCCACAACGTCTCCGGCGCTGGTGATCAGCATCGTTCTCGGAAGAGTGTCCGCGAAGTTCAGCGCCTCATCCGCATTCAGATAAGGTTTCTTTGACGTACGGAAGGGGCGTTCGCGCCACATCAGGCGGCCGTAAACTCCCATAACTGAGTTTTCGTTCATATAAGCCACTGGCGAGGTCAGCACCAGGCAGTCGTATCTGAGTCCCGGATCAGCTGTCTGAAAATACCCGCGCATTGAAGGCGAGACCGCCATTGCCGTCGTATATACCGCCAGCATCCCGCCTGCGGAATCGCCGGTCAGCATTATTTTTTCCGGGTCGCAGGGCAGCTCCGGCAGCAGCCCGCGGACGGCGCAAAGCGCGTCGGCGACGTCCCGCAGCTGTTCGCGCGCCGTGACCTCCGGCACGAGACGGTAGCTCATACTGAACACCAGAAAGCCGCGCGCCGCCAGGTATTCGTCATACAGAACGCTGGAATCCCTGTCGCCGTACATCCAGCCGCCGCCGTGGATATCCACGATCACGGGCAGTCTGCCGTCGTTCCCGTCGGGATAATAGGCGTTCATACGGTGCATGGGACCGCCGTCGCCGTAGGACAGGTCCCGCAATACGGCGATCCCGCCGGGCAGCGCCTGCCGCGAGCGTGTCCTTGCATCGATCTTTTCCGTGATCTTCCACATCAGGGTGAAAGGGCTGTACCGTAATTCCATTTTGCGACCTCGCATTGTTTTTTCAAGTCCTGATTTTACCACGGACAGAATCCGGTTACAATCCCTTTTTATAGTTTGCTGTCACTTAATAAATTAACACAAATCATTGACACGGATTTTTGTTTGGTATATAATAATAAAAAAGGCAACGGCGTCTTTGAGTCTTCGGCTCAGGGACGCTCTGTTTTTTCGGGAGGGATTACAATGTTTGACGCACCGGGCATAAAAAATGCCTGCGTTTTGTGGATCAGGGAGTTTTTCAGAGATAACGGACCGGACTGCAACGCCGTCGTAGGTATTTCCGGCGGCAAGGACAGTTCCGTAGTCGCCGCGCTCTGCGCGGAAGCGCTCGGGACAGACCGTGTGATCGGAGTCCTTATGCCGAACGGGGTCCAGGAGGATTTCGATTCCGCGCAGATGCTGGTGGATTTTCTCGGGATCAGGCATTATGTCGTGAATATCAAAGCCGCTGTCGACGGCCTGACAGAAAGCATCCCGTTCGATCTGTCAAAGCAGAGCAGGGTCAATCTCCCCGCAAGAATACGCATGGCGGCGTTGTATGCGGTGTCTCAGAGCAACAACGGCCGTGTCGCCAACACCTGCAATCTGTCGGAGGACTGGGTGGGATACGCTACGAGGTACGGCGACGGCGCGGGTGATTTCAGTCCGCTATGTCATCTGACGGTGCAGGAAGTCAAAGCCGTCGGAAGGGTGCTCGGGCTGCCCCGACAGCTGATCGAGAAGACGCCCATAGACGGCCTCAGCGGCATGTCCGATGAAGATAATCTCGGTTTCACGTACGCAGAACTGGACAGATATATCAGAACGGGCGTTATCGGTTCCACGGAAACAAAGGAAAGGATCGACCGACTTCATGACGCGAATCTCTTTAAGCTTCAGCCCATGCCGGCTTTCGATCCGGGTATAGACAGATATGAGTATACATGAGGAATGCGGCGTTTTCGGCGTCATGTCCGCTAAGCCGGCAGATATCGCGGCTTTCTGCTATTACGGTCTTTACGCCCTTCAGCACAGGGGGCAGGAGAGCTGCGGGATAGTCGTGAATGACGACGGCCTGTTCGTATCGGTCAGGGATACCGGCCTTGTGAGCGAAGTGATAACCAGGGACGCGCTGGCTTCCTGTCCGGCGGGGACCATGGCGGTGGCTCATACGCGTTACGGCACGACCGGCGCTTCGAACTGCAACAACTGTCAGCCGATTGAGGTGAATCATCAGAAAGGCAGGATGGCCATCGCCCATAACGGCAATCTTTCAAACGCGGCGGAGCTTCGTTCCGCGCTGGAACTGGGCGGAGCGATCTTCCACACCACCAGCGACACGGAGACCATCGCCTATATCATCACGAAAGAACGGCTTACCGCGCCGTCTATAGAGGATGCGCTCAGCCGGGCGATGAACGTGCTTGAAGGCGCCTATTCCCTTATACTCATGTCTCCTCAGAAGCTGATCTGTGTCAGGGATCCCTACGGTTTCAGGCCGCTTTGTTACGGCGTGACAGGAGACGGCACGTACGTTATCGCTTCCGAAAGCTGCGCGCTGACTGCCGTCGGCGCTGAATTTGTCAGAGACGTGGAGCCCGGAGAGATACTTGTCTTCGGTAAAGACGGGATCGCGTCGCGCAGGGAGCATTGCGGCGACAGGGAAAAGAAGATCTGTATTTTTGAGTATATCTATTTTGCCCGTCCCGACTCCGTGATCGACGGGCGATCGGTCCATACGGCGCGTATAACCGCAGGAAAAATACTCGCTCAGACCGAACCCGCGGATGCCGATATCGTCATCGGGGTTCCCGATTCCGGTCTGGACGCTGCGCTCGGCTTCAGCCGGGAATCCGGGATCCCTTATGACATCGGGCTCATCAAGAATAAATATATCGGCAGGACGTTTATCGCGCCGACAGACCGGCAGGATCAGGTCAACATCAAGCTGAGCGCAGTTCCGGACGTGGTGAAGGGGAAGAGAATAGTTCTCATCGACGATTCGATCGTGCGCGGTACGACAAGCGGGCACATAGTATCGCTCCTGAGAAAAGCCGGCGCCGCCGAAATCCATATGCGCGTCTCCGCCCCGCCGTTTCTGTTCCCTTGTTATTACGGCACGGATATCGATTCTCAGGAGAATCTGATCGCCTGTCATCACTCTGTCCCGGAAATAGCGGAAATGATCGGCGCCGATACCCTCGGGTTCCTGCCTGTCGAAAGGCTTCGGGAACTGGCGGGAGGCGGCGGCTACTGCAGCTCCTGCTTTGACGGCGTTTTCCCGACCGCAATACCCTCGGATACGGGAAAGAACCGTTTTGAACAGAGGATCTCGGAAAGAAACAGATAACGGGCCCGACCGATAAACTTTAAACCGGAACGCAGCCGGTCGATTCTTATGAACCGGCCGGTTTGTATGTCCCTGTTCGTTTTCCGTATCGGTTTACGGTTCCGGCAGGGGACCGGAATATATACGGACAGTAACTGCCGGTACAATATCTATTGTGAAATATGAACAAAAAAATCAGTCTTATATGTATTTCAGACAAGGGATTTCTACAAATAACCCACTTGAAATTCCGGAAGCATTGTGATATCATTACCCTAAGTATACTTATGAGGTAGCGTAATATGAAAGATCTCCTCTCTCCGGAATACAGGATCCCCGTGTATCTTTTTCACGAGGGCTCCAATGCCAGAGCTTACGAATTTTTGGGTTCGCACTTCAATGCGAACCGCGAGGTCGTGTTCCGCGTCTGGGCGCCGAAGGCCTTCGCAGTCAGCGTCGTAGGCGATTTCAACAACTGGGACGACACTGCCAACCCCATGGAGCGGGTCAACGACGGCGGTATCTGGGAGGCGGTCATTCCCGGGCTCAAAACCTACGACGTCTACAAATACTGCATAACCGCCGCGGACGGGCGCAAGCTGATGAAATCCGACCCTTACGGCTTCCATTTTGAGACGCGCCCGGCAAACGGCACCAAGATATACGATCCGTCCGTCATCAAATGGTCCGACGCGGACTGGTACAAAAAGAAACAGAAAACCGACGTTTATTCTTCGCCGGTCAATATCTATGAGCTGCACGCCGGTTCCTGGCGCCTGCATGAGGACGGCAATCCCTATT
>JAILQN010000056.1 GCA_024699005.1 Clostridia bacterium
GGATTCCCTCTCCTCCGCCTCCAAAGATATGGACGCTTTTTCGCGTATGGAGAAAAAGGCGGACGAGATGCTCGACAAAGCCAACGCCAAAGCGGAGCTGAACGCGCAGCCCGCCGACCCCGCCGCGGAGCTGGAAGCGAAATACGCTGCCGCCGGCCCGTCCGTTGACGACGAGCTTGCGAAAATGAAAGCTGAACTTGGACTCTGATACTTTCACATAAACGACCGCGCTCTTCGGGGGCGCGGTTGCAATGATAAGGTAAGCACTGATAAATTCTTGTGCATACATCTTGCCGGCTCTTTTTCCGGCATCTATCACAAAAATGCTCGTTAATACTCAAAGTATTGCCTGCGCTTTTTGTTTCAGCTGCCGAAAAAATATCCCGGCAATCTGCATACACCGAATTGATCAGCACTTGCTTGGAAACTGCAGTATCAGAAAACTGCTGATAAAACTCTTGAAAATCATCGCATAATATGCTAAAATAAGATGATATTTTTTACCGGAGTTGATTATTATGAACAAATTCAGAAAGATCATCGCGGTCATATCGGCAATCCTTATGCTTCTGCCGGTATTCTCCCTTATGATCATCGCCGAAGAGCAATCGAATATCCCGACCATTTTCCTGGACGGAATCGGCTCCTCCGACACGGTCAACGGCGAAGGCGATGTCGTGTTCCCGCCGCAGGCAGGAAACATCCTGGACGCCGTCAAAGACGCGATACTGCCGCTTATGGGCAGCCTCGTCACAGGCGATTATACCTCCTGCGAGGATGATCTGTCTGTCGCCGTGCAGAAAATGTTCGACGAGATCGCCATGGACGAAAACGGCGTATCCGCCACCGACGCAGACACCGCTTACGTCCGCCCGACTCCCGAAGAGATCAGGGAGACCGTTGCAAAAACCGAACACAATGATAAATACGATTATATCTGGTACAGCTACGACTGGCGCTATGATATGCAGACGCTTGCCGGGGATTTTCATGATTTTATCGAGTACGTCCTTGACGCAACCGGCGCAAGGAAGGTCAACGTCATCGCGTTCAGCATGGGCACCGCCGTGCTGATGACTTATCTGCACGATTATGATTACCAATATATCAATAATTTCGTTCTGCTGGGAGGCGCTTTCAACGGCGTGAATTCCTGCGGCGACAGCTTCTCGGGCAACATCACCTTTTCCGGCACGGCGTTCGCGCATTTCTTCACAGGGCTCACCGGCGACAATTTCGGCGGAAAGCTGCTTGACGCGCTCCTGGTCGCGCTCTATGAAATGGGATTATTCAACGGCGTCGCCGACCTGGGCACGAAGATAGTTGACCAGACCATGGACTATCTCTATGAAAACGGTCTGGCTCTCACCTTCGGCAGGATGCCCGGCCTCTGGGCCCTGATGGCTCCCGAAAGCTATGATCCGGCGAAAGAGAAGCTTCTGGAAGGTTCGGGCGTATCCGATGAATTCATCGCAAAAATAGACTACTATCACGACGAGATCCAGGCAAACAACGAAACGATACTCAACGGCGCTCTTGCCAAAGGCGTAAACTGGGCGATCGTCGGCAAATACGGCTACACCATTCCTCCGGTCACCGGCGAACCCAACGAGCTGGGCGACGGCGTCATCGAGGGCAGATTCGAATCCTGCGGCGCAACGATAGCTCTTGCCGGCGAGACTCTGGGCGACGATTACGTTCAGGCGGTCGACGACGGACATAATCACATTTCAGCGGATAATATAGTCGACGCGTCCACCTGCGCGTTCCCCGAGAACACCTGGATGATCAAGAATTCCTGGCACGACGACAATTTTACAGCCATTTTGGGTCTGATCGACTGGCTCCTCGCTCACGAAGACGCCCAGGCCACCGTTTGGGAAGATAATAAATATCCCCAGTTCCTGATCTATACCAAAACATCAGAGACCCTTGAGCCTCTGACAGAAGAGAACGACGTTTCGGGCTACGCGGAAGTAAGTGAGGAGCCCCCGGGGGTGCTCGGATTCTTCAGGAGCATACTGAATCTTATATTCAGAATATTCAACACGATAAAAACCGCTGTTTCAGCTGCAACCTGATAAGGCGGCAGGCAACAGGTGACAGTTTTTTTATTGTTACCTTTCGCCTGCAGCCCGATCCCCGGCCGGTAATAAGAGGATATAAAATGAAACACTTGAAAACTACAATCGCAATAATAATGTCACTCGCCATGCTTGTTTCCGCTGCGATCCCTGCTTTCGGTGCAGACACCGCAAACGACACCCCGATAATATTCGTGCTGGGACTTAACGAGGACGAGCTTATCGACCTGGACACCGGCGAAAACGCCTGGCCCGTAAAGGACGGAGTGATCAGCGACGCGATCAAACGAGCTCTGACTCCCGACGATATAACAAAGATCTTTTCCGGCGACTACAAGCCGCTTATGGACAGAGTCAGGGACGAGGTAGAGAACGTCGCGGGGAAGATCATGGTCGATAAGGACGGAAAATCCGTTTACAATATCGGGCCCAAATACACAACGGACCTCGATCAGGATTTCACCGCTTACCGCGATCCGGTTCTGGGATATACCACTCAGAATCCCATTTATTATCACCATGACTGGCGTCTCGGCCCCGTGACGCTCGCAGCGGGTCTCAACGACCTTGTGGAGGCAGTCAAAGCTTCCACCGGTTCGCCGAAGGTCAGCATTGTCTCTTTCTCGTACGGCACCTGCATAGCCAACGCCTATCTTGAAAAATACGGCATGGACTCCGTAAAGTCCTTCGTCCTTATGGCCGGCGCCTACAACGGCATGGACGCTGTCGGAGCGCTTTTCAAAGGGAAAGCAGCCGTCAACGCCGAAGCCATCGAAAACTTCATCGGCGCGAAAATGGACGACACCATCGCCAGGCAGCTCGTAGTCGCGCTCGTGGACGTTCTCTCGCAGTTCGGGATAGACAAGGGCGTCGATCTTATTGCACAGCAGCTTGTCAATAAATACGCAAACAGCATTTTTTCGATCATAGGCAGACTGTTCTTCAGCTGGGGCTCGTTCTGGTCCTTCGTCCCATACGAGGACTACGACGAGGCGAAGGCTAACGTGCTGAGCTTCAACGATCTGTCCGATGAGTTCCTTGCCGAGACCGATTATTACCACGAAAACGTACAGGGCAGGAACGTCGCCCGTCTTGAATCGGCGGAGGAACAGAGCATACCTTTCGGCATCATCGCTCAGTACGGCGCGACGAGCATCCCGGTAACGCCCGACGCCAACCTTATGGGCGACACCAACATAGAGACCTCCCGCGAGGCGCTCGGAGCGACCTGCGCAAAAGCCGGCAGGACTCTCGGAGAAGGCTACGTTCAGGCAAACGACGACGGGCACGTTCACATCTCCGCCGATGATCAGATAGACGCCTCCACCTGCGCTTTTCCGGAGTACACCTGGTTCATAAAGAACGCGCTTCACACTTCAAACTCCTTCACCCGCGGGCTCTGCGATTATATCATCATCACAGATACGCAAAAAACCGTATGGGACAGCGACGTTTATCCGCAGTTCCTTATCATGGACGGCAGCGGCATCGCTCCCCTGACGAAAGAAAACGACGTCGATCTGACCCCGTACGCAGAACTGGATTTCCTCGGCAAGATCAAACGGTTCTTCTCTGTCTTTAAACTGTTCTTTGAGTGGATCGCTTCACTTCTCGGGCAGAACAAATAAAAATGCAAAATCAAAAAGAAAAGGTGAATACAATGGATCTTAAAAGAAAACTGCTTGCGATGCTTCTGTCGCTCGTGATGCTCGTGTCGCTGTTTGCGGGCGTCACCGCCTCCGCTTACAGCGTTAACCCCTACCCGGTCATCTTCGTCAACGGACTTGCAACCTCCGACATCATAAACACCGAGACCGGCGAAACCGTATTCCCGTTCTCCGGCGACGGCGTGACGGAAGCGGTAAAAGACGTAATCAAACCGCTGCTCAGCGCTGTTCTGCTCGGCAAATATGACAAGATGGGACCGGCTGTCGTCGAACTCGCCGAAGCGCTTTTCGGCGATATGGCTTGCGACGAAAACGGCAATCCCGTTCTTCCCACCACTTACAACCCGAAAGATCATATCGACCTTACACAGGACTTCAAAAAATACTACGTTCCCGGCGTCGGCTATACGCCCGACAAAGACATCACGATGACCTATGACTGGCGCATTTCACCCGTAGTGATCGCCGAAGATCTCCATGACCTGATAGAGGCGGTCTGCGCGTCCACCGGCGCCGAAAAAGTCAGACTGATGGGGTTCTCCATGGGTTCAAGCATAGTCAATTCCTATATCACTCTTTACGGCTATGACAGACTGGATTCCGTGCTCTATATCGCCGGCGCTTACAACGGACTCAACAGCGCGGGCGAGCCTTTCTCCGGAAATCTCAGCACTTCCGGCAAATCGATAGTCAACTTCCTTCCCGCCTATATGGGCGAAGACATCACCTCTTCCCTGATCACGGCGCTTGTAGACGTGCTTTATGATATGGGGATCGTAGACGGCGTTGCGGAGCTTGCCAAAAAGATAGTCTATACAAATCTCGATTACGCCTACAAAAACGGGCTTGCAAAGCTCTTCGGGCGCTGGGGCGCGATCTGGGCGTTCGTCCCCTATGATCAGTATGACGAGGCGAAATCCGTGATGCTGGAAGACGCCGGGCTTTCCGAGGACTTTGTCAGACTCATCGACTTCTATCACAACGAAGTACAGGGCAAGAATGAGGAAAGGATCAATTATTTCCTTGATAACGGCATAAAATTCGCCATCATAGCCAAGTACGGCTACTCCACTCCCCCGGTCAATTCCGACCTTGACGTGAACGGCGACGGCGTTATCGAGACCGTATACGAGTCTTTCGGCGCCACCGTCGCAAACGCCGGCGAGACTCTGGGAGACGGCTACGTTCAGGCTGTTCAGGACGGTCATAACCATATCTCTGCCGATAACGTGGTAGACGCGTCCACCTGCAAATTCCCTGAATACACGTGGTTTGTCAAGAATCTGCCCCACGCGCAGAACGGTCCCCTTAAAGATCTGAAACGCTATATAGTTATGTCCGACGAGCAGATCGACGTGTTTACGGACGCAAACTTCCCGCAGTTCATGATAAACACGAATGACGTCGTCGCGCCTCTTACGGCGGAAAACAACGTCAATGCCCACTCTGCGGAAAACAGAAGCTTTATAGAAAAGCTGAAAGCCTTCTTCAACCTTATCAAACTCTTCTTCTCCTGGGTAAAGGACGCGCTTTCAAAATAAATCAGATACCATTTCCGCCCGGACACTGCCCGGGCGGAAATTTTTATTATTCATTCTTCAGCGGTATCAACGTGCCCGAAAGTCAGCTGTCTGTAATCGAAATACACGGTGTCGATCACTTCGTCGGTAACGCTGTCATAGACCGTTATATACAGCGTGTGCATCCTGCCGCCCGTAACATCCTCACCGTCGATAAGCACGGTGTTTCTGAATATCTCCGCATCCTTATCGCCGCCTGCCGCCACACGCGCCAGAGCCGCATCGTGGAGACGGGAAAGCTCATACGTTTTAACCATGCCTGCATCGCGCATACTGCTCTGATACTCAACTTCACCGCCGCGGACTATCCAGCCGCCGTCGCCGTATATCCTGCGTCCGTCGCCTATTCCCAACGCATCGAGACAGTCAAACATGCCCTCTTCAAGCGCGTTTTCCACGTTTACTCCGCCTATGCCGTTCGACGTGACCAGTACGGTATAATCGCTGTCGACGGAAAGCATCCCGGCATATGAACTGATCTCATCGCAGCTTGCGAGCTTTTGGTTTTTCTGCTGACGTTCCCAGACTTCCGCATCGCGGTCCCAGGTCTCATAACCGGACTCGCCCCTGTGAGAAGGCAGATCGCAACCGATCAGGATATTGTCGTATATCCAATCGGTTATCTTCTCACTGCCCAGATCGTTAAGATGCTGTCTGTCGGCAAAATCCGAGGTATAATCAATGCCCGTTTCTCCGTAGTAATCGGACAGAAAATCATAAAACGGCACGCCGTTCGCCCGCGCGATCAGGCCGCAGGTGTTGTATATCTCCTCGTTGAAGCTTGTGGCTCCGAAGGGCAGCCCGAGCAATACAAGATTTACGTTGTTCTGTTTCGCAAGGACGATTATATCCAGAAGCGCCTGCTTGTTTTTTTCGGAAAGAGGCTCGAATCCCGTACAGTCTGACAGATTCCCGTATTCGGACAGATCCTTTGTCTCGAAATGACAGTAAAACCCCTTGTAATCCTTATACATCCTCTCGTTTCCGAGATAGGGGAAGAAGTCCTCCGCCGTAAGATCGCCGTAACGGGAATGATATTGCAGTATCGAATAATAGTACTGACGGGGGCTCTCAAAGGTCGCGTTTATGGCATCCAGCTTATTCCGGGACATCCGCATGCCGTAGGTGTTTTTTATCCCGTTCCCCTCATCGGGAAACTCGTCGTTCAGGCACATGGAATAAAGGTCAAGCAGAGCCACCTTCGGGCTTTGCGTTTTAAGAGCCTCCTTGAAAAACCAATACGTGTTCGTCATGGGCTGCGCGGTGCCGCAGAGATCGAACGCCGTCACGCCGTATTTGTCCCAAAGCACAGCGGTATTGATGCTCTCGTAGGTATGGCTCGTTCCGAGCCCCAGCACGTCCACGGTGTTATCGGGCAGGGCGTAAAACGCCTTCCAGCGGTACGTGCTGTCCAGGTATTTGAAATCGTATGAAAAATACATCGCCGTCATCCCCGCCGCGAAAACCAGCAGGGTGAGTATAAGCGCGATGATTTTTTTCATATATAAAACCTCGGATCTCAGAACTGAAAATAGATGAACTGCTGCGGATCGAAGCTCAATCCGTAAGCGCCGAAGATAATGATAACGAAAGCGATAACCAGCAGCACGACGGGACGGAACCACATATTCTGATTTTCAAGCAGACTGTCAAACCGCCTGTTCTTCTTTTTCTGGAGCAGATCGACAACAATCAGCGCTGCAACGGATATGAGCAGAATATTGAGCTCCCGGCCGTCCATACCCAGATCGGCAAGCGAGCCGTTCGTCAGGTTCCATGGATCGATATGCGTGAATATCCTCGCTATATACATGCATGCGACGGAAATCGACGGAGCGCGGAAAAATATCCATGCCAGATCCACAAGGCAGAACGTCACGGCGGCCTTTAAAACGCGGAAAGACTTTGCGCCGGTGTTCACTCCGAATCTGCGGTACAGCCGCTCTTTCGGTCTGCGGGTGATATCGCCCGCCACCTGATACAGTCCGTGTATGCCGCCCCAGACCACGTAAGTCCAGTTTGCGCCGTGCCAGAGCCCGCTGAGCAGCTGCGTCAGCATCATATTCAGATATTTGCGCGCTTTTCCGCGCCTGTTGCCGCCGAGCGGGATATATACGTAGTCCCTGAACCACGTGGACAGAGTTATGTGCCACCTTCGCCAGAAATCCCGGACGGACACGGCGAAATACGGAGTTTTGAAATTATCAGTCAGGGTAAAGCCCATCACTCCGGCGGCGCCTACGGCGACAGCGGAATACCCCGCGAAATCGCAGTAGATCTGTACGGCAAAAAACACCGTTCCCAGAACGAGCGCAAGGGAATCGAGATGCCACCAGTTGTCGAACACGTGATTGACTATCACCGCGGCGCGGTCCGCCACGACGACCTTCATAAAATAGCCCCAGAGCATCACGGAAAAGCCCTTTATTATGCGCTCATAATCAAACGGTTTTATTTTTTCGACGTTCTTAAGCTGAGAAAGCAGGTTTCCGGAACGCTCTATCGGCCCCGCCACAAGCTGCGGAAAGAACGATACGAACAATGCGTAACGCAGAGGATTTTTCTCCGCCGGAGTATCTCCCCGGTAGACGTCTATCATATAACCCAGAGCCTGGAACGTGTAGAAAGAAATGCCCACCGGCAGGACAAAATCGACCTTCGGAGCAATCGGGGAATATCCGAAACCTTTCAGGACAGCGTTGACAGAATCCGATGCAAAGTTGAAATATTTGAATACGAACAGAACCAAGAGATTGCCCGCCAGCCCGATGATAAGCATCGCGCGGCGCAGACGCCTGTTCCGGTCCCGGGGATCGGTGTTCAGCATCCCGATCCCGAGCGAACACAGGTAAGTTATGACAGTGGAAAAAGCGATGAGCAGGGCGTATACCGGGTTCCAGCTCATGTAAAAGTAATAACTAGCCAGCAAAAGCCAGATATATCTGACCTTTGCGGGTATTACAAAGTAGACGAGCAGAACTGCCGGGAAGAAGATCAAAAAGTGTAAAGAGTTGAATTGCATACAAAAATTGTATCACACCATCGATATCATGTCAACAAAATTCAGATTGACACCGCCGCGGCGGCGGGCTATAATAACAGAAGAAATACTATTGGAGGTATACCGATATGATGAAAATAGGCGTTATTCCCGATTCGTTCCACGTACCGTTCAAAGAAGCGGTCGATCTTGCGGCTTCCCTCGGCGTGCAGGGACTTCAGCCCTACGTCACAAAGGGCGAGATGGCTCCCGAAGCTCTCTCAAAAGAGGACAGGGCGGATATCCTGAAGCTCGTCAATTCAAAGGGGCTTGAGTTCTCAGCTCTTTGCGCGGATTTCGGAGCGAAATTCATGAGCCGCGACAACTACGAAGACATGAAGCGGACCATGACGATGATGGATCTCGCGCTGGATCTGAACACCCACATCATCACCACGCACATTGGCAAGGTCCCCGACGACGAAAACAGCGAGGAATATGACATCATGGTCAGTTCCATCGAAAAGCTGGGCAAATACGGCGATGAGATCGGCGTAGCCTTCGCGACGGAAACCGGCCCGGAAATGGCGATCCTTCTCAAGGGCGTGCTTGACAAGGCGGACACAAAAAGCGCAAAAGTCAACCTTGACCCGGCGAACTTTGTCATGGTCGCGGGTCAGGACCCTGTGGAGGCGGTGCATATCCTGAAGGATTACATAGTCCATACCCACGCCAAAGACGGCGTCAAGCTCAGCGCCACCGAATATCAGGAGCTGCCTCTGGGCACCGGCGGAGTCCCCTTCCCCGAGTACCTCGCCGCCCTTAAGGAGATCGGCTACGACGGCTTCCTTACGATAGAGCGCGAATGCGGCGACGACAGGTACGGCGATATCAAGATCGCGGCGGACTTTTTAAAGGCTCAGCTGGCGAAGCTGTATTGAATTTTGAGTTTTTAGTTTTTAGTTTTTAGCTTTTAGCTTTGAGCTTAGAACTTAGAACTTTGAACTCTGAACTCTGAGCTTTGAACTTTGAGAAACATCCGGAGGAGGCGCCGCGCCCCCTCCGGATAGTTCGTTTGTTTAAACCGCTTTATCAAACGCCTGCTGCAGTTTTGCAGAGAAACGAAGGATCTGCCTTGCGTCGTCGGCGAGGACCTGACCGTTGCCGTCCACATTCGCCGCTTTTTGCTGAGTTTCATTAAGATCCTCAAGCTTTGCGGAGAAGCGAAGTGCAAGCCGCGCGTCGTCCGCGAGGATCTGACCGTTGCCGTCCACGTCGCCGGGGGCATACGTCTTACCGGTTTCCGGAATAGCCGTCCCCGCCGGTCCGTTTATAACAAGATTATTGCCGTCAGTTATTTTGATCAATGATTGAGAGATTGCAGATTGAAGATTAACGTTCAAAGCAGGGCGTACGCCTAACCATGTGTGGCTGGTATAGAGGATGCCGTAGACTTGGCCATCGTAGTCAACGTCATCTGTAATGCTGTTGTAATAGGGAGTGCGCAGACGCCAGTACGAAGCACCGCTATAATAGAAATCTATCGATGAATTCACAAACAGCCCCTGACATCTTGCGTAATCAGTGCCATACGCTATGCGGTTGGTATCCGCGCCGGAGTCGGTGGATGTGCTGAAACCATACGACGGATTCAATACGTCGGCTCTTGAAAGAAGGAAGAGCTTGTCCTTTGTCGGATCAGCGTCATATTTCGACGAATTGCTTGACGGCGTGGTCAGTGAAGTGGTTTTGATATAACTCTTCTCTGCGCTGAACGCGGTCTCATAGAAATCGCCGTTCATCCACGAACGCAGCGAGGAATACGCCCAGTCTGAGGCATAGTGCGTACAGCTCTGATCTCCGTACCAATAACTGTTGTTTTCATAATCTACGTTATGGAACGGCTGACTGTCAATCAGATTTTCTGCCAACAAGAGCCCCTCTTTCGCGTCCAGTACCCGCCATAATATCGGATCATATCTGAACCAGTATACTTTGTTTGGCTCATATCCGTTTTCATCCTGAAACGTATTCTCTGCATCACTTGTTTTCAAAAGACGAGACGGTCTGTAATGTGTGAATGTGACCGCCCTGTAGCGCTCGCTGGAATACGTCACGTCAGCGTACTTCATATAGTTTTCCTGCTTGCCGTCGCAGTAATAATCATAATACGTCCAGTTTAAAGACAGGGAATTGAGCCTGGCAAGCAAAGACGGATCGATCACGCTTGTCTGCGGGTAAGAGCCGAATGTCACAAGCGTGCAGGTTTTAATATCGGAAGCGTCATTGTGATATTCCGCGCCCGCAGGACCATTGATAACAAGGTTATTGCTGCCAGTTATTTTGATTAATGATTGAGAGAGTGCAGATTGAAGATTAACATTCAAAGCAGGACGAATACCCCCGCCGGTATCGGTGGTACTGCTGTAGTTGACGACATAGCCGACGACGTGGACGTAGTCCGTATAGTGATCAATATAGGGAGTGCGTAGACGCCACCATGACGCGCCGCTGTAATAAACACCTGTCGACGAATCCACATACAGCCCCTGACATCTGGCGTAATCGGTGCCATACGCGACGCGGTTGGTGTCCGCGCCGGAACTGGAGCCCGAACTGAAGCCGTACGAAGGATCCGATACGTCTGCTATTGAAAGAAGGAACACCTTGTCCTTTGTCGGATCGGCGTCATATTCCGACGAATTGCTTGACGGTGTGTTCAGTGAAGTGGTTTTGATATAACTCTTCTCCGCGCTGAACGCGGTATCATAGAAATCGCCGTTCAGCCACGAACGCAGCGAGGAATACGCCCAGTTTGAGACATAATGTGTATAGCTCGGATCGCCGTACAAATAATAACCGTTGTTTTCATAATATACCTTATTGAACGGCTGGCTGTCGATAAGATTCTCCGCCATCAGCAGCCCTTTGTCTGCGTCCAGCACCCGCCACACTATCGGATCATACTTGAACCAGTATACATTGTCGGGCTCATATCCGTTTTCATCCTGAAAAGTATAAAAAGCATGATTTGAATATACCAACCCAGAAGGTCTGTAATGGATGAACGTTACCGCCCTGTAACGCTCGCCGGAAAGGGTGACGTCGGCGTACTTCATATAGTTTTCCTGCTTGCCGTCGCAGTAATAATCATAATACGTCCAGTTTAAAGGCAGGAAATTGAGACTGGCAAGTAAAGACGGATCGATCACGCGTGTCTGCGGGTAAGAACCGAAGGTCACCAGCGTGCCGGTTTTGATATCCGCCGCGGAAGCGGTAACGCCGGGAACGATAATGACTCCGGCAAGCATTATGACCGCAAGTAAAATAGAAATGACTCTTTTCATAGGTATGTCTCCTTTTATGGTGTTGAGTATTGCGTGTTGAGATAAGATCTGCCAATCAGATAACATTCCCCGGTATAAAGCAATTATCCTTGTCTATCGGGATAACCTCTTCGCACATACATATTATACCGCCCGAGCCTCTTTTAAGAGACGCTTTGTCAAGGACCGAATATTTCTTTACTTCTCTTGTGTTCGGGTTTGCCGATTTCTTTATTTCAAGAGGATGTATCATGTCGTTTTCCTCTATGAATACATCGATCTCATTTGCTCTGTTATCCCTGTAATAGCTGATATTTACTTTATTTCCGGAATAAGCGTAATTTTTGACTAATTCCATCACGACGTAGTTTTCGTAATAATGACCGCTCGCCGCACCCTGCCTGAGCGTATCCGGCGTGAGCCACATGGAAAGATATGCGCATAACGCGGTATCGCAAAAATAGAGCTTCGGCGATTTGACCAGTCTTTTCAGTTCGTTGTTTGCATACGGTTTCAAAAGATAGATTATCCCCAATCCCTGCAACACGTCCAGCCATCGTTTTGCCGTAGGCTCGGATATATCCGCAGCCTCCGCGAGCGTAGCGTAATTCACCTGCTGAGCCGTAAGAGCGGCGCAGGCGCTCAGAAACGCGGAGAATCTGACGCTGTCGGAGACTCCCCCCGCTTCGGCGGCGTCCCGCATAAGATAGGATTCGATATAAGAATCGAAAAAATCATTTCTTAATTCACTGTCAACGTTCAGGATATCCGGAAAACCGCCCGTCCAGATATGACCGAACACCTCGATTATATCATTCTTTCCGAAATGAGTCTGCCTTTCCAGGAGCGCATCAAGAGAGAAATCCAGTTCATTTTCCAACACGATACCCGCTTTTTCTCTCTGCGATAAGCTGTAAAGAGTCAGAATGCCTATTCTGCCGGCGAGAGACTCCCGGACGTTTTTCATCATCTTATACTGCTGTGACCCCGTTATCCAGAACCGCCCTCTTTCATCGCTTTCATCGCACATGATCTTGATCTGTTCAAAAAGCTCGGGAGCCTTCTGGATCTCGTCTATCAGGATCGGCGGCTTGTACGTCTGAAAGAACAGAACCGGATCGGACTTGGCAAGCCTTCTCGCGGCGTTGTTATCAAGGGTAACGTAAGTCCGGTCCGTGCCCTCGGCCAGGTGCCTGAGCATGGTGGTCTTACCGACCTGCCTTGCGCCGGTAACCAGTACCGCTTTGAAATGCGAATCCATTTTCAGGAATTTTCTTTCAAGCTCACGATGGATATAATTCATATCATCACCTCAAAAAAGTGTGCTAATCTAATATCGATGTTAGATTAGCACACTTTTTTATTATTGTCAATATCCGATGCCGGCTATATCCGGCTGATACTGCCGTTTTCCGGTCGGTTTTCCCCGTTAGCCGAAAAACTTCACAGCGGCTTCGAACATTCTGATATCGAACGATCCGGGGATATTCTTATAAAGGTTCTTACCGGTCCTTTCGCTGTGCCCCATATTGCCGAACACGCGGCCGTCCGGGGAAGTGATGCCCTCCACAGCGAAATAAGAATTGTTGGGATTGAAGCGGATGTCGTTCGTGGCGTTGCCGTCAAGGTCCACGTACTGCGTTGCGATCTGCCCGTTTTCGGCAAGCGTTCTGAAAAGCTCCGGCTCGCAGATGAACCTGCCCTCGCCGTGGGAGATCGGCACGTTCACGATATCGCCCGGT
>JAILQN010000077.1 GCA_024699005.1 Clostridia bacterium
CGCCCAGGTGGCGGGCGTGGAGCTGAACCGGGACGCGGTGCGCGACGCCATCGCCAACGCCCGGCGCAACGGGGTGAACAACTGCTGGTTCAGCTGCGGCGACGCCGGGGCCTTCATGGAGCGCAGCGCCGAAGACGGGGAGCCGGTGGACCTGGTCTTCCTGGACCCGCCCAGGGCGGGCAGCGACGCACGCTTCCTCGGCAGCCTGCTCCGCAGCGCCCCGAGCCGGGTGGTCTACGTCTCCTGCGACCCGGACACCCTGGCCCGGGACTGCGCCGTGCTGGTCCGGGGCGGCTACCGGGTGGAGCGGGTGCAGCCGGTGGATATGTTTCCGTTTACCGAGCATGTGGAGTCAGTCGTATTGATCACTCGAGTCGGGTTGTGACTACAGATTGAATGTTACTAAAAATGAAAAGGAAACATGATGGAAACAAAAAACAGATGCTATACGTATTTCAGAATTGTCGGAGATTTTGACCCGGACGTCATTTCAACCAGATTGGGGATTATTCCAAACGATAGCTGGAAACCGGGCGACCTAAGGAAAGACCGCTCGCTGCATACTTTTTCCTGCTGGACTTGTGGAAGATGTGATGAATATGATGTCTTTGTCGAAAACCAAATGCGGAAAACTATTTCAGGGTTGCTCGATAAAATTGATGTGCTAAACCAGATACGGAATGAGTTTGACGTCAGCTTTTATTTGGAAGTAGTGCCTGAAATCTATGTTGATGATATCAATCCATGTCTTGCACCTTCTCTTGATGTGATAGATTTCTGTCATGCGACACGAACGGAAATAAATATTGACCTTTATATTTTCTCATCGGAAGATGAAGAGCAGGACAACACTCAAATAAACCAGTGATCGACGGCATATTCCTGACGCCGAGGGTCGTGACTACAGCGTGAATATGTGCCTTTTTATTCACGCTACCCACCCAAGGCATGTGGAGGTAGTCACATTGATTACTCGAGCCGGGTCGTGACTACAGGATAGATGTTAAAACTGGAGGAAGGTATATGTCAGAACACATTTTAGAAAGCAATGGGTTTTGCCTTCGATTCGTCTTGAATGTTTTTGAAAGCGATATCGAGTATCCGATAAATACGAACATGACTGTTTCGGTGAAGAGTAATGAGTTTTCTGCAAAAACTGATCTGGATATTGACATAAAGGCGTTTGCAGATTTTACATACCAACTTAAAAAGGTTTATGACACATTAAGCGGAGAAGCGATGATCAAAGAACCTTATGGATATCAACGATATATTTCTTTTCAAGCAGACAAAACGGGACATGTTATAGTCAAGGGTTACATATGCGATGATATGAAAAACAATGAGTTGTATTTTGAAAACAGTTTCGATCAAACGTTTTTAAAGTCTTTTTCAAATGAACTCTGTTCTATGTATTTAAAATACAAACAGGAAAAATGAATAGCTCAATCCACAGATGACATATTGGTCAACGGCATATGCTTTACGACGCGGGTTGTGACAACAGCATAGATATGTGCCTTTTTATTCACGCCATTGCCTCAAGGCGCGTCGAGACAGTCCTGCGACTGTCTCGAGCGATATGAATTCCTGACGGAATTCGCGATATGTCCGTCGGACGCGATATGCCTGCGGCGCGATATGCCCCTGCGGGGCGCGACGGAATTCATATCATATCGCATTCGGTAAAACCGAATATATCGCACGCGAACGAAGTGAGCGTATATCGCATTTGCGCAGCAAATATATCGCACGGCGCAAGCCGTATATCGCAGAAACTATAAAGAATGGAAGAAAAAACAATAATAGAACTCGCCGTTGAGCTGACTGTTGAAGTTACAGAATTTTGAGTTTCGGATATTTATTAGAATACGTATCTATAAATGCGTCAAGAACGTCACGGGCATCCTCTTCGTTTTCCTGCGTATACACCTGCTTCAGAAAACTCATAACCTCTGCACGGTCTTTTTTGCGTATAATTCGCATCACGTTCCTGCAAAGATGTACCCAGCAGCTCTGGTAAAGGGATCGTTTACAGCGATTTGAAAAGAATGCCCAACCTGTGAAATTGAAGAGAAAAGAAAATGAAAAATGAAATCGTTCTGTTCGAAACGGAAGACAAAACCATAACTCTGCCCGTACAGGTGAGTTCTGACACCGTATGGCTGAATCGCGGTCAACTTGCCGAACTGTTCGGCAGGGATATAAAAACGATAGGCAAGCATATAGGGAATGCGTTGAAAGAAGAACTGGAAGAATCCGAGGTAGTCGCAAAATTTGCGACTACCACTCGACACGGGGCAATAGAAGGAAAAACGCAGACTCATCTCACGGAATACTACAATCTCGATATGATCATCTCTGTAGGTTACCGTGTCAAATCGAAACGGGGCGTTGAATTCCGCCGCTGGGCCAACAACGTATTAAAGCAGTATATAATGCGGGGCTATGCTGTTAATCAGAAGCGACTCGATGATTTAGGCAGTGTGGTGAAATTATTGAAACGCACTGAAAACTCATTGGATGCAAAACAGGTTCTGACCGTTGTTGAAAAATTCAGTACGGCGCTTGATCTGCTTGATTCCTATGATCACCAGTCGTTGATGCGTCCGGAGGGCAGAGCTTCCATATATGTTCTGACATATGAGGAGTGCAGAAAGGTGATCGACAGCATGCGCTTCGGAACAGAGTCGGATCTGTTTGGCCTTGAAAAAGATGATTCGTTTAAGGGTAGTATCGGGAATATTTACCAGTCTTTCGCAGGGGAAGAAATATATCCGAGTCTCGAGGAAAAAGCCGCAAACCTTCTCTACTTCATTACCAAGAATCACAGTTTCGCAGACGGCAATAAAAGGATAGCCGCCACCATATTCCTTTATTTCCTTGATAAGAACGGAATTCTTTTTGCTGACGGAGAAAAACTGATTGACGACCATACTCTTGTTGCGTTGACAATTATGATTGCTGAATCCAAACCGGAAGAGAAAGAAGTTATGATTGACGTAATCATGAACTGTATTGGATGAACGCAGAGGAACGGGAGAAAAACATGAACAAAGATATATGCGTCCGCTGCGGAGAAGGCGTCGTCAATATCCGTGTCGGAGCGATCATCATCAAAGATGATAAAGTCCTTATGGTCAAAAACAGCCGCGATGATTATTACTATTCGGTCGGCGGACGGATCAAGTTTGGAGAAACCGCCGAACAAGCGGTAAGACGCGAAGTTAAAGAAGAGTTGGGCTGTGATATGGATGTTGATCGGCTCGGTTTTGTTTCCGAGGCATATTTCCACGGCACCGTCGGAGACGACCGGGAACGCCTGATCTATGAACCGGCATTCTATTTTTACATGAAAGTGCCTGACGGGTTCGACCTGCAGGGCAATACGTTCCTGGAGGACGGAACACCCGAGTACCTTGAGTGGGTTCCGCTTGGAACGGATAAAGTAATATACCCGGAATTCTTCAAAACAGAGCTTGTGCATCCGGTCAGAGAAATAAAGCATATTGTGGCTGACGAAAGATAACGACGGATTGACGAATTATTAGAACTCGGGTCCGGGAGTACGCATGAGATATAATAATTTCTACTTCATAACCGGAAACGCCTACGCCGGGAAATCGACGATTCTCAGGCTTCTCGCGGAGAAATACGACGGAATTCTCTGCGAAGAAAACTATCACGACCGGCTGCTGTCCGGGCTGGATAAAAAGGAATTCCCGAATCTGACCTACACTCGCGATCTTGAAGACTGGCACGATTTTATCCGGAGAAGTCCGGAGGAATACAAGGCGTGGTACGACGGAGTTTCGAAAGAATGCGAGATGCTGGAGCTGCGTATACTTGACGGCCTGAAACACTGCGGCAGACCGGTTTTCGTTGATACGAATATTTCAATCGAAACGCTGAAAACCATCGCGCCGCACGACCGCGTGCTGATCATGCTGGCCGATCCGCAGATATCGGTGAGACGCTTTTTCGAGAGGCCGGACCGCGAGAAGCAGTTTCTCTACCGGCTGATCATGGAAGAGCCGGATCCCGACGCGGCGATGGAGAATTACCGGAGAGGGCTGACGCTTATCAATTCACAGGAGCAGTACGACCGTTTTCTGCATTCCGGATTTTACGTTATCAAAAGAGACGAGAGCATAGGGGTACAGGGGACGCTGGAACTTGCCGAGAAGGCGTTGGGGCTGAAATAAGGAAGGAGACTTTTCTTGAAACGAACAATCGCCGGATTGCAGGCTGTTTTAATACTTATATGCGTTCTGACCGGCTGCGGCACTGACCATTCCGTCAATTATGACGCCAAAACTCAGACGGTTTATGTTAAGGGAATTAAGGATTATTCGGAACTCTCACTGCCGGATGAGATAGAAGGCGCGCGGGTTGTGAAAGTTCAGGATGACGGATTTCAGTTCAGCGCATATCTCGTTTTATTGCGTCAGTTGGGGTTTGACGTGCGGACTGAGCTGCCCGGTCTGATTGACAGAACGAAAAAAGGGATCGGTTTTGTGCGGCAGTATCTGCGCGAAAACGCCGGCGACGCCTATCCTTCCGGGCTTGCGGAACTTCCTGTTGACGTAAGGATCGACAACCTGTTTGAGTATAGTACTGATAACGGGCAGATAACGCTCAAGTACAACGAAACCGGAACGCACAGGGAGTTTCTGTATCTGCTTGCGCTTATGGACAGCGACGCCGTCGGCTGGGAGCATTTCGGCTATGCGTGGTACGTCGGCACCTGTATCAACCCCTATACCGAAGTAATTGATGAGTGGCCGGTCTCCCCGAAACTTTCGTACTATTCGCAGTGTATAGCCGCGGGCATTGATCCCGCAAACGTTACCGCGGCGGATTATCGCACTTTCTATGACGCCTGCTCGCGCGTATGCTTTGAAAAAGGTTTGACACACTGGGGCAGTTACTGTGAGAGTCTGCCTGTAACGGAAGAGCCAATCTTTACGAGATTCAAAGACAAAGAACAGGGAGACACTGTCCTGTCAGCGTTTATGGCGGCGTCGTTCCTTGCGTGGCTCGATGAAGCTTTCGGCTTTGAACAGCTGAGCCGGTTTTGTTTCGGACAGAAGACTTTTGACGAGGCGTTCGGCATAAGCTTTGATACCGCTTATAATAACTGGCGCGCGTGGATTATTGACACCTACCCGGCAGGGTGACGGCAAAAACAAGAAAAACAGAGGATCAAATATTATGATAATCAAACTTGAACCTGTAAACGACAGCAATCGCGAGGCGGTGCTCGCGCTTTCGGTGCGCGAGGACCAGCCCTTCGTCGCTTCGAACGAAGTTTCTTTGAGACAGGCCGCGGAGACCAACGCAAAATATCCCGGAGTCGCCCGGCCTTTCGGAATCTATGCCGACGGCAGACTTGTCGGTTTCTGCATGTTCTCATTCGCTCCCAAGGCGAAAGATCCCGAGGACCGTTACTGGCTCTGGCGCTTTATGATAGACAAAAGCGAGCAGGGCAAAGGGTACGGCCAGGCGGCGATGGAAGAGATAATCAAATACTTCAAAGACAACGGCGCCGACCGGCTTTATCTTTCCACCGAGCCCGAGAACGAGGTGGGACTGCACGTGTATCACAAGTTCGGATTCCGTGAGACCGGTATCATCTCGGACGACGAGGCGATGCTGATGCGGATGCTGAAGGGTCCCAACAGGACTGTCAAAGAGTATTTCGGCATCAACGTCGACGAACGCATGCGCATCAAAGGCCGGAAGGGTTACGGAGTCAGCATCGCCGTCTGCGACGGCGACGGCGACGTCTCGACCTACTGCTCGGGCAGCGGCCGGTACGGCGAGGACTTCCCGGTGAATCCCGATATGCTCTTTCAGGCGGGATCGGTATCGAAGCCGGCCTTCGCCATGACGCTTTTGCGCTTTGCGGATAAGGGACTTATCGATATCGACGCCGATATCTCGAGCGTCGTTCCCCAATACGCGAAGTCTCCCGTTACCTTCGCCGCGCTGCTTTCGCACACCGCGGGATATAATCTGCACGGTTTTCCCGGATACAGGGCGGATCACGAACCGCTCTCGCTTGAAGACGCGCTTGACGGCAGGGGCAACACGCCGAAGCTCCGCAGGATCAAGCCGTACGGCAAGCAGCACGACTATTCAGGCGGCGGGATCACCCTCGCCGAGCTCGCGTTTACAAGGATCACCGGAATGACTCTCCGTGATGCCTTCCGGCAGGAGGTCGCCGAACCGCTCGGATTGACCCGGACCGGCTTCTTCCAGCCGCTTGACGAAGAATTCGTCGCAAGCGCCGCTTTCGGCGGCAGACTGGGTCTTCGCGAAGACCCGGAACACGGGTATCACTATTATCCCGAGCACGCCGCTGCCGGGCTTTGGACCACTCCTACCGAGCTTGTAAAGATCGGGCTTGCGCTTTCAAAGAGCTATCGCAGGGGCGGATTCTTAAAAAAGAAGACCGCGCGACGGATGATGACGCCGATCATGGACGACTACGGTCTCTGCCTTTACTCCTGGGATTCGAAGGCGCGCAGGGACAGAGTCGCGGGACACGGGGGAGAGAACCGGGGCTTCCTGACAAGCTGGACCTTCTCGCTCAAAAAGGATATCTGCGTTGCCGTCATGTACAACAACGTTACAGAAGCCGCGGACGAAGCGATGGAAGACGTCGCCTGCGATATTTACAAAAACGCCAAATAAAAACGCGGCGTCGTCATGCTTTTTCAACAGGGGAAACATGGTATAAACGTATGTTTTACGAAAAAGAGTGGCCGGTGCTTGAATTCGACGACAGCCCGACAGCAAAGCTCAATCCGTCGCACTACGCCGGCGACGGATTCGATACCGACAAGATGGTTATCACCTTCTTTCCCGCGGTTATCGAAAAGATCGCGGACGAACTGCAGAAGCGTGAAGTTTCCTTCATCCGAGGCCTCTGCTGGACTACCGACGCGATTTTCCGCGAAACTGCCGATAGGATCGAGCGAAGAAAGAGCGAGGGCGCGAAGATCGTTGAAATGGAGCAGGCGGGCTGTATCGCGGTCGCGCGGTTCCGCGGATTCGATTACGGAGCGCTGATCTACGGCGGAGACGATCTTTCGGGCGAGGAATGGGACGGCAGAAAGTGGCGCAGCCGCGAGGGCGTGAGATACGATCTCGTCGGGCTGTGCGCCGAGCTTGTCGGGCTGATCTGAGGGGCCCGGAACGGAGAAAAATCTTGAACGAAAAGATAAAAGTGGAGACATGCTTCCCGGTCCGCGAGCGGCCGCAAATCGCGGAGGAGCTTGCGGAATGGTTCCATAAAAGATGGGGCGTCCCGCTCGAGGCGTACAGGGAAAGCATCGGCGAATGCCTCGCGAACAAGACCGGAGTGCCTCAGTGGTACGCCGTGACGCTCGGCGACCGGATCGTCGCCGGTTGCGGAGTCATCGCCAACGATTTTCACGAGCGTACAGATCTCGCTCCGAACGTCTGCGCCGTATACGTGGACGAAGACTTCCGCCGCCGCGGGATTGCCGGCCGCATGCTGGAATTCGTGTGCGAAGACATGGCGGGCATGGGTATCGACACCTTGTATCTTCTGACCGATCACGTCGGCTTTTACGAAAGATACGGATGGAGGTTTCTCTGCTTCGTCCGCGGGAGCGACGGCGAGACGTCGAGCATGTACGAACACGTATTATCCGGAAGATGAAGGCGCCGGACAGAACGGAAGATAATGCCTTTGCGGGGACGGCGATTCCGATCGGAAACGATGCGCCGGAGCGGCAGCGCTTTGCTTCGCAGCCGTTTTGGTCACCGGAGGATCTATTTCCGTTTGTGCTTGAGGAGATGCAATAGATGAAGGATATTATTGAAGCGGCTATTTCGGTTTGGCGATATTTATTTAACAGTCTCAACCTTAATCTGTTGAGAAATTACCCATTCCTTCATTGGGATGAACCAGTGGGCCGAATACAAGCCTTTTTATTTGACTTGCTGCTCCAAGGCATGTCGAGACAGTAGTATTGATGACAAAGGAATTAGTAAATCGGAGTTTGTCGAGATATCGCGAAATCTGGATTTATCAGGAAGGAAAGAGATTATGTCGCATGAGCAAGAGAAAAAAGTAATCGAACAATATACCGGTTTTCCCGAGAAGAATCGTCTGACCTATACAAAGGCAAACGAAACCGAGTTTATCGTAACCATGCACTACTTGCACAAATTCCTTCGTCCAAACGCTACAATTGCTGATATCGGAGCGGGCGGTGGAACTTACACGAAAGCACTGGCTGATGAAGGCTACCTTGTGGATGCAGTAGAACTCACCCCTCGCTATGTTGAAGAAATGAAGTCTTTGTTTGCCGGCAACAGTAAAGTGAGCGTATTTGAGGGAAATGCCAAAGATCTA
>JAILQN010000217.1 GCA_024699005.1 Clostridia bacterium
ATGTGTAATGTGCAATGAATAAGGTTTTTGATTATATATTTATTTAATGCTCCGCATTAACTGTTGCACGATTACAAGCTTTCCACCACAAAACAATACAACATTTTTGCCTGCAAAAATGAACCGCAACTGCACATTGCAAATTGCACATTGCACATTATTCAAACCGATATCTTGATGAACAACAGAAAGGAAAATAACTGATGATTCAATATAAAAACATCGTTCTCACCGGCGCGTCGAGCGGCATCGGGTTCCAGGTGCTCAGGCTCCTGGCGAAGGACGGGACAAACAAGATACTGGCGGTCTCCCGCCACGCCGAGCAGCTTCTGAAGACTTACGCGGACAACGTCTTTCCGTTCAACGCGGACGTTTCCAACCCCGAAGGGATCGACTCGGTCTTCGACAAAGCTGCCGAGGTCTTCGACGGCGAGAAGATAGATATCTTTTACGCCAACGCAGGCTTCCCCTATTATGAAGAATATAACTACGAAAACTGGGACAGGGTAAAGATCATGTTCGACACCAACACGATCGGCCCGATCTACACCTATTCAAAATACCTGCACCACCTGAACGGTCAGCCCGGTCACCTGGCGTACACTGTCAGCGCGATAGGTCAGATGGCAATGCCCGGCTACGCGATCTATTCATCCTCCAAGTTCGGTCTGCACGGCTTCCAGGAGGCAATCCGCCTTGAAAAGCCCGCCAACATGAAGCTGACCTGCCTGTACCCGGTGGCGACGGACACGAACTTCTTCCGCGTCGCGAACCCGGTGGAATTCGAGAAGCCCTTCCCGGTGCAGAAGCCCGAGGTAGTCGCCAGAAAGATGGTTCACGGTCTGGACACGGGCAAAAAGTTCGTATCCCCGTCGCCGCTGTTCGGACTCTCAAAGGTCCTGATGGGCGTCTGTCCGCCGGTGCGCACGGTCTACTGGGCGCTTGAGACAGCCAAGCTCAACCGATTCAAAGACAAACTGAGGAATATGGGCAAGTGATATGAGCGGTCAGTGGTCAGTGATCAGTGGTCAGTTCCAAGTTCATAGTTCTAAGCTCTGAGTTCTAAGTTCTGAACTTTGAGTAGACAGTGGTCAGTGATCAAAAAACCGAACATATCATATCGCGGACAACACCGAAGGAAATAAAAATGTACGATATTCTTTTTACTCCGATGAACATCGGGACAATGACGGTCAGAAACAGGATCGTCATGAACGCCGCGGAATTTTCGCTGGGCGACTACACAGGCTCGCCCACCGAGAGGATGATGACCTATTACGAGGCCCGCGCAAAGGGCGGAGTCGGCCTGATCATCCCCGGCATCTGCCGCGTCAACGACATGGGCGCGTGTTCCACGTTCACACAGCTTTCCATGGCTCACGACCGTCATATCGAGCCGATGCGCGTGATGGCGGACAGGATCCACGCCGCGGGAGCGAAGCTGTGCATCCAGCTGCACCACCCCGGCAGGCAGGGCTACGCGAGCTCCATAAACTCTCTGCCGCTGGTAAAACCCATAGCCGACCGTTTCCCGGGAGTGATGGACGCGCTTTTCAAGGCTACGCCCGTGCTCCTCGCGCTTGAGCAGAAAAAGATCTGCCAGAGCGTCCAGGCTCCGTCAAAGACCGAGCTCGCCGCCCACGGAGCGACGAGGGTCCACGCCATGAGCCGCAGGGCGGTGCATAAGCTGCGCGACGATTTCATCGCCGCCGCAAAACGCTGCAAGCTGGCGGGAGTAGACGCGGTCGAGCTCCACGCCACCCACGGCTATATTCTGCAGCAGTTTTTAAGCCCGCTCACCAACACGAGAGACGATGAGTACGGCGGGAGTTTTGAAAACCGCATGCGATTCATCACCGAGATAATCGAGGGGATAAAGAGCACCTGCGGCAGAAACTATCCGCTGATCGTGCGTCTGTGCGCCGACGAGATGTACGACAGGATCGGCAGGCCGGGCGACGGCTATGACCTTGACACCGGCGTACTGATCGCGAAACGGCTGGAGGAACTGGGCGTCGACGCTATCGACGTCTCGTCCGCCTGCTACGACGCATACAATTACTGGCTGGAGCCGACGAGCTTCGAGCCAGGCTGGAGAGCGTATCTCGCCAAAGCCGTCAAAGAGGCTGTGAATATCCCCGTTATAGCCGCGAACTTCATCCGCTCGCCCGAACAGGCGGCAAGGCAGATAGAAGAGGGATATCAGGACTTTGTCGGCTCCGCGAGGAACTTTATCTGCGACCCGGAGTGGGCTAACAAGGCGCAGGCCGGGCGCCCGGAAGAGATCCGTCGCTGCATAGGCTGTCTGCACTGCATCAAGTCATTCATCGCCAACGCCTGCGTCGGGAAACCCGGCGAGTGCGCGCTGAACGTCGCGGTCGGGTATGAAAAGGAATACGCCTCGATCCCGAAAGACGGCAACGGCAGGCCTGCCGCGGTAGTCGGCGCGGGCCCCGCCGGGCTCTCGGCGGCTATCACCCTTGCCAGGCGCGGATTTGACGTAACCGTGTACGAAAAGAACGACCGCCCGGGCGGGCAGGTCCTTACAGCCGCCGCCGGTCCCAAGAAAGACAAGCTGGCGTGGTGCGCCGCGGATCTTATGAATGAGGCCGGGCGCCTCGGGGTGAAATTCAGATTCGGTTCCGAGTTCCGGGTTCCGGGTTCCGAAAAGTGGGATCTTGTGATAGTCGCCGCCGGCGGTTCGCCGATACGTCCGAAATCCATTCCCGGCATAGACGGCGCCAACGTGTACACCGCACCGCAGATCCTTACCGGCGAAGCGGAGATAAAAGACAAGATCGTCGTCGTGGTCGGAAGCGGTCTGACGGGTCTTGAAACCTCCGAGAAGCTCTGCGAGAACGGAAACAGCGTCACGATCGTGGAGATGGCGGACTCTGTCGCTCCCGGCGCCTGGTTCCAGTTCGTGGACGACTCTCTCTCGCGGCTCACTCCGCACGGCGTGAAGATACTGACCGGCACGGCGCTTGAATCCATACAGGACAACGCAGTGACTGTAAGAGACAAACAGGGCTCAAGACAGCTCGCCGCCGAAGCGGTAATTCTGGCCATGGGCGTAAGGCCGCAAAACAGTCTTGTCAAAGAACTTACCGACGCCGGCATCAAAGCCGTCGCGGTCGGCGACGCCGACAGGAGCGGAACCATCGCCCACGCGGTCCACGACGCGTACGAAAAAGCGCTTGCGCTGTGATCATCAAAAAGACGCAGGGGGCTGTAAAATAACAGTGTTTTTTTACAGCCCCGGTTAAGTTTGCCGGTGGCAAGTGAAGTTTTCTTTGAAAGTGAAATTCATTGCATGAGTGAAGTTTCACCTGACGGTGAAGTAAGGCAAACTTAGTTATGGGGCTGAACAAAACCGTGTTTTGTTCAGCCCCATATACGTATATATGTAAACCCTTTCGGGGATAGTTGTCAGATGCCCGGCTCCTTGCCCGGGCGGATTGCTCGTGATTTCATAGCAGATTGTCGCAGATCAGTGGTTAAGCGCGCTGCAGATACCCGTGAGCTTAACCGCCAGTTTAAGACGTTTCCAGGAGAAGAGTTTCGTCTTGCTCATTTCGTTTATGACGGTCTGTTCGTATTTTCTGAGTTCATCGTCCATGTCGTTCACCTCCTTTCGTTGCGAGGCATTATAGTCCTTTTTTTATAAATGTCAAGAATTTTTGCATAATATCCGGACCGCCCGTTTGTGCAGTTTGCACAAACGGGCGGTCCGGATTTACTATACAAAAAACAAGGCTATACACAGTTTAACAATAACAAAACGCCGTAATTATGCAATTCATACAAGAGCCCGGGAGCCGTTCACTGCCGGCAGGCCGCATATGGACACATCTTGAATAATGTCGATTAAAATGTTTGTAGAACATTTCACCGGGTCCGGGAGCCATGATCCTTCTCAACACTCAATTCTCAGAACCCTAAACTCAGCATATCCTCCGACAGAGGTACAGTGAACTCAAGCCGCTCCCCCGTCACGGGATGAATAAAACCGACGGAGGCGCAATGCAGAGCGGCCCGGTTTATCCTGTCGTCCGTGCTGCCGTACATATCGTCCCCTGCAAGGGGCATACCTATATGGGCGAAATGCGCCCTTATCTGATGGGTCCTGCCCGTCTCAAGCGTGACTTTCACAAGAGTGGAAACGTCATCGTTTTTTACGGCGCGCCAGTGAGTGACCGCCCTCTCGCCGATATCTCCGCAGGCTCTTACGGTCTTGTTGGGATCCGGGCGATATATCGGAACGTCTATAGTACCGCTGCCCGTAAGAACTCCCCCGGCGACCGCGAGGTACGTCTTGGCGTAATTCCCCTGCAGTCTTGCCGCGGAGTAACGGTTAAGGGCTATTATCACCGCGCCGGACGTGCATTTGTCCAGTCTGCCGACGGCGTGGAACCCTCCCGGGGCGCCGGTTTTTGCAAAATACGACAGGACCGCGTTCTGCAGGGTATCGCCCTGATGGTTGTGCGTGGGGTGCATGGCAAGCCCCGCGGGCTTGTTTATCACCATGATATCATCGTCCCGGTAAACTATATCAAGATCCACGTCCAGAGGCTCTGCCTGCGGAGATTCCGCGGGAATATTCACTTCCACCCTGTCGCCGGCGCGGATGACGTCGATCGTTCTCGCATGTTCGCCGTTAAGCATCAGCCCCGTCTCCACACGCTTAAGCGAATTGACGAGTCTGTGCGAAAGGCCCGCCTCCCCTCTGAGGAAGGCGAGCAGCTTTTTTCCGTCGTAACCGGCCGGAACGGTGAATGAAAGAGTACGCATGTGAGTGAGGAGCGCGGCGCGCCGCGAAGCGGCATACCGCTTCCGGCGAAGCCGGATCAATAAAAATCAAAACCTTTTGAGCTATCCACTATCCACTATCAGCTATCCACTATCCGCTATCCGCTATCAGCTGTCCGCTGTCAGCTCAAAAAAATCAATAATACTTTTTCCTGATAAAGAATACCACTATGCAGACTATCACCGTAACGGTCACGATCGCCAGCACTATGACTATAACAAGCGTAGGGATCCTGCCTCCGGTTTGTTCCTCCTGAACGTTTACGTTGTTCGGAACGGTGACGGCAGCGGCGAGAGCCGTAGTCGGTTCGGCGGCTGCCGGAACCTGCGCAGCGGGAGCGTCTGCAGCCGACGCCGCCTGTGTGGCAGGAGCGGATGCGGCAGGACCCGTGGCAGGAGCGGCTGAAGCGGGAGCCGTGCCGGAGGGGCCGGTGGTATCCGATCTGGTGGCGGCAGGAGCCGTCGTTGTCGCGGGAGCGGTCGTCGGGGCGGTGGTCTGCGGCGCGATCTGATACATGACAGTCGTCTGCGGGGCAGCCGTCGTAGCGGGATCGCTGGCAGTTTTTGAGCCGTCGGATGTGCCTTTTCCGCCGTTGGCGACGTCCTGCAGCATCTGCGTGCCGGTATTGTACGCGTCCTGCGCCAGCCCCACAAGATCCTCCAGAGCGGTCAGGTTGCCCACGTCCTCGATGATCTTGCCGAAGTCGGTGCCCGTGAATATATCGGGCGAGAGCCCTATCCCCTCCAGGAATCCGCCTATACCGCCGGACGCCGAAGACGAAGCGGTAGTGGTTTCGGGAGCGGCTTCCGTCGCGTGGGCCTGAGAGAGAGGCACCGCGACGGCGCAGGCAAGGCAGATAATCGCAATCAGAAGGTTAAACAGTATTCTTTTCTTTTTCATATCGGTTTTCTTTTAAAACAGCATTTTCAGATCAACGAAAAGGTCTTTCACGGAATCCGCCGTCTGGCGTATCGGGTCGTAGCCCAGGGCGAAATATTTGAAAGCCCATACGATCGGGCTGAACTTGAACAGAAGCCAGTCAAGAACGGTAACCAGCCCGCGCAGGAAGGCGGAGAGATCGCGGGTCTCCGGCACGTCCACAGGCTCGAGCACCTGCCCCTCGCGCAGCACCTTCATGGGCTGAGCGTAGCAGATACCCTTCGTACCGGCAAGATAGAAGCGCACGTACATATTTACGTCGTCGAGAAGACCGGGATCGTTAAGGTCCAGCTCGGCGTAACCGTCGGCGGAATCGTAATCACGCTTTATGACGTTGCCGGAGGATACCCAGGTGATATAATCGAAATTCTCGCCCCAGACCTTTATCACGTCGTTCTCATCGTCGACCTCGACGCGGGTCACCATGGGAGTGTTGTCCTCCCAGAACTCCACGGACTGATAATTGTCGTGATAGCCCTCCATCTCCTCCATACCGTTGAGCTCCACGCCGTTGGAGTAGTGCGATACGGCGAAGAAGGTGCCGTTCACCATGCTGTCGCGGAACGCTTCATTCGTCAGCTCCGGCATATACATGATTGTATAGGCGTCGTTGATCGTGTTCTGAGAGTGCGAATCGGAGAAAGTGAAGCCCCACGGGGTAACGCCGTTCGGAATGGTCTTCTGCAGAATGGAATCATACAGAATCCTGTCACAGCGGGTGTGCGCGTCGGTCGCGCTGTTTATGCCCATGCCCACGCTTGAACCGGGATTGTCAAGGAATATGCGGGCGAATTTATTGACGAAGTATTCGTCTACCGGCTGGCCGGCGTGATCGGCGGAGTCCTTGTCCGGATAGACGTACTCGCCCACGTGCGCGAGCATAGTGAGACCGCCGTCTTTCGCCACCATGCGCGACGGAGTCTCGTAATCGCCGTAAACGCCCGCGTATCCCTGACCGTAATCGCTGAAATAGCAGGTCAGATGGCAGTCGCAGACGGGCGTCGCCATGTTCAGTTCGTTTCCCTGCGGCACGTCGAGCATGCCGTGCGCGTGCGTGCGCGTGCGGGAAGTTTTCGTGATCACGCCGCTGCCGTCGGCGTTCTCAGCCCAGGAATACGCGATGCTTCCGGCAGTGCCGGAAGTGTAAGCCTCGTACTCCTCCTCGGTGAGCGGGACGACGGGATTCTTCGCGCCGCCGGTGCGTTCCTTCTTGACCTCGCGCACGATAGGTATAAGCTGAGGCGCCTTATCCCAGCCGCGGTTGGTGGTGCCGTGGTCGGTGATCGCGACGATGTCGTAATCAAGCGCGTAGTAATCCGCGATAGCCTCTCTGATAGGCTGAAAACCGTCCGAAGCCGTAGTATGACAGTGGAGCTGAGCTTTGTAGCCCGTCCAGGAATCCCAGTCGATAACCTCGTAGGGATTTGTTATGTCGTATTTTACCCTGTCCGCAGCAATGGAATGAATGGCTCCGAAGGGAACGATCATA
>JAILQN010000218.1 GCA_024699005.1 Clostridia bacterium
TGTGATCCCCTCAAGCTCGGATTTGACTACGGCTTCGATCTCGGGGGCCGTTGTGGTTTCAAGCCTTCCTTCGATCGCGATAGTCATTGCATTCCCGTTTTTTATTATGTTTTTAGTCATTGTTCTGGCCCCTTTCGTTAAAACCTTTTATAAATGATCATCTCGGCGGAATCATCCGCAATGCCGATTTTGATTTCATCCGCGATATTCGCAACGACAGACTGTTCAAGCTCGTCCCAGGCTTCGCCCAAAGCTTTCATTTCCGCCTTATATTTGTTCAAAGACCATACGTTCATGGCCGAGACAGGCATATTCCTCGCAACAGCGGCGGCTTCCGACGTCGGAAGGACCCTGATTTCAAATCCCGCTGCATATTCCTTCGGAATAGGCGCCTCGGATGGCTCAAGGATGCGGCTGAAAATGTCTTTGATCTTGCCCATAACGCCCTTTGCGGCGATATTTTCTCCGCTTGTGGACGCCGAGAGCAGTTTGTGCCTCAGTTCGGTGTTCATTTTCGTTTCCGTCTTCAGATGAAGACGGAAAGTCTCTTCGTCTGTTTCGATCCAGAAATCCGCGTCATGCTTACCGGTAAGAGCCCTCATCATCCCCGTCATTTCTTCCGCCAAAAGAAGAAGATGAATGGAATCTTTACCGGAAAGTGATTAAAAACCGCGACTGCCTCCGTTTGCTTCAGCGCTTCGGCTATGCCGGTCCCGTCGCTTGAAATATGAATGATATCGGATTTCATATTCCCACGCCTTTTGAACTTGATGTATATAAGTTTATACTTTTTCAGGCGGAATGTCAAGCTGTTCAGTCAAATTATGAACCTTTTGTTGCTTTTTCCCTTGATCCGGTATATATTGATATTGCATCAACAGGGAGAAACATAGAAATGCTTTTCAAAAATGATTTTCCGGTTCTGGAATTTGACGATGATCCCTCTGCGAAGCTGAACCCCTCCGTTTTCGCAAAAAAGAAGTTTGAAACAGACAAGCTGGTCATCATCTTTTTCCCGGAGGTATTAGAGAAACTGAAGCTCCGCGGAACGATTGAAACAGAACGCGTCATATCCGGCGAAAACCCGATACCGATATACCGGTTCTGCGATCAGCCGGACGTATTGCTGACGCTCGGACAGGTCGGCTGCCCGGCCTGCGCCGGGAATCTTGATCTGTTCAACGCATTGGGGATTGGTAAAGTCATGTTTTGCGGCGGAGGCGGCGTTTTGTATAAGGATATAGAAGTCGGACAGCTCCTTCTGGTAGAAGGAGCCATTCGTGACGAAGGGTTCTCTTATCAGTACGTTACTCCGTCACGGGTCATTTATACCGATCCCGCAGTTACGGAAAAGATCGCCCGTCATCTGAGGGAGAAAGGCGTCTCTCATATCCGCGGACTCACATGGACGACGGACGCGATCTTCAGGGAAACCGAAGGCAGGATCGCAGCAAGAAAACAGGAAGGCGCAAAAATCGTTGAAATGGAACAGGCGGGCTGTATCGCAGTCGCACAGGTCCGGAATTTCTCTTACGGAGCGCTGATCTACGGCGGAGACGATCTCTCCGGTGAAGAATGGGACAAGAGAGGCTGGAGAAGCAGAGAAGGCGTCCGTTACGATCTGGTTTTGCTCTGCAAAGAACTGGTTTGTATGATATAAAACAATGAATATCAATGATCTCTTAACACAGTATTACGATAATTACGATGAAGAGGGACGGCTGCTCTCAAAGCACGGACAGGTGGAGTATCTCACCACGATGAAATATATCCACGCCTGCGCGGAAAACACAGACGCAGAGCGCATACTCGAAGTCGGCGCCGGCACGGGACGATACAGTATCCCGCTCGCGAAAGAGGGATTCAGCGTCACGGCGGTGGAACTTATTGAACACAATCTTGATCTGCTGCGGCAAAAGCTCGACGGCAGCGAACCGATCACCGTCATGCAGGGCAACGCGCTCGATCTCTCCGTTTTATCGGACGGCTGCTTTGATATGACTCTGCTGCTGGGGCCCATGTATCATCTTTTTTCGTTCGGGAAAAAACAAAAAGCCCTTGCCGAAGCGGTAAGGGTTACAAAAAAAGACGGATATATTCTTGTCTCTTACTGCATGAACGAACCGACGGTCATTCAATACGCTTTTCAGAAAGAGAACCTGCGCGAACTGCTCCGGAACGGAATGCTCACGAAAGAATGGCATTGCGTCAGCGAACCGAAGGAACTGTTCGATCTGGTCCGTACCGAGGACATAGCCGCTCTTAACAAAACAGCGGACGTCGCCCGCGAAAAGCTGGTCGCTGCTGACGGAGCCACAAATTATATGCGCGATTTTATAGACTCGGCGGATGATTTCACATTTTCAAAATGGATAGACTATCATTTTGCGACCTGCGAGAGACAGGATCTTATCGGCGCGTCGCATCACGTACTTGACATATTGAGAAAGCTGTAACATGTCATGCCATTGTCGCGAGCATTGCCTCGGTGACTTCATATTTTGTCGGTTTTCCGGAAATGAACGCCTCGAACTCAGCAAACATATATTCCCCCATACGCTGTATCTCGGAACCTAAGGAACCTGCGATGTGCGGAGTAAGGAAAACGTTCGGAAGCGTATAAAGCTCGCTTGCATTCTCCGGCGGTTCAGGCCAGGTAACGTCAAGGACGGCAGTCCTTGACGGACTTTTTTTCAGTGCGGCGATAAGTTCGTTCTCAACGACCTGCCTGCCTCTGCCGGTATTTATGAACACGCCCCGGGGATCCATCCGGTCAAAACAGCTTTTGCCGATCATCCCTGCTGTCTGCGGATTATCTGCAAGATGATTGGACACCACATGACAGTCTTCGAACACCTGTTCTATCCTTTCGACTTTTTTCGCTCCGAGGTCTGCGGCTCGTTCATATGAAAGAAACGGATCAAACACCTCGGCGCGGAGATTATATTGCTTTAGCCGTTCTGTCACCATAGAGCCGATCATACCCGCGCCTATGATGCCCACAAGCGTACCGTAATTTCCCGGGCACGGTCTCGCGCCGTCGTGTTCAGGCCATCCGGCGGCGCCTCCTCTGTGAAGCCCGCGGAAAAAACCTTTGTTGGCAAGGATGATCTCCGAGACCGTAAACTCAGCTACCGGTACGGCGTTCGCTCCCCAGGCGGAGAAAACGCGGACTCCCCGTTTCAGAAAAGGAAGAGCGAATGCCCTGACTGTCCCCGCGGCGTAAAATACCGCTTTAAGAGACGGCATGTATCGCGCGATCTCATCTTCGCTAAGCGGCACCATGCCCCAGGTAGAAAACACGTATTCCGTTTCGGTCAGAAGCCCCTGCGCAGCAGCCTCACGGAGCGCCGCTTCGTCGAGATAACCGGGCATAAGCTCCGTCATCGCTGCGACAGCGCAGCGGACCCGGTCGCTGTATGCGTCGGTTATCGCCTGTTCCGTGCCGATAAATATTGCTTCAGCTCTCATATTTTTATTTCAACCGTCTTTTTTGTGAAAGATGAAAACAGCGCATCCCCGCCGCGGCGCAGATAACTGCCGCAGACGACAAGCGCCTTTTCTTTCTGCTGTATTATATTCCTTGTGATCACAAGCATATAAGCGTCCGTATCATATCCGGCAATAACGTTATTGGTATTGTCGTGCATCACGTGCCCGTCGGCGTAAGTATTGAAGATGATATCATATTCCCTGTCCGCGTCCGTTATCCTCACGCCGATCTGATTTTCGCCGGTCAGATTTTCCACGACAGTTTCCCGCCCGTCAGGATCGAGCTCTATCGTGTGGATCATAAAATTCGTCCTGCGTTTTTCCTTTGTTGAAACCACAAGGTACTCTCTGGGTATCGTTTCTTTATGATCGTCATGACCGATCTTAGTGCATATCTCCGTATTATCGGGATATACCGTTTTGAAACGCGCTTTTGCCGGGTCGTTTGAGATGATCACGGAATCGTTTTCCAAAAAATACTCGCCGTCGTAATGCAGGGTGAACTGAACGTTTTCCTCTTCATGGCTGAAGATCTCATCAAAGACGACGAGGATCCTGTTATCTATCCAGATAAAATTCCTGAACAGCCGCGAGACAAGATGCGCCATGGGACCGGCGCAGTCGACCTGAACGAAGAAAAGCCCGTCGGTCGAAAAGCTGTCCGTGATCTGCGCCGGGAACTTGGTGCCTCTGTACAGCTCCTCGTCCCGGCGGCCTCTGCCGCCCACGAGAACGGTGCTGTGAGCCTGATCCTGACAGTAATACGCATGGTACAGCGGTGACTCGTAAGAGCAGGTACCGCTGTCCGTGAAAAACGGCCTCCCCTTGTGATAGATCACAAAAGAACCGGAATCATTATGAGAGTGATTCCAGCAGGCGCCCGCCCTGACGGCAAACAGGGTCGCGTCCGCGCCCCATGAGCTGCGGCAAAGTGCGACGCCCGACGGAAATACTTCCGTTTTCGGCAGATAATCTACTCCGCCGCTGAGTTTTTCGGGACAGAATCCCCTGATCTCCGACACGGTATCTGAACCGAGCTTTGAGGCGAGCGCCCTCAGAGCGGGAGAATCCGTCCCCGTAGCGCAGGCGTACTGCGAAATCGCGTCCATCGATCTT
>JAILQN010000272.1 GCA_024699005.1 Clostridia bacterium
GTCTGCTGATCGCCCCATATGACCCCTTCGTCGATCGCCTGACGGATCACCGCGGAAACTCCGCCTGCGTTATCCAGGTCGACCATAAGATGAGGACCGGAAGGGGAGAGTTTCACAAGATGCGGTGTGGCTCTGCCGATCCGGTCAAAATCATCCAGAGTGATGTCTATATCCATTTCATGCGCAAGAGCGGGCAGATGAAGCGCAGTATTCGTTGAACAGCCCAGCATCATATCCAGCTTGATCGCGTTATAAAATGATTCCTGCGTGATAAAATCGGAAGGCTTGAAATCGTATTTCGCCAGTTCGACTGCCCGCATACCGGAACGCTTTGCCATATGTATTCGTCTTGAGTTCACGGCGGGAATAGTGCCGGTTCCCGGAAGAGAAATACCCAGAACTTCTGTCATACACGCCATGGAATTGGCTGTGAACATGCCCTGGCATGAACCGCAGGTGGGGCAGACTTCATCCTCGTATGCGCAGTATTCTTCGCTGTCCAGAGTTCCCGCTATTACCTGTCCGGCGCATTCGGCGATGCTCTGCACGTCGACACGGCTGCCGTTGTAACGGCCCGGCAGCATGGGACCTGCGGTGACTACTATAAAAGGAAGGTCGATCCTGAGCGCGCCCATGATCATACCGGGAATTATCTTATCGCATCCGCAAACAAGCACAAGAGCGTCGCAGATGTGAGCTTTTGCCATGGTTTCCACGCTGTCTGCGATCAGTTCACGGCTGGGCAGAGAATACTTCATGCCGTCCGTACCCATTACCATTCCGTCGCAAATACCGATAGTGCCGAACTCAACGGGCGTGCCGCCGCCCATCAGAACTCCGTCTTTTACAGCCTGACCGATCTTGTCAAGATTGGAATGGCCGGGGAAAATATTGGAATAAGAGTTGCAGATCCCGATAAAGGGACGTCGGATCTGTTCGTCGGTAAGTCCGGCGCCTTTCATCAATGAACGCGCGCTGACTTTTGTTTCGTCGGATTTTAATTCGTAGCTTCTGTATTCGTCTTCATCCAAAGGCTTTTTGTGAGTCATCGTTGTGGGTCCTTTCATTTTAGATTTGGTATTATTTTATCATATTTTGATATCAGTATCAAGCTTAATCGGTTAAAAATGCAGGAATGTTGAAACATTATTGCAGATTTTTGAAAAAAATTATCCAGATTATTGACAGGCAGGAAAATTGATTGTATTATGAACAAAAAAAACGAGGTGTTTTATATGATCGGTATAGGAAAATGGCAGGGCAGTATCAACGTGCAGATACTGAAATTCAGCGGGGACGTTTTTGTTACCATCAGCGATGTCGACGGAAATTATGCTGTTGATATACAGCTTCCGGAACAGCTCAGGAAAGTCAGTCTTCGTTTTGACACGATCGAAGAGGTCGGCGACGACAGTCTTACGGGCAAGGGCAAACTCATCACGCCGGCCGGCAGAGAACTGAATTTCGAGGCGAACGTGACCTTTGACGGGGACGAAATGTCCGGTGCGCTCAAGATCGCCATCGCGACCATAAAGATCAAAAACGGTCACAGGATCGAATGATTGTTTCAAAAAAATAAACCCGTCCGTGTGGCGGGTTTAAAATATACGTTGATTCAGTAAGAATACAGTTCAAAGCTCAAGTCTATGTATTTAATTGTTTCCTTCAGCCACATCCGCAACGATCTTCCAGGCTTCATATAAACGATCCATATTCCAGGCGGCGTTTGCGGGGCTTGTGGACGGCAGCGTAACGGCTTCGATTCCGAGAGTTTTTTGCTGATGACGCGCGAAATACGCGCCGCTTGTCCTTCCGTTGCAGAAAACCTTTTTGATAGGAGCTGAGTTGAATATCGGCGACAGGTCGTTCGGCGTGACGTTCCGTATGTCCGCATCGGACGAACCTATTATCTCGCAGCTTGCGATCACGTCCCATAAAGCCACATGATGTTTAAGAGCGAGAGCTCGTTTTTCTTCGATCGTTCCGGGGGCCGGTTCGTCAAAAAGACGCGCGAGGAGCGGCCAGAAACGGTTTTGCGGATGTCCGTAAAAGAAAGACTGCACACGGCTTTTGACCGACGGCATACTGCCGAGAATCAGCACCCGGCATTCCGGGTCGAAAAGCGGACCGAAAGGATGCGTGACCCGTTCAAACGTTTTTGCAGGACTCATTACTTTTTTCCCTTATTCTTATATTTCTTTTTCATTTTATCAATTGTTGTCTTTTATGTCAATCATTACAATTAGATGTTGCAAAATATGGAAGCAATTGTTATACTGGAAAAAACATTCCAAAGAATACCCGGGAGATCAAACATGAAAAAAAGTCTCGCTGTGATAATGATCTGTATACTTATCATATCTTCTTTATC
>JAILQN010000328.1 GCA_024699005.1 Clostridia bacterium
GAAATCAGTCCGATTTCGGTCATGCGGCGTGTTGGTCCTGTACGACGGAGCGCTGTGAACCATGTCAGGCGGGGAACCGAGCAGCATTAAGCGGTCTGCCCGTGCGATACAGTAAGCCTGCATGCCGTGTGACCGAAATCAGAGTGGTTTCTTTTTTTATCAGAGTTCATAATTAATAATCTCAAAGCACAACAGACAACACAAAACACATGCTGTACGACATCTCCAGATTGCCGCTCCCGGAGGATGCGGGGCAGAACCTTGCCCGTCAGATAAACTCGGGCAGGCTTTCGCATGCGGTGATGTTCACGGGCGGGCAGGAAAAGGACCGCCGGGCAAGCGCGCTCTGGCTGTGCCAGGCTCTTTTCTGCAAAAATGAGAAAAAGCGCCCCTGCGGCAAATGCGAAGCATGCCGCAGGATCAAAGCAGGTTCTTACCCGGACGTCCGACTCGTTCCAAGGGACGATAAGAAGAAGGAAGCCGTATATAACGTGGACGTGCTGCGCTCTGAGCTTGTCGCAAAGAGCAATCAGAAGCCTCTTTCCGAACCGTATCAGATCTTTCTGCTGTACGAGATGTCCGGCATAGGCGAGATCCAGCAGGATACACTTTTAAAGGTCCTGGAGGATCCTTCGCCCGTATCAAAGATCGTCATGACAGCGCGCAGTCCATCCGACTTCCGCGAAACGATACGATCACGCGTCACGGTATTCAGCGCTGGCGCTGCGGAAAACAGGACGAGCGACAAGACCCTTCAGAAATACGACGATACTGCCTGCGATATCCTTGCCGCGATAGTGTCTAAAAACGAATATAACATCCTTATAGCGCTGGGCAAAATAGGCGACAGACGGCAGAACGAGGGAGTACTGGAGCGGATGAACGAACTTGTGCGCGACGCTCTCGCCGTGAAAAACGGTTCAAATCCTGTCTATGCTGCCCCGGACGCGCGCTCCGGCAAAGCTGCCGAAGGGCTCGCAAAAAAGCTCAAAGCGGAGGAACTTTTTGATATCAGCGCCGTGATAAACGACGGTCTGCGCTATACCGACGGCTCTATGAATCAGAATCTGTTTCTGACACTGATGACCGTAAAATTTTCTTCGGTTTTTTAAAGAGGATACAATGATAGAAGTTATTGGAGTAAGAATTAAACCCGATTCAAAGACTCTGTTCTACCGCACGGACGGCGTGACCTTCCGGCGCGGTCAGTTCGTGGTGGTGGACACCCAGCGCGGAGTGGAGTGCGGTTTTGTTTACTCGCCCAACCACGAGATGCACGAGGAGCTGTTTGCTTCAGCGCCGCCCGGTCCCATAAAGTATATGGCAAGCCCCAAGGATATCGACAGATACTATAAGCTGCTGGACGCGGAAAAAACAGCCGGAGAGATATTCAAGAAACGGGTCGTTGCCTACGCGCTCGACATGAAGCTTGTCGGAGTCGATTACCTGTTTGACGGCAGCAAGATCCTTTTTTATTACACCGCCCCCTCAAGGGTGGATTTCCGCGCACTTGTGCGCGAGCTTGCCGGCGTGTTCCGTTCCAGGATAGAGCTCCGGCAGATCGGAGTAAGGGACGAAACACGGCTGCTCGGGGGCTTAGGCGTATGCGGAAGGCCGTTCTGCTGCAAGCAGTTTCTCAACAGCTTCCAGCCGGTCACGATCAAAATGACCAAGGAACAGGGCCTGTCGCTGAACAACTCAAAAATAAGCGGCGCATGCGGAAGGCTTATGTGCTGTCTGAAATACGAGCAGGAGACATACGAGCAGCTGTTGAAAAACTCACCCAAAGTCGGAGCGCTGGTAAACACTCCGGAGGGCAAAGGCGAAGTCACGTCGGTCAATCTGCTCACCGGCAAGCTGACTGTCAAACTGGAGAAAAATCCGGACTCCCCTCCGCAGATATTCGACAAAGCCGACGTCAAACTCCTTAAAGACGCGAAGATCACCGTCAGCCGGGAGGAACTCGAACAAATGAAGGAACTTGAAGACAGTGAGGAGACATCATGAACGATTATATCAAGCAGATATCGGACAGGATCCGTGAACTTCGCGACATACTCGATCTTACAGCCGAAGATGTCGCGCTTAAACTCAGAATAGACACAAATGAGTATCTCGCGTATGAAAACGGCGAAAAAGACATACCGATAAGCATGCTCTATGAGGTAGCGGCGTACTTCAAGGTAGATCCGACGGTCCTTATGACCGGAGACGTGCCAAGAATGGACGATTACACCGTTGTGCGCGGAGGCAACGGCATCAAGGTGGAGCGTTACCCCGGTTACTCATTCTCCGCGCTTGCCTTCAACTACAAACACCGCATAATGGACCCGATGATCGTCACACTCTCCCAGTCCGAGACCGCGGAGCTTGTCAAGCATTCCGGTCAGGAGTTCAACTATGTTATCGAGGGCTCGATCGTGGTTACGGTAGGCAGCAGGGAATTCAGGCTCGACGCGGGTGACAGCATCTATTTCTGCCCGGAGAAACCTCACGGTCAGCGCGCAGTTACCGAAACGGCAAAATTCCTGACCGTTATCGCGGAGTAAGGGGGCAGATCCATGCTTGAAAGATTCGTAAACAGAATAGATTTTGACAGCTATGAGGATTTCTGTCAGAACTTTAAGATACTGGTCCCCGATAACTTCAACTTCGGTTTCGATGTGGTCGATGAATTCGCCGCCGAAGATCCGGACAGAGAGGCTCTTATCTGGTGTGACGACGACGGCAACGAACGCCATTTCACGTTCGGCGATGTCAAAGAGCAGTCCAACCGTGCGGCCAATATGTTCAAAACCCTCGGCATAAACAAAGGCGACAAGGTCCTTATCATGCTGCGCCAGCGTCCGGAGGTCTGGTTTGTCATGGTGGGCCTGCACAAGCTCGGCGCGGTGGTCATCCCCGCGACATTCCAGCTCATGGCGCACGATATCGTATACCGCTGCAACGCCGCGGACGTCAGAATGATCTGCTGTGCGGATGACGATCAGATCATCGGTCACGTCAATACTGCCCGTCCCGACTGCAAAACCCTGCAGTACGTCTCCGTTCTCGGTGAGGCGCCGGAGGGCTGGCGCAGTCTTTCCGCCGATCTGGCGGCTGCCTCGCCCGTATTTGAAAGACCGACCGGAGAGGACGCGACTCACAACTCCGACCCGATGCTGATATATTTCTCCTCCGGCACAAGCGGAGAGCCGAAGATGATCCTGCACGACTTCACGCTTCCGCTGGGACATATCGTCACCGCAAAGTACTGGCAGCAGGTCTACGACGGATGCCGCCACCTGACTCAGGCGGACTCAGGCTGGGCGAAGTTCGCCTGGGGCAAAATATACGGTCAGTGGATCTGCGGCGCGATAATCGTCACTTATGACACTCTTCGTTTCAATCCCAAAAGGATGCTCGAGATCATGGAGAAACTGAAACTCAACTCCTTCTGCGGACCGTCCACAATATACCGCTATCTTATCCAGGAGGATCTGACCCGTTACGACTTCTCCTCCATCAGACACTGCTCCATGGCAGGAGAACCGCTGAATCCCGAGGTATACTACAAATGGCAGAAGTACACCGGCATGGAGATACGCGAGGGCTTCGGCCAGAGCGAGGGCAGCGTGCTCTTCGCGAATTTCCCCTGGTTTGACGTTCGCCCCGGTTCCACCGGCAAGCCCACACCGATATATGACATAGATATAGTCGACGAAAACGGCAGATCCTGCGAGGACGGAATGGTCGGCAATATCGTCATAAAGAACACGGATATCGATCCCCCGACAGGGCTGTTCCGGGAGTATTACAAAAATCCGGAGGCCATGGCGGAATCCTGGGACGGCGGCACGTATTCCACAGGAGATACTGCCTGGCGCGATTCCGACGGCTATTACTGGTTCGTGGGAAGGAACGACGACGTCATCAAATGCTCCGGCTACCGCATCGGCCCATTCGAAGTCGAAAGCGCTCTTATGAGCCATCCGTCCGTTCTGGAATGCGCGGTCACTGCGGTGCCTGATCCGATGCGCGGTCAGATAGTCAAAGCGACGATCGTCCTGACACGCAGTTACGAACCTTCACCGGAGCTTATAAAAGAGCTGCAAAATCACGTAAAACATGAGACCGCTCCTTATAAATACCCCAGGGTCATCGAATTCGTAAGCGAACTGCCAAAAACCACCAGCGGCAAGATCATGCGTGCTGCGATCCGGCAGGCGGATCTTGAGACATACAATAAAAAGATCTGAGACAAACTCATTTTTCCGACAAAAAAATCTGTTGACAACTCCCGCTTTGTCTGCTAAAATAAAAACACAATTAAATAATGTTATGAGGGAGTAGTTGGCGCTCCGGCAGTCCGATTGGGTTGTTTTGCGCGTCTGCTGTCAACATCATGGTCGGTGCCTGACGCCGGCTTGGCACAGATAAGTACTTGCGGTCCCAGATCGCAATCTACCGTTAACGAGACTCATGTACGGCCTGATTCGCTGTGCATGAGTCTTTTTTAGTATATAACACTATACAGTGAAAGGAAACTGACGCTATGGACTTTTACAAACAGGAAGTCTCCGCCGTACTGAGCGAAGTCAATTCGACGGCAGACGGCTTAAACTCGGCGGAAGCCGCCAGACGTCTGGAGACTAACGGCAAAAACAAACTAAAAGAGGCCGAGAAGGACTCGCTTATCAAACGGTTCTTCTCCCAGCTTACGGATCCGATGATCATCATCCTGCTTGTCGCGGCGGCGATAAGCGCGGTGCTTTCCGTTGTCGAAAAGGAATTCCCCTCCGACGTTATCATCATTCTTTTCGTCGTCATAGTCAACGCTGTCCTTGGCGTCTATCAGGAGAGCAAGGCCGAAAAGGCGATAGAGGCTCTGCAGGAGATGTCCGCCGCCACAACAAAGACCCTGCGCGACGGCGAGGTCGTATCCGTCAAGAGCGAAGACCTTGTCGTGGGCGACGTTATCGTACTTGAGGCGGGCGACGCCGTTCCCGCGGACTGCCGCATCATTGAGAGCGCCAGCATGAAGATCGAAGAAGCGGCGCTCACCGGAGAATCCGTCCCGGTCGATAAGATAATCAATACCGTATTCGGCAGAGACGATGAGGCGGTACCTCTGGGCGACCGCAAAAACATGGCTTACATGGGTTCCACCGTGGTTTACGGCAGGGGCAAAGCCGTGGTCGTCGCCGCCGGTATGGACACCGAAATGGGCAAAATTGCCGACGCGATTTCCAAAGCCGAGGAGGGCGAGACGCCCCTGCAGATCAAGCTCGATCAGCTGAGCAAGATCATGACCATCGCGGTCGTCGCGATATGCGTTTTCATATTCGGCTTCCAGCTTGTGGAAAGCCTGGTCGTCAACAAAGAACCGTTCAGTTTTGAGATCGCGCTCAACTTCTTCATGGTCGCGGTCGCACTGGCGGTCGCCGCCATTCCCGAGGGTCTTGCCGCGGTCGTCACCATAGTCCTTTCCATGGGCGTCACCACGATGTCCAAAAAGAACGCCATCATCCGCAAGCTGACCGCCGTCGAAACTCTCGGCTGCACGCAGATCATCTGTTCTGATAAGACCGGCACCCTGACCCAGAACGTCATGACCGTGGTGGACGAGTACTGCTCCGCCGACGGCGAGAACGCCACCGACGCAGACAAAAAGAACATTGCCACCATGATGGCGCTTTGCACCGACGTGCGCGTTTCCGCAGAGGGAAAGGTCACCGGCGAGCCCACGGAAGCGGCGCTTGTCAACTACGCGCTCTCCATGGGACTCAACAAAAACGACCTTGAGGAAAAAATGCCCCGTATAGGCGAGGCCCCCTTCGACTCCGGCAGAAAGCTGATGAGCACGGTCCACGCCCAGGGAGAAGGCGCCGTACAGTTCACAAAAGGCGCGCCCGACGTGCTTGTGGACAGGTGCAAATACGCCCAGTATCAGGGCAAAGTAGTGCCTATGAACGCCGAGATCAAGGCGGAGATAGCCGCTCAGAACAAGCGCATGGCAGACAAGGCCCTGCGGGTACTCGCCTGCGCCATGAGGAAATATAAAGAGGTTCCCGATTCTTACGACGCCGATACCCTGGAGCACGATCTTGTATTCGTAGGACTAGTCGGCATGATAGACCCCGTCAGACCGGAGGTCAAGGCAGCTATCGAAGAGTGCCGCGGCGCGGGCATCACTCCCATCATGATAACCGGCGACCATAAAGATACCGCGGTCGCAATAGCAAGAGAACTCGGCATACTGACCGACGAGGCCCAGGCCATGACCGGCTCCGATCTGGAGAAGCTTACGGACGAGGAATTCGCCGACAAGGTGGAGACCAACTACGTTTACGCCAGGGTCCAACCAGAGCACAAAACGAGGATAGTCAAAGCGTGGCAGGACAAGGGCCATATCACCGCCATGACCGGCGACGGCGTCAACGACGCGCCGTCCATCAAGACCGCCGACATAGGCGTCGGCATGGGTATCACCGGAACGGACGTTACCAAGAACGTCGCGGATATGGTGCTCGCGGACGACAACTTCGCCACCATAGTCGGCGCCGTGGGCGAAGGCAGAAGGATCTACGACAATATACGCAAGGCGATCCAGTTCCTGCTCGGTTCCAACCTGTCCGAGGTCATGTCGATATTCATC